>CAZEVN010000143.1:0-6190 GCA_964515145.1 uncultured Enemella sp.
GGGGTGGCGCTCGGGGTCGGGGTGGCCGTCCGGGTCGGAGTGGGGGTGCTGCTCGGAGTGGCGGTGCGGCTGGGGGTCGCGGAGGCCGAGCCGAGGTTGTCGTACTGATAGAGGTTGTAGCTGTCCATCAGGTTGACGATCATCGAGGTGTAGGTGGGATCTGTCGCGTAGCCGGCGCGATGCACCTCGGCGATGAAGCGCTTCGGATCATTCGGATAGTCGAAGGCCTTCGCATAACGGCTGTTCACGTTCAGGAAGTTGCCGTGATCCCGGAAAGAATCGACCGGGCTGTCATAGGTGCGGAAGCCATCGACGATATAGGTCGGCTGCCCGTTGAAAACCTCGCGCGTGCGCATATTCAGGCACCCTGTGGCGATTTTCCCGATATTGCTGCCGCACTTGATGCCAAAGAAGGCATTTCCGCGCGTGGTGAGCGTCGACTTGCCCCACCCGCTCTCGAGGATCGCCTGAGCGATAGCGACCGAGGCAGGAACGCGGAATTCTCGCTGACCCTGCTGCGCCATCGGCGCGATCGATCGGATGAAGGCACGCTGGCTGGAGGTGTCGACCGCCGCGCTTGCCGGACTGGCCAGGACAGCACCGGTCACGGCAGCAGTCGAGCCCAGCACGGCAGCCGCGGCGATGATGGCTGCCCCTTTGGAGAGGCCGGAGACGAACTTCATGACATCGATCACTTTCCGTGGGGAAGTCAGATGTCGAGAAGCTAAAGGCCTCCTGCTTCGAAATTCACATGGCAGGAATTGGAGTTGATCTGCGAAATCCCTGAGTTACAGGCGTGTGTTTCCTTTGTTTATGCGGGCTGGAGCGGCGTACGCGCCAGTAACCCCCACCCTGAATGTCACCTGAACCTCAACCACAACTTAAGGCTCATTCGTCACACCCATCACAGGAACCTCAGGCGTACCGAGAGTCACTCCTCGACGATCACCAGCGCCTTGCCCGGGCAGAGAACGGCCGCCTGGAACGCGGCATCCTCCCGATCGGCCGGCACCTCGATCTCGCCGTCGACGACGAAGCCGTCCTCATCGAGTTCGAACACGTCCTCGGCCACGGCCACGCAGCGGCCGGCCGCAATGCACAACGATTCCTTCGCCTGGATCTTCATCCCACTCCCCTATCCACGACTCACTCCCCAACCCAGCATCAGGGCGATGCCCAGAGCGCTCCGCGGGGCGTACGGCCCCCGCCACAACCCGCCATGCACCGCCTTAACCGCCTCGGCGCGCCAGGGCTCGTCAGCAACGGCCGAACCGGTCACAAGATCATGCACCAGCAACGCCGCCATCAGCACATTGCTCGTCGCCGGTGCAAATACCTGAACGCCGAAATGGTGCGCTCCACCATAGGCGGCCGCCAGAGCCCGGTTCTTCGTGACCGACCGGGTGCGGGTGGGCGGCGCGACCAGCAACGAGACGGGTACGCCCGCCCGCCGCGCCACCGTCGCCCGCCAGCGCTGGGCCCGTTTGGCCAGCAGATAGTTCGGCCCCTGCTGAGGGATGACGGCATCGGCGATCCCGGGTTCGGGGCCCGGACGATAGTTGCGCTGCAGCAGCCGCCCTGCGCTGAGCGCCTTCACCAGCGGGCGCATCCCGCGCAGTCGGGAATGCTCATAGGCCTCGATCGAGGTGGTCACGACCTCCTCGGGTACGCCGAACACATCGGTCGGCGTCGCCAGATAGGCCAGGGTGATGTCATCGCGCGCGTCGGTCAGCGCAGAGGCCAGGGCGTCGGTTGCCAACGACAGCCGAAGGTTGGTCGCCCCATCGGCATAGGCATAGTTGCCGAGCACCAGCGGTCCCTCGAAGCCCGTCAGCCACTGGCGCACCGCCGGCAGGTCGTGCAAAAGGTCCGCTCCGGTCTCCCCCGCGCCGTCCGGCAGGTGCAGGACCCCCGCCGAACCCCGGGCCAGCGTTTCGAGCCGGCGCCACAGATCCCGCCGGGGCAGATCGATCGCGATGACCTCCGCACCCCATTCGAGCAGGGCCTGCAGTGGCCCCATCTCCGAACCGGCTCCGAGCACGACGACCCGGCGACCGGGCAGGGACAGCCATTCCGGATGGGCAGCCACCTCGCGTACGGCCACGGCGGCCGACGGCTCCAGCGCGCCCTGCTCCTGCCAGAGGTCGACCTGCTCCAGCAAGGCTTCCCCGCCCAGCCGCCGGCCCCCGAACGGGATGGTGAACGGGGCCGGCGCCGCGGTGCCGGTGATGGTCCGGGTGGCCAGGGCATGCTGCACCGGCTGGCCCACGGCCTCGGCCAGCGGTGCCTCGGCTCCCGTGGCCGTGACCACGCGCATCCGCGACCAGAGCGCCTCGAGCCCGTCGGTGGCGATCCGGGCCGCATCGTCCCCCGACCCGAGCCCCGCCTGAACGAGCCGGCGCAGGTGGCCAGCGTACCCACTGCGCCAGTCGTTCTCCCGCAGCGCCGCCTCGGCCCCGACCGGATCGACGGCACGCAACGCGTCGGCGACGACGGCCCGCCCCAGGGCGGTGCTGCTGCGACGATCACTCTCGCCACGAGGGACGACGACACCGGTGGAATCCATGGAGAGAGTCTGTCAGTCGCCCCAGAACAACCTGTCGACGACCTTCCGCGCCTGTCGGGCCACCCGCTGCCAATCGGCGGCCAGATGGGAGGCCTCGCCCGGACCATGGCCCATGAGGACGGCTACGGCAGCCAGCTCGCGGGGGTCGTGCGGCAACGAATCCGAGGCCTTGGACCGGACCAGCGTGATCCGGTTGCGCAGCCGTCCGGCCATCACCCAGGCCTCCTTCAGCGCCGCGGCATCGCCTGCCGCGATGAGATCGAGCCTGGCCAGGGCCTCGAGCGCGGGGAGAGTACGCGTCGTGCGGAGCTCCGGGTGTCGACCGGCGTGCTCGAGCTGCAACACCTGCACGGTCCATTCGACATCGGAGAGTCCACCCGGCCCCAGCTTGAGATGGTTCTTGGGGTCCGCCCCCCGCGGGAGTCGCTCGCTCTCCATGCGGGCCTTCAACCGGCGGATCTCGCGGACCTGTGTCGAGGTGAGCCCGTCGGCCGGCCAGCGCAGCGGATCGATCAGGTCCAGCAACCCCCGCGTCACCGATTCGTGGCCCGCGCCGTGCCCCGCCCGCACCAGCGCCTGCGCCTCCCAGGTCGCGGACCAGCGTTCGTAGTAGCCCGCGTACGACCCCAGCGATCGCACGATCGGGCCACCCTTGCCCTCGGGCCGCAGGTCGGCGTCGATCTCCAGCTTGGGTTCGGGACCCGGTCGGGACAGCAGCGAACGTAGTTCCTTGATGAGCCCGGTGGCCCCATCGAGGGTCTCGCGCGCATCATCGGCGACCACGAACAGCGCGTCGGCATCAGAGGCATAGTTGAGTTCTTCTCCACCCCAGCGGCCCATCGCGATGATGCCGAGGTCGACCTCGCCGGCCCGCCGTGAGGCGACCTTGAGCGCGGCGTCGATCGTGGCCGCCGCGCAGTCGCTGAGTCCCTGCCCGACCTGGTCCAGATCGAGTACGCCCAGCACGTCGCCCACGCCGATCCGGAAAAGCTCCTTGCGCCGAACGGCCCGGACGGCATCGATCGCATCGATCGGATCCGCCATCCGGTCGGCCACCAGCGTCATCTCGCGGAGGAGCGCGACCTTGTTGCGCGGCATCAGCTGGTCGACATCCGACAGCATCTGCAGGATCTCGGGCGAGCGGGCGAGCAGGTCGGTGAGATAGCGGCTCGACGACAGGATGCGGGCCAGCCGCTCGGCCATGGCACCCTCGTCGCGTAGCGCCCGGAGATACCACGGCGTGGTGCCCAGTTTCTCCGACACCTGCCGGAAGGCCAGCAGCCCGGCGTCCGGGTTGGGGCCGTCCGCGAACCAGCCCAGCATCGCCGGCAGCAACTGCCGCTGGATCTCGGCCTGCCGGGTCATGCCCTGGCTCAGCGCTTCGATGTGGCGCAGCGCCGACTTCGGGTCGAGGAAGCCCAGGGCCTGCAGCCGTGTCCGGGCTGCCTCGGTGGTCAGGCGCACCTCACCCGAGGGAATCCGCGCGACCGCCTCGAGCAGGGGCGAATAGAAGAGCTTGCGGTGCAGCGCCAGGACGCGGCGGGCGCGTTTGCGCCAGCCATCGGTCACCCGATCGGCGGGCAGGCCCAGGCTCCGCCCGATGCGCCGCAGGTCCGTCTGGGCCGTCGGGAGCAGATGGGTGCGACGCAGGCGATAGAGCTGGGTGCGATGCTCGAGCAGCCGCACATAGCGATAGGCCTCACCCAGTTCGCGGCCATCGGCGCGCCCGACATAGCCCGCCTCGACGAGCGCCTGCAGGCCGCGGAGCGTCGAGCTCGTGCGCAGGCGCTCGTCGGCCCGGCCATGCACCAACTGCAGCAGCTGCACGGTGAACTCGACATCGCGCAAGCCACCCTCGCCGAGCTTCAGCTCCCGGTCCTTCTCCTTGGCGGGGATGTGTTGGATCACCCGACGCCGCATGGCCTGGGAGTCCTGCACATAGTTCTCCCGCTCGGCTGCCCGCCACACGCGCGGCATGATCATGTCGACGAATTTCTGGCCGAGCTCCAGGTCGCCCGCCATCGGGCGAGCCTTGAGCATCGCCTGGAACTCCCAACCCTTCGCCCATTTCGCATAGTAGGTCTCGTGGCTCGCCAGCGTCCGCACCAGCGGGCCGGCCTTGCCCTCGGGTCGGAGCGCCGCATCGATCTGCCAGATCGTTCCCGCCGCCGTATGTGCCGAGCAGATCCGCGTCAGGCTCGACGCCAGTTTCGTCGCGATCTGGACCGCTCGTTCCGGGCTCACCAACGGCTCGCCGTCGTCGCCGATCGCAGGTTCGGCGAGATAGAGCACGTCCACATCGGACACATAGTTGAGTTCGCGCGCACCGGTCTTGCCGAGCGCAATGATTCCGAGCCGGGTCAGTTGGGCCTCGGCCGGCCCGATCTCCTGGCGGGCCAGGGCCAGGGCGCTCTCCACGGTCGCATCGGCCAGGTCGGCGAGCTCCTCGGCGATGTCGTCCATGAGCTCCATCGGGTCGGGGTCCCCGAGGTCGCGGGCGGCGATCCGGATCAGTTCTGCCCGGTAGGCCAACCTGAGCTGATCCGTCCGATTGTCGGTGGCTACGGGGACAGGGTCCGCCGGGTCGGCCCCGACCGCACGGAGAAGAGTCGCCCGCAACTCCCCGCCGGGCCGGCGTACCGCCTTCTGGCGGAGCACCTCCAGATGCTCCGGATGAGCCGACAGATGGATCTGCAGGGTCGCGCTCGCGGCCAGCACATCGATCACCTGTGTTGCCCACAGCCGGTCTGCTGCCAGGCGGGACAGGATCGATGTGTCGTCACGCGCGATTCGCGCCAGCCCCTCGAACGCCAGGTCGGGGTCACAGGAGGCGGATGCGAGCGCCACGAGCACGTCGCTGTCAGCCGGGGGCAGCGCCCACGACTCCAACAGGGAAGCCGCAGTCGCTGCCGACTGGAAGCCCCGTCGTGCCAAACCTCCGGCCACCGACTCTGCTCTCGCCACGGCACGACCCTACTGTGAGCCCACAACGCCCTTTGCCCAATGGTAAAAGAACCGAAGCGTTCAGCAGGCCGCAACCTCGGGGCAACCAGCGCGGCCTACGCTGGCGTGGTGGTCGTGATGGCGCAGCAGCACAAGCGGGCAGTCGGCGAAGTGGTCGAGCAGGCTCGCCGCCTTGCTGACTGCTTGACCGATTTGCGTCCTGCCGAGTTTCTCCGGTCGATTCCCTGCCGGGAGGACAAGGTCATCGACCTCACCGCCCGCGTAGTCCTGGTCGGGGACTCCGTCCTGAGCAGCCTCGATCACGAGACGACCCAGCGCCCGGGTGCCCTGGCCGACTTCCTCGGTGGCTGCGGCTTCACCCAGCACCGGCTGACCCGCGTCACCCGGGAGCTCGCGCGTCACGAGGCCGGTGCCGAATTGGCCGCCCAGTTCACGGAGAGCATCGCCGAGCTCGGCAGGCGCCTGGCGGATTCCGCCCTGCCGGCCGTCGTCGCCTATGACGGCTCCGCCATCAGCACCGTCGACCTGCTCCGGCTCACCGGCATCGACTGGGTCCTCCACTGCGACGACCTCAACCGTGCGCTCCCAACCCGGACCCCGATCGCCATCTCGCGCGGGATCCTGGCCGACTCGGTGCGTACGCTCGCCGACACTCTCCGG
>CAZEVN010000144.1:0-6098 GCA_964515145.1 uncultured Enemella sp.
GGTCGAACGTGGGAAGTCAGGTGCCGATGAGCCGCAGCAACGGCGGGGTGAGGAAGATCAGGCCGAACACCATGGCGGGGATGGCCATGAAGATCGTCATGCGCTCGCTGATGGCATGCGCGGCGACCTTGGCTTCGGCGAGGTGGGCATCGCGGAGTTCGCGTACGCGGGCGCGGAGGGTCGTCGTCACGGCCGCGCCGGTTTCATCGAGCTGCATGACATCGGCGATGTCGGCCAGCTGCGGCAGCTGGAGGCGTTCGGCGAGGCGGCGCAGTTCGGCGTACGGCGGGCGCTGCTCCAGCCGTGCCCGCAGCAGCGCGCCGCGGATGCTCACGAACAAGGGGCTGTCGCTCGCGCCCGCGGCCGACTCGAGCGCCTGGGTGGCCGACAGGTTGGCCATCCTCTCGAGCGAGACCAGGTCGAAGAACGTGAACAGGGCCTCGCGCGCATCGGTGCGGGTCTGCTCTCCGCCCCTGGCCAGCTGCAGGTCGGGCACGAAATAACCGGTGACCAGGCCGAGGAGGCCCGCGAGCACGGGTACGCCCACGGGCAGCCCCGTCACCAGCATCGCCATGAACCCGCCCAGCCCCGGCAGGAACAGCCCGATGAGCGCCAGCACCAGCTTGTCGGCGAAGAACTCGGCGATCGGCTTGTTGCGCAGTTCGAGCAGTCGCAGTTGACGCGCGGACAACGGGACCGGCGTACGCCGATAGAGCCAGAGCCCCGCCCGCTCACTGGTGGAGGTCGCGACCGGCACCGACCGGTGCTGCTGACCCGGCCCCGTCGGGTCGAGTTGGGCGAGCCCGTCGGCGAGGGCGGGATGGGCGCGGACGAGCCCGTACGCCACCGCGACCAGCCCACCGACCAGCAGCATGCCGGTCAGGATGACGAGACCCGCGAATGCCTGCCCGATCATCCCGCCGCTCCTTGCAGGATCCGCTGGCGCCGGGGCGGAGCAGTGAGGCGACGCATCGCGAAGAGCGACGCGAAATAGGCCGCGATCAGGGCGACCAGGATGATCTGACCGATCGGGGTGGCATAGGGCGCGAAGAATTCCCGCCCGCCGAGAAACGCCAGGCCCAGGACCACCAGGCTGATGATCGTGACCTGTCGCACCACCACGCGGGGCTTGGCCCGTTCGGCCTCGATGTCGCGCAGCGCCCGGAGGCGATCGGTGATCGAATCGGTGAGGGCATTCAGGGTGGCGGTGGCCCCCGTGCCACCCCGGCCGGCCGCCAACCCCAACGCCGCGAGGACCGCATCCGCGTCCGGCGTATCGAGCTCATCCGCCATGGCCGCGACCGCCTCCGGCACCGACCAGCGATGCCCGATGCGGGCTGCGAGCCGGCGTACGGACTCCTCGAGCACCGGCGGCGCATTCCGCGCCGACGCCCGCAGCGCATCGGTGATGGAGTGGCCGGTCTGGATGGTCGCCGCCATCCCGCGGATCCAGCGATCCAGCGCCGACAGCATTTCGATCTCGTTGTTGGGCGGGTCACCGAGCAGGTAGGGCACCAGCCCGACCCCGATGGGCACCACGACCACGAGCACCGCCCAGCCGGTCACCAGATAGGCCACCACCCCGACCACGAGTCCGATGGCGAGGAACAGGTCCCGACGGCGCCCACGTTTGCCCGGTGGCCGACGCGTCAGGCGCGCCCACCCTGCGGCGGGCGATTCGGAGGCGCGGCGGGACCGCGTGACGGGCGTACGCCGGAGCCCGTGGATGAGGGCAATGAGCCCACCCACGAGCAGGGAGCCACAGAGGCCCGCGAACAGTGCCGTCATGCGCGCCACCCCGCGAGATAGCGCGACAGCTCGCGCGCGTTGCGTGGATCGGGCCGGAACCCGGGCTCGTTGACACCGTCACCCTCGGCGAGGAACGTCAGGTGCGTGACCGGGCGACTGCCCTCGATCGCCCCCGTGAGCTCGCGGATCTCGGAGACATAGCGCCGGCGTACGCCTCCGCGCCAGGTGTCGTCGACCAGGGTGACGTGGACGAGGAGGTCGATGTTGTGGGCGATCTGTCGATAGGCCTCGTCGATCCCGAGCGTGCCGCCCAGGGCCACGCGCGAGGCGAGGCGGTCCATGGTGGCGGATGAGGAGTGGGAGTGTGTCGTGCTCAAACTGCCCGCGCCCGTCTGCATGGCTTCAAACATCGCCGCCGCCTCGGCGCCGCGGACTTCGCCGACGACCAATCGACTGAGGTTCTGCCGGAGAGCCTCCGGGATGAGGTCGGCGACGGTTACTTCACCGATGGCCCGGCCGTCCTGGCGCTCGCCCTGACCCACGCGTGCCTGCAGCGCGAGGATGTTGCGGCGGTTGGGCTGGAGATGGGTCAGCAGTTCATAGTCGGTTTCGATCGTGCCGAACCGCTCGCTGTCGGGAATGGCGGCGATGAGGGCACGCAGGAGCGTGGTCTTGCCGGCGCCCTGGTCGCCGGACACGACGATGGACTTCCGGGCGCGAACGGCCGCATAGAGATAGCGGCCGACCTGCTCCGGCAGCATCCCGGCGTTGACCAGATCGGGCAGGCCGATGTCCACCAGGTTGTGGCGGCGGATGGTGACCGACGGGCGATAGGACAGGCCGAAGCCGATCGCATGGAGTCGAAAACGTTCACCGAGCGCGAGCGTCACCGTGGGGTGGGCATCGTCGAACGGACGACTGGGCCGGTTGCGCTCCCCCAGGAAGCGAACGGCTTCGACCAGTTCCTCGTCGGTGTCCGCGACAGGCGGATGGACATAGCGGCTGCCATCACCGCGCTGGATCACCACGGAGTCGCAGCCGTGGATTTCGATGTTCTCGACATCGTCGAGCTCGATCAGCGGCTGCAGGCGGCCATAGCCGAAGATCGCGCTCTCGACCGCTGCGGCGTACGCCTCCTCGTGGTCGATCGACCACAGGGCCGCGCCTTCGGCGCTGAGCTGGTCGACATGGGCGCGGACGACGCGTCGGATCACCGCCCGGCCGAGGAGTCGCTGGTCCTGTTCCGAGAGTGGGCGTCCTTCGGTGGCCGCCCGTTCGGACTGCTCGGTGATGTCCGCCGACGCCCGGCTGCGCAGGGTGACGACGAGGGGCCATTCGATGCGTGCGGATGGTTGGCGGTGGGCGGTGAAGTCGGAGGCAGGTGCGGCCGGTCCCCGGAGGATCGTGCGGCCGGGGGTGACCGGCTCGGCGTACTCCATCGAAACTCGCGCGCCGAACAACCCCACCTCCTGCAGGGGCGGCGGCGGGAGGACAGGACGAGCCATCAGCGCGTCACCTCCTGACGGTCCGCCGACGGGGTGTTGCCCGTGCGGAGCGTGGCGATCGTGGCTCGGATCCCCTGCACGAGGGGCGAGCGATCGAAGCGGGCCGGCGACGGCGCGCCATCGGACCAGACCGCGGCGTGCTTCGGGCGTTCGGGAAGCGTCCCCCACACCGCGAGCCCGAACTGTCGGCTGATCTCCGCGCCGCTGTAGGGCTGGCCCTCCCCGATCAGCAACAACCCCAGCTCGGTGCCGGTCGCGAGGGCGGCCAGTCGGTCGGTGACGACGGGCAGGTGCAGGCGTACGCCCGCCAGGGCTCGCAGGTGTGTGCGGGTGACCACCAGGACGACGTCGGCTGCGGCGAGCAGCGGACCGGGAAGGCCGTCGCCGATCCGACCCGCATCGACGATCACGGTGAAACCGCTCGCCCGGAACCGCTCGAGGCCCTGCGTGAGATCCGGCCAGATCGGCACGAAGAGACCGGCCGAGCCGGGGTGGGCGAATCCGGGCAGGAAGAGCCGCCGGTGCTCGGGCTCGGGACCGAGTGGCACGCAGTGGCGCGGGATCTCGTCGGCCAGGAACCGGCGTTCGCGATGGATGCGAGCCAGCCCGGTCAGGCCGTGGCCTCCGGTGGGCGCACCGTTCAGGAAGCCGGCCTGGACCGACTGGGAGGGCTGCCGGTCGGCGTCGACGAGCAACGTGTCACCGGGCCAACAGCGCGCCAGCCCGACAGCGGTAGTGGTCACGCCCGGCGCTCCGGAGGCGGATGCAAGGACGATGAGCGTCATGAGTGGGCCTCCCGGACCAGGGCGAGTCGCTCGTCCGCCGCGAGGGCTGCGACCTCGGCGGCGCGTACCGCTTCCACGCGCACATCGAGCAGCAGCGCCACCCCATCAGGCCCGGGCCGCGGGGGAAGGAGGATTGTGGCCCGGATGGGTTGAGGAGCAGGAGAGCTCTGGGCCGGCTTCTCGTCGGGCGCGAGCCGGGCATCGGCGAGGGGCACCAGAAGGACCGGCGTTCCCGCGGGAAGCTCGTCGGCCGGAATGCGGCCGGGGGCGAGCCGGAGACCGAGCTGGGTCGAGCCGGGGAGCAGTTCCGGTGTGCCGACCGCGCCGTTCGGCAGCAGCGAGCCCTGGGCCAGATCGACGAGTGCGCGCTGACCGACGAGTGACTCGCGCTGATTCGCATCGGCATAGGACACCCCGGCCAGGTTGCCGACCCGGGTCGTCACCAGATCGTCGGGCTGAATCACCTGCCCGCGGGGAACGGTGCGGGTCAGGACGATGACGTCGGTCGACTCCGCCGCGGTCGAATAGAGCACCGTTGCCCCGAGCCCGCCGAGACACAGGGCGAGCACACCGGCCGCGATCCACTTGGGCTGGCGACGCACGCGCAGGCGCCCGGGTGCGGTGGGCACGAACGCCGTCTCGTCGTCCTGGCGGGCATGGGTGACCGTCATCAAAGCTCCTGGGGGTGGGGCTGGACCCGTTGTTGGGTCTTCCCCGGAACATTGACAGACCAGAACGGCGACACACCGGGCTGGACGAACAAACCGGAAACTTCCGGTCCGCGGCACTTCCTATTGAGGAAATGGTACCCCCAGGGGTATCATCTGGTCCGAACCGAGAGGAACCGCATGAGCACCGTTGATCTGACAACCGAATCCTTCGAGAAGGCCATCGCCACCAACGACATCGTTCTTGTCGACTGGTGGGCCTCCTGGTGTGGCCCGTGTCGCGCCTTTGCGCCGATCTTTGACGCCGCCAGCGAGAAGCACGAAGACATCGTGTTCGCCAAGGTCGATACGGAGGCCGAGCAGGTCCTCGCCGGCGCGGCCCGCATCACGTCGATCCCAACGCTCATGGCGTTCCGCGACGGCATCCTCGTGTTCTCCCAGCCGGGCGCCCTGCCTGCGCAGGCGCTGGACCAGGTGATCGACGGCGTCCGCGGCCTCGACATGGACGAGATCAAGAAGCAGCTAGCGGACCAGATCGCCGCCGCGGAGGCCGCCAAGTGAGATCAACGCAGCAGCGGTCAAGCGTCTTCAAGTAGCGTCGGAAAGATCCGGCGCATGTATCGGTCGAAGTGCGGAACAGTGAACTCCGCATATCCGGCCCTTCAACGCCTTTTCACCGGAAGCCATCGCCCGTGTTAGCTAGTTTTGGATGGTTTAGGGATATTCCCTAAAGCTGCCAACTGTCTCAAATTCGCACGTCAGGAGATCCCGGTAGTCTCGACAAGCGTGACTCGCACTCTCGTCGTCGGAGCCGGACTCGGTGGCCTCGTGGCCGCCCGAGAACTGGCCAAACGCGGCCATCAGGTCGCGGTCCTCGAAGCCTCCGATCGGATCGGCGGGCAGCTCCACACCGCGACGTGGCACGGGATGCCTGTCGACACGGGTGCCGAAGCGATGTTCCTGGGCGGGCCACATCTCAAACCCCTCCTGACGGAGCTCGGCCTGATCGAGTCCCTCGTCGCACCGCAGCCCGGCTCCTCCTGGCTCCGGACGGACAGGGGCAAGCTCGTGCCCCTGCCCGAGGGCGTCGGCCCCGCCGGCCCGAGCAAGCTCGACCCCGTGATCAAGTCGGGGCTCCTCTCCCCCGCGGCCCTCGCCCGCGCCGGCCTGGAGCCCATGCGCATCAAACCGATCACCGGCGACATCTCCGTCGGCGACTTCGTCGCAGGCCGCTTCGGCAAGGCCGTCGTCGACACCTTCGTCGATCCCCTCCTCGGCAACCTCCACGCCGGCGATGTCTATCGCCTCAGCCTCCTGTCGACCGCACCCCAGCTGGTCCCCGCCGCCCGCGAGGGCCGGTCACTCATCAAGAACGCCAAGACCCCTCCGCC
>CAZEVN010000145.1:0-6067 GCA_964515145.1 uncultured Enemella sp.
CAGGGACCAACGAAACAAGGCCCGGACCAACAGGTCCGGGCCTTGTTCGTGCTTCCGTTCAGAGCGACAGGCGTACGCGCACTTCCTCGGCCAACCGCTCGGCAACCTCACGGGCACGCTGATCAGTTTCGGCCTCGACCATGACGCGGACGAGCTGTTCGGTGCCGGAGGGGCGCAGGAGTACGCGACCCGTGGTCCCGAGCGAACGCGACTCGGCCTGAACAGCCTTGACCAGATTGGGCTCGATGCCCGCCCTGGACTTGTCGACGCCTGCGACGTTGATGAGCACCTGCGGGAGCCGCTGCATGACCCCCGCGAGCTCGGCCAACGACTTGCCCGTCGCCGCCATGCGGCCCATCAGGTGGAGGCCCGTGAGCGTGCCGTCACCGGTGGTGGCGAACTCGCTAATGACGACGTGACCCGACTGCTCGCCACCGAGGGTGAACCCGTTGGCCTTCATCGACTCCAGCACATAGCGGTCGCCGACCTTGGTCTGATCGACGAGCAGACCCGCATTGCGCATCGCGATGACGAACCCGAGATTGCTCATCACGGTCGCCACGACGGTGTCGTTGACGAGCTTGCCCTGCTCCCGCATGGCAAGGGCGAGGACGGCAAGGATCTGATCCCCATCGACGATGGCCCCCGACGCGTCCACCGCGAGGCAGCGGTCGGCGTCACCATCGAGGGCGATACCGAGATCGGCTCGGTGTTCGAGCACGGCAGCCTGCAGGTCATCCATGTGGGTGGACCCGCAGTTGTCGTTGATGTTGAGGCCATCCGGGTCAGCGTGGATCGCCACCACGTCGGCACCGGCCTGCGAGAACGCCTGGACCGCCGTCTGGTGGGCGGCACCGTTCGCACAGTCGACGACCACCTTGATCCCCCGCAGCCGGATCGGGCCGAGGCTGTTGACCAGATGATCGACATAGGAATCCACAAGATCGTGGTCCTGGCGGATGCGTCCCACGTTGGCACCTTCGGGACGTTCGCCCCGGATGCCGATGTGGGCCTCGATGGCGTCCTCGAGATCGTCGTCGAGCTTCGACCCACCGCGGGCGAAGAACTTGATCCCGTTGTCCGGCATCGGGTTGTGGCTGGCCGACAGCATGACGCCGAGATCGGCGCCGGTGGTGGCGGTCAGATAGGCAACGCCCGGCGTGGGGACCACGCCGAGGTGGACGACGTCAACCCCGGCGCTGGCAAGACCGGCCATGACAGCCGCTTCGAGGAACTCCCCCGAGGCGCGCGGGTCCCGGCCCACCACTGCGGTGGGCCGGTGACCAGCGAAAACACCGGTCTCGCCAAGCACATGGGCTGCGGCCACGGACAGATCGAGCGCGAGCTCGGCGGTGAGGTCGTGATTCGCCCTCCCGCGGACTCCGTCGGTTCCGAAAAGCCGACCCACCGCGATCAGCGCTTGCTGTACTGCGGCGCCTTGCGCGCCTTCTTCAGACCAGCCTTCTTGCGTTCCTTGATGCGCGCATCGCGGGTCAGCATGCCGGCCTTCTTGAGCGCCGGGCGCGAGGCCTCGGCATCGACGGCGTTGAGGGCGCGGGCCACGCCGAGACGCATCGCGCCGGCCTGGCCGCTCTGGCCACCGCCGTGGATGCGGGCGATGACGTCATAGGAGCCCTCGACCAGAGCGGTCGCAAACGGCTCGGACACGATCTGCTGGTGCACCTTGTTGGGGAAGTAGTCCTCCAGGGTGCGGCCGTTGATCCTCCACTGGCCGGAGCCCGGGATGATGCGGACACGCGCAACGGCCTGCTTGCGACGGCCGGTGGCCTGGCCCGGGGCCACGACGGCCGGACGGGAGGTGGCCTGCTCGCCGGCCTGGCCCGCGCCGACGCCGGTCTCGGAGCGATAGGCGATCTCGCGGTCACCCTCGGTGAACGAGTTCACCTCTTCGCCCACGTTCTCGTCGTTCTCGATCTCGTGCTCTGCAACGTTTTCGGTCATGTTCTCTCCCGGCTTCACTGGGCGATCTGGGTGATCTCGAACGCCTGCGGCTGCTGCGCGGCGTGGGGGTGCTCCGGACCGGCGTACACCTTCAGCTTCTTGATCAGCTGACGGCTCAGACGGTTCTTCGGCAGCATGCCCCACACGGCCAGTTCGACGGCCTTGCGGGGATCGGAGGCGAGCAGCTCGCCATAGGAGGTGGCCTTCAGTCCGCCGGGGCGACCGGAGTGGCGATAGGCCATCTTGCTCGAGCGCTTGTTGCCGGACAGGGCGATCTTGGCGGCGTTCACGACGACCACGAAGTCACCACCGTCGACATGCGGGGCAAAGGTGGGCTTGTGCTTGCCGCGCAGCAGGGTGGCGGCAGCAACGGCCAGCCGACCCAGCACGACATCTTCGGCGTCGATGACGACCCACTTGCGGTCGATCTCGCCGGGCTTGGGGCTATACGTGGACACGCAAACCTTCTTCTCTCGGAACTCAGCAGGACGCGGCGTTCGGTGCCTCCTCGACGGCGGGCGAGAGCCACGCCGGAAACCGGCACCGCTTCTCGAAACCCGAAGTTCCGGACAGACGGAGCGATTCGCGGTGAACCAACTCCCGTTTGCGACCGAGCGCAACCCCGCAGACTTTACGCGCCCGGGCGGGCGTACGCCAAATCGGTCGGAACGGAAGGCCTCCGGGGCGTGACAACACTCACAGCGGACGGCCCGGGATCGGCCACAGTGCGGCAATACGTTGCGGACATGGAAACGCTGACGATCACCGATAACCGCACCGGCCTGACCTATGAGCTGCCCATCACCGACAACACGATCAAAGCCGCGGATCTCAAGCAGATCGCGGTGAACGGCGCGCCCGGCCTGTCGACCTATGACCCCGGCCTGGTCAACACCTCCGCCTGCCGCTCGTCGGTGACCTTCATCGAAGGCGACGCGGGAATCCTCGAATATCGGGGTCACCCCATCGAACAACTCGCCGAGGAATGCACCTATCTCGAGGTCGCCTATCTCCTCATCCACGGCGAGCTCCCGACTCCCGAGCAGTTGGCGGTGTGAAACGACGACATCCGCAGCCATCGCTTCGTCCACGAGAACGTCAAGGCGCTCACCGAGAAGACGCGGCACGATGCCCACCCCATGGCCACGATGATGGCCGCCGTCGCGGGGTTGCACACGTTCTATCCCTCGGGCCGGAAGTATGACGATGAGGACTCCCGCGCCCTGCAGGTCCGCCGCCTGATCGCCAAGATGCCGACGATCGCGGCGTTCTCCTATCGCCATTCGCTCGGCCTGCCCTATGTCTATCCGTCCGACGAACTCAGCTTCACCGAGAACTTCCTCGCGATGCTCTTCCGCATGGGCGAGTCCGACTACCGGGCGGATCCGCGTCTGGTTCGCGCGCTCGAGGTCCTGTTCATCCTGCATGCCGACCACGAGCAGAACTGCTCGACGACGGCCGTCCGCACGGTTGCCTCCGCCGGCAACGATCCCTACACCTCGGTGTCCGCCGGGATCGGAGCCCTCTTCGGTCCGCTGCACGGTGGCGCCAACGAGGCCGTGCTCCGGATGCTCGACCGGATCGGCGACCACTCCAACATCGGCAGCTTCATCGACGGCGTGAAGGCCGGCAAGGAGAAGTTGATGGGCTTCGGCCACCGGGTCTACAAGAACTATGACCCGCGCGCCCGCATCATCAAGAAGGCCTGTGACGATGTGTTCGCAGTGACGGGCGTGAACCCCAAGCTCGAGATCGCCCAGGAGCTGGAGCACATCGCCCTGAACGACGACTATTTCGTCTCGAGGAAGCTCTATCCCAACGTCGACTTCTATTCGGGGCTCATCTATGAGGCACTTGGCTTCCCGACCGAGATGTTCACGGTCATGTTCGCCATCCCCCGAACCTCGGGCTGGCTGGCCCAGTGGCTGGAGCAGGTGACCGATCCCGAGCAGAAGATCCTGCGGCCGAAGCAGATCTATACCGGCGACCGCACACGGTCGCTGGTTGCGCTCGGCGATCGCTGAGTCCGCACCAGACCTCCCGCGAGACCCCTGCGCGTACGTCGAGACGCCTGATCGAGCAGGCGTCTCGATGCACGGGTGGGGGTCTCGGCGCACGAGCAGGTCGGTGAAAACAACAGGGGCCGCCCCGAAGGACGGCCCCTGTCAGGACGCGTACGCCGCGCTCTCAAAGGTCACTTGACCGGATACTGACGCTCGGTCTCACCGATGTAGACCTGACGCGGGCGACCGATCTTGCGGCCGGGCTCAGCCATCTGCTCACGCCACTGCGCGATCCAACCGGGGAGGCGGCCGAGCGCGAAGAGGGCGGTGAAATAGGAGGACGGGAAGCCCATGGCCTCATAGATGAGGCCGGTATAGAAGTCGACGTTCGGATAGAGCTTGCGCTCCTTGAAGTATTCGTCGTTCAGCGCGATCTCTTCGAGATCCTTGGCGATCTCGAGCAGGGCGTTGTCCTTGCCCGTCGAGGTCAGGATCTCGTCGGCGTGCTTCTTGATGATGACCGCGCGGGGGTCGAAGTTCTTGTAGACGCGGTGCCCGAAGCCCATGAGCTTGACGCCGGACTCCTTGTCCTTGACCTTCGAGACGAAGGACTTGGCGTCGAGGCCCTGATCGCGGATCTGGCTGAGCATCTCGAGAACGGCCTGGTTGGCGCCACCGTGGAGCGGGCCGGACAGGGCGTTCACGCCGGCGGCCACCGAGGCATAGATGTTGGCTTCGGCCGAACCGACCAGACGCACGGTCGAGGTGGAGCAGTTCTGCTCATGATCGGCGTGGAGCACGAACAGGGTGTCGAAGGCGCGAACGACGGCGTCGTCGAGTTCGTACTCCTCCAGCGGGCCACCGAACGACAGCCGCAGGAAGTTGGCCACATAGCCCAGGTTCTTCTTCGGATAGAGGAACGGCTCACCCAGGGAGCTCTTGTAGGCATACGCCGCCAGGGTCGGGAACTGACCCAGCAGGCGGATGGTCGCAGCCTCGATCTGGTCCTCCTCGGTCACCGACAGGTGGCTGGAGTTGAAGGCAGCCAGCGCATTGACGCCGGACGCCAGCACGCTCATCGGGTGGGACTTGCGCGGGAAGCAGCGGAACAGGTCACGCATACGCTCGTCGAGCATCGACGCGCTGAGGACCTTCTCCTGGAAGTCGGCCATCTCCTGCTCGCTCGGCAGTTCGCCATAGATGAGCAGATAGGCGACCTCACCGAAAGTCGAGTGCTCGGCGAGCTGCTCGATCGGATAGCCGCGGTAGCGCAGGATGCCCTGGTCACCATCGATGAAGGTGATCTTGGAAACACAGGAAGCCGTGTTGGTATAGCCCGGATCCAGAGTGGTGTTTCCGGTGGTCGCCATCAGCTTGCCGATGCCGTAGCCACTGTTTCCTTCAGTGGCCTGAGTGAGCGGAAGCTCAAGTGTCTGGCCCTCAGCAGTAAGGACGGCCGGATCGTTGGACATGTTTCTCCTCGGGGGTCACGGGCTGATGCCTTTCACCTGATACGCGGCACAACATATTGCCTCCGGGAGACCAACCCTGGTTCACCCGCGATCGTGAGATGTGACCTGAGTCACGCCGTCATCGGCACCTGGGGGCGACAGCGTGCGCGCATTCGCAAGGACAATGCTACTGACGGAACGCCGCTCGTCCGAATCGTTCCATGAGTGATATACCCCTCAGATCGACAGCAGCGGCTGACTGCCCGGCGGAACGGCCCGACTGTCAACGATCTTCTTGCCGAACGGGAACATCGTGACGGGCAGCATCTTGATGTTCGCGATCGCCAGCGGAATGCCGATGATCGTGACCGCCTGCGCCGCGGCAGTGGTCACGTGGGTGACCGCGATCCCGAGGCCGGCGACGATGAACCAGATCACATTCGCGACCGCGGAGACCGCGCCGGAGCGGGGAGTTTCGACGACCGTACGCCCGAACGGCCAGAAGGCATACGACGCCATCCGGAACGACGCCACGCCGATCGGAATCGTGACGATGAAGATGCAGGCCAGGAGCCCGAAGAGGACATAACTCAGCGCGAGCCAGATCCCGCCGGTGAGCAACCAGATGACATTGAGCAGGAACCGCATGGT
>CAZEVN010000146.1:0-5987 GCA_964515145.1 uncultured Enemella sp.
CTCCGGCGCCGTCACCCGGGCCACTCCATCGAAGTGCGCATTCCACCCTTCGCCGCCGTCCAGTGCGGCACCGCCGGCGAGCCTCGGCATACCCGGGGCACCCCGCCGACCGTGGTCGAGACCGATCCCCTCACGTTCGTACGCCTCTGCCGCGGCCGCCAGACCTGGGACGAGGCCGTGAAGCACAACCACCTGCGCGCCAGCGGCGTGCGCTCGGACCTGTCGGAGTGGCTCCCGCTGTACTGATGCCGTCCCTCCGCCGGACTCGGCATTGGGTCTAGAAATTGCACCTCTGGCTACAATTTTCGGACCCAATCGACGTCCGGGCGTTCCCGCTTGGGTCCAGCTCCCGTTTTGCGCTTCAGCTCCCGTTGGCGTCTTGAGCTTGCGCCCCACCGCGTACAGCTTGTCCTCGCGTCTTGAGCGCCCCGTGCACCGGGGGCGGAGTCGGCGAGGGCAAGCTGGATGGAATTCGGGCCCAAGATAGCGCAAGCCCAAGCGGGGAACGGACGCTGACTGCCGTGAAAGGACGCTGAACGACGGATTCTCGGCCGCGATTCAGGGTTTTCAGCCTGGTCGGCGGGGTTGGTACGCCTGCACAGCGAGAGGGCAAGCTGAATGGGGCCCGCCTTGTCGCCGCACACAGATGAGATCGGCTGTGTGAAATCCACGCATAGACATCGGCGGACGACGTGGGCCCTCACAGGTGTGGCCCCAGCTGGCGATTCACAGATCGGATCAGACCCCGACACGCCGGCGGCCGGCGCAGGTTCCGAAATGGCACGACCTGGTCCCCGACACCGCGCGCCTCCAGTGAACTCGTGCCATATGGCACGTCAGCCGGCACGGCCCTGGCGTGTCATCGGCGGTGGGGTCGAGGCCGAACGCCCAAGCACGAACAAACCAGCCACCATCACCGACCACAGAGCCCGCGACCCCTCAGAGCACAGGCAGATACCGACTCAACTCCATGGGCGTGACCTGGGCACGATATTCGTCGAACTCCGCCCGCTTGTTGCGCAAGAAGAACTCGTGGACATGCACGCCGAGGGCCTCGATGGCGAGTTCGGAGTTCTCCATCGCCCGGATGGCCTCATCGAGGTTGCGCGGCAAAGGCCTGATATCGAGGGCCCGACGTTCGCGCTCGGTAAGCGACCAGACGTCGTTCTCGGCTTCCTCGGGAAGCTCGTACTCATTCTCGATCCCGGCTAGGCCCGCGTGGAGAATGAGCGCAAACGCCAGATAGGGATTCGCCGCCGAATCGATGGACCGCAATTCGACGCGGGCGGAAGAGCTCTTGTCGGGCTTGTACATCGGCACTCGCACCAACGCCGAGCGATTGTTGCGGCCCCAGCAGACATAGCTCGGCGCCTCCCCACCGAACGCCAGACGCTTGTAGGAATTCACCCACTGGTTCGTCACGGCCGAAATCTCCTCGGCATGTTTCAGCACGCCGGCGATGAATTGCTGACCGGTCCTCGACAGGTGATACCTGGCCCCGGCGTCATAGAACGCATTGGTGTCGCCGCTGAACAGCGACATGTGCGTGTGCATGCCCGAACCGGGATGATCGCTGAACGGCTTGGGCATGAACGACGCACGGATTCCGGCGTTCTCCGCGACCTCTTTCACCACGGTCCGGAAGGTCATGATGTTGTCGGCCATCGACAGCGCATCGGCATAACGCAGATCGATCTCCTGCTGGCCGGGAGCGTTCTCATGATGGGAGAACTCGACCGAAATACCCATCTGCTCGAGCGTCGTGATCGTCCGCCGCCTGAAATTCGAGCCCGTGTTGCTGACCGTGTGATCGAAATAGCCCGACCAATCGATCGGCACGGGCTGGCCCTCGGGCGTCAGGTTCTTCTCGAACAGGAAGAACTCGATCTCGGGATGCGTATAGAACGTGAACCCCAGATCGGCCGCCTTGTTGAGGGCGCGCTTCAGCACATACCGCGGATCGGCATAGGACGGCGAGCCGTCGGGCAGGCGAATATCGCAGAACATGCGCGCCGTGCCACCCTCATCCTGGGTCTCGCGCCAGGGCAGGATCTGGAAGGTCGCCGGATCAGGATGGGCCACCATGTCCGATTCATAGATGCGCGCGAAGCCCTCGATGGCCGAACCGTCGAAGCCCAGCCCCTCCTCGAAGGCGCCCTCCAGCTCAGCGGGTGCGATCGCCACCGACTTCAGAAACCCCAGCACATCGGTGAACCAGAGGCGGACGAAACGGATGTCCCGCTCCTCGATCGTGCGCAACACGAACTCGGTCTGCTTGTCCATGGGCCCAGTCTGCCCCGACCGATGTTTCAGCCGAGTTACAGGTCAGTCCTCGTCGTCATTCCACTTCGGGTCGTTGTCCCACTCCTCGTTGCGCGACTCGACCCGGGCAAGCGCTGCCTCGGCGTCGGCGCGCGTCGGATAGGGGCCCAGCCGGTCACCCGACTTGCAGCCGTCCCACGGCTCCACCGCACGATGTTTCATACAGAAGTAGTACTCGTTCTCCGCAGCCATACCACCCATTCTGACTTCGCCCACCGGACGCCGGTGCGCCGGGTGCATAGGATGTGTCCTCGTGACAGCCCTCAAGCCCTATCCCGTGTCCCCGCCGCTGCCCGTGCCCGCGGAGATCCCGCGACCCCACTATGTGGGACGCAAGGCGCCGGACCCCTATCGCGGTTCGCACGTGCAGACCGCGGAGACCATCGAGAAGATGCGGGTGGCGGGAAAGCTGGCGGCGCAGGCGCTGGCGTACGCCGGCTCGCTCGTCACCCCCGGCATCACCACCGACGAGATCGACCGCAAGGCCCATGAGTTCATCTGTGACCACGGGGCCTACCCCTCGACGGTCGGCTATCGCGGCTTCACCAAATCGATCTGCACGTCTATCAACGAAGTCATCTGCCACGGGATCCCCGACGCCCGTCCGCTCGAGGACGGCGACATGATCAAGATCGATCTCACGGCCTTCCACGAGGGCGTGCACGGCGACAACTGCGCGACTTTCTTCGCCGGCGAGCCGCGCGAGGAGGATCGGCTGCTGTCGGAGCGCACGCACGAAGCGATGATGCGCGGTATCCGCGCCGCCAAGCCCGGCCGCCAGGTCAATGTGATCGGCAAGGTCATCGAGGCTTACGGCAAGCGGTTCGGCTATGGCGTCGTCAAGGACTACACCGGTCACGGCGTCCACACGGCATTCCATTCCGGCCTGATCATTCCCCACTACGACGCGCCGCAGTTCGACGACGTCATCGAGGTCGGCATGACCTTCACCGTCGAGCCCATGATCGCCCAGGGCGGCATCGACTGGCACATGTGGGACGACGGTTGGACCGTTCTCACCAAGGACGGCTCGCGCGTGTCCCAGTGGGAGCACACGATCCTGATCACCCCGAGCGGGGCAGAGATTCTGACCCTGCCGTGACCGAGAGAGTTCGCGCGGGTACGCAGAGTCGCGCGGACCTGGTCGCGTTGGTCGTCGCCGGGGTTTCCTGGGGTTTTTCGGGCACACTCGGCACACTGCTGAATCGCAGTTCCGGGCTGCCGCTGCTGTCCGTAGCGGGTTATCGCATCGCGGTCGGCGGCTTGTTGATCATGCTCGTGATCGGGGTGACCCGTCAGGTGCGGCTCCCCCGCCACCGGAGTGGCTGGACGCGCGTGCTGGTGATCGGCGGGTGCTCGGCCATCTATCAACTCGGGTTCTTCGCCGCGATCGGCCACATCGGTGTCGCACTCGCCACCCTGGTCGCCATCGGCTCCGCACCGATCATGGTGCTCATCGTCGACGCGGCACTCGGCCGCCAGTTGGTCACCGCCCGGCTGATCCTCACCATCGCGATCGCCCTCGTCGGTCTCGTCCTGCTCATCGGCGCGCCGCCCACTGACATCACCACGGCCGGCCTGGTCAAGGGGGCGCTGCTCGCTCTGCTGGCGGGGGCCGGATTCGCCGGAATCAGCCTCGTCGGCTCCCGGCCCGAGCCCGACTTCCACCATTCGACCGGCACCGCCCTGGCGTTCCTCCTCGGCGGCGCGGTCGTGCTGGGGTTCGCCTCGACCCGGGGGGCGGTGTTCTTCCCACCCGGCCCGACCTCGATCCTGCTCGCGATCGCCCTGGGGTTGATCCCGACGGCGGTCGCCTACCTGGCGTACCTCCGCGGGCTGCGCAGCCACAGCTCCACCACCGGCGTACTCGTCTCGCTCCTCGAGCCCATCACCGCCGCCACCCTGGCGGCCGTTGTGTTGGGCGAACGACTCACCGTTCCGGCCCTGGCGGGAGCTGCTCTGCTGCTCGGCGCGGTCGCGCTGACCACCACATCCCGTTAGGTAGGGTGGCGAGCACCCCAAAACTCAGGAGTCTGCATGTCCCGCTTCCCCCTAGTGGTGGGTTCGCTCGCCGCTGCGGCGCTGCTCACCGCCTGCGGTACGCAGGTTCCCGCCGGCAACTCATCGACGCCGACCCCCACCGAAACCGTCGCGACGAGCGCGCCGACCGAGCCCGCACCCGACGCCACGCCCGACTCGTCCGACTCCGACGAAACCCCCGCTGACGAGTTGGCCGACTCCACCATCACAGCCCAGGGGCTCGGCCCGATTCGGCTCGGCATGTCGCTGTCGGAGGCGCAGGCCCATGGGTGGGTCGCCGCGAGCAAGGTCTGCGAAAACGCCTGGGACGCTGACGAGGAGCTGCTCGAACAGGGCGCGAGCCTCAAGTTCCACGATGATCGCCTCCAGGAGATCTGGGTCGGCAAGCCGACGTGGGCGACCGACGCCGGTGCGCGCGTGGGCGATTCGGCCGAGAGCCTCGCCGAGGCGTACGGCTCCGACCTCAAGAGCGAAACCCGCAACAGCAACGGCCGCGATTACGAGGCACGCTATGTGCCGGACGATGCCGAGGAGATCCTCTTTCTGGGCCGCAGCCCCGAGGACCCCAGTGTGGCCACCATCATCGTGCGTCACCGCGACGCTCCCCTGCTCGAGGGTTGCTGACCGCCGATGCGTCGAACTCGGCTCGCGGGCCTGGCCCTGCTGCTCGCCCTGACGGCCTGCTCGGGCGGGACCGCATCCCCCCAGGATGCCCCGGCGACGCCCACGCCGAGCCCCACTCCGAGCCCGACCCGGGTTGTCGCCGCGACGGTCACCCCCACACCGCTCGCCCCTGCCACCGCCGCCTTCCTGCCCGGCGCCACCCTCACTGCCGACGGGCTCGGCCCGATCCGGTTGGGCATGACTGTCGCCGACGGCGTACGCCAGGGCTGGGTCGCCGAACTCGCCCACTGCGACCGTTGGGGGTCCAGCCCGCGGCTCCTCGCCGACGGTGTGGACCTGGTGTTCGACGACACCGAACGCCTGAGCGAGATCTGGCTCGGCAGCGCGACCTATCGGACGCCGGCCGGCGCTCATGTGGGTCTGCCCGCCGAGGACGTCGCGGTCCTCTATGGAGACGAACTCGACTACGAGGCGCGGGGCAGCGTCGGGGGCTCGATGCAGGTGATGTTCACGCGCTCCGGAGACCACGAGATCGTGTTCTTCGCTCTCGGCAACGAGGACACCATCCCCGATCCGCGCTCCCCCATCAGCGCCATCGGTGCCCGAGCCTATGGCGGCGATATCGACCGTCCGGCCTGCTGAGGCTAGACTCGTCGGTTGGACGAGGCGGCCAGGCGATCGCGGCACACTCACGTGTCGAGGAAAGTCCGGACTCCAAAGAGCAGGGTGGTGGATAACGTCCACCCG
Organism: uncultured Enemella sp.; assembly: GCA_964515145.1. Classification (GTDB taxonomy): domain Bacteria; phylum Actinomycetota; class Actinomycetes; order Propionibacteriales; family Propionibacteriaceae; genus Enemella. The sequence continues at coordinate 5,734 of CAZEVN010000146.1, forward strand.
GGGCGACCCGCGGGCCAGTGCCACAGAAAACAAACCGCCCCTTCGGGGGTAAGGGTGAAAAGGTGGTGTAAGAGACCACCGGCACCCCAGGTGACTGGGGTGGCCAGGTAAACCCCACCCGGAGCAAGACCAGACAGGGAACGCCCGAGGGCTGCTCGCCCGAGTTCCCGGGTAGGTCGCACCAGGCCGTCGGCAACGGCGGTCGCAGATGGATGATCGCACTCGACAGAATCCGGCTTATCGGCCGCCTCGTC
>CAZEVN010000147.1:0-5857 GCA_964515145.1 uncultured Enemella sp.
AGACAGCTGCTGCTGTTCGGGAGAGTTGTCGGTTCCGGCGGCTCGGACGGCGCGACCGGCTAGGACACCGCCGGAACCGACAACTCTCCCGAACAGCAGCAGCGCCCAGCCCCTAGGGTTGGGCGCATTGCGATTCTCCGGGGGCACAGTCCGGGTGGGAACGAGGGGTAAGGCTGTCATGAGCGACGATGGACGCGGCGCAGGGTTGGACATGCGCTGCTATGTGATCACGTCGGGCGTGGGCCGGGAGACCATCGACGCGGCGGCCGCTGCGGCCGCGGCGGGCTCGGGGCTGATCCAGGTGCGGCCCAAGCCTCGCGAGCGGGCGCTCTCCACGCGGGAGGTCCTGGAGTTCACACTGGCCGTGGCGGGGGCTGTGCGGGCCGCCAATGCCGCGACCCGAGTGGTGGTCGATGACCGGGCCGATGTGGCGTACGCCGCAGAGCTCGCCGAACCCGGGCTCGTCCACGGCGTTCATCTCGGGCAGGACGACCTGCCCGTCCGCGCCGCCCGCGCGCTGCTCGGCCCTGACGCCATCATCGGCCTGACGACCGGAACGCTCGCCCTCGTGGAGCAGGCGAACGAGGTGGCGGACGTAATTGACTACATCGGCGCGGGGCCATTCCGGCTCACTCCGACCAAGGATTCGGGCCGGCCGCCGCTGGGGGTGGAGGGCTATCCGCCCCTGGTTGCCGTGTCGAAGGTGCCGATGGTCGCGATCGGCGATATCGGCCTGGCCGACGTGGCAGCGCTCGCCGCGACGGGGATCGACGGTGTAGCAGTGGTCCGCGCGGTGATGGAAGCCACCGACCCGGGCGCCGTTGTCCGCGACATCCTGGCGGCGTTCGATCAATCCGCGGGGCCCGCTGCCCGGTAGACCGACGGCGGCCGCCCGACGACGTTGCGGAACTCGCGGGAGAGGTGAGCCTGATCGGCGAACCCCAGCTCTGCGGCGAGGGCAGCGAGGTCCTGGGCCTCACCCCGATCCATCCGCTCGGCAACCCGCTGGAGCCGTCGGCGTCGGATGGCCCAGAGCGGGGATACCCCGACGAGGCGCCCAAAGGCGCGCTGGAGCGTACGAGGACTCACATGGACCGCGGCAGCCAGGTCATCCACACGCACGAAGTCGCCCTGGTCGACAAGCTGGCAGGCCGTCCTTACCACATGGAAGGCTGAGTCTTCGAGAAACTCCAGGTGAGTTCTTTGGATAAGCCAATCTGCGAGCGCCTCGCGGCGTACGCTCTCCGCAGGCTCGGAGACAAGGACGTCAACGAGCTCCTTTATTTTGTCCCCGAAGAGGTCTTCGGCGGGCACCACGCGGCCAGTCAATTCCGCCGCATCCAGCCCCAACGCCGCGGGCAGCGCACCGGGTTGGAACGCCACCCCCGTCACGCGCCCCTCCGCAGGCAGAGCCACTTCGAACACCTCAGGCACGACGCCGTGGACCAGCAGTGCCGGCGTCTCGAACCCGTGCACCGGCCCGGAACCCTCCTCGATCGTCAGGTGAATGACCGGGTCGGACAGGACGCGCTGGGTGAATCCCTCGGGTGCGTCCCAGCGCACCCACCACAGGTGACTGACCAAGGACCCCAGCTCGCCACCGACTCCATCGCGTCCGCTGGACCAGTGCCCGGCGTTGCGGTGCGGATCGAGTATGCGACCGGGCCGGGCAAGGTGTCGCAGATGTTCAAGCCCCACGCCGACAGCCTAGAAAGACTGGGGGCATGACGAACTATCGACCTGACGGATACAGCACCCTGACTCCCATGATCGTGGTCAACGACGGACCGGCGGCGATCGCGTTCTATGAAGAGGTCTTCGGCGCCGAGGTCGTGGCCCACATGGCAGGCCCGGACGGCAAGATCTGGCACTGCGAAATGCAACTCGAATCCGGACGCTTCCAGCTCATGGATGCCAACGACGGCTATCACATGGTCACCCTCGACACCACCGACGACGCGGTGCCCTACAGCCTCGCGATCTATGTCGCCGACTGCGACGCGACCGTGGCGAAGGCCGAGGCGGCCGGGGCGACCGTACGCGAACCGCTCGGCGACTTCGACGTCACCGGGGATCGTTTCGCGTCGATCAGGGATCCATTCGGCGTGCGCTGGACCGTGATGACCCGCAAGGTCGCCAAGACCGATGCCGAGGTCCAGGCCGGTCTGGACGCGATGGCCGGCGGCTGAGCTGCAGGGACCCCTACGGCACTTTCGCAGCCAGGGCGTCGGCGATCGCGTCGACGCCGGCGGCGTTGGGATGGTCCCCGTCGTCGGCGAGGAGCGGGGTCGGGTCGCCGTCTCCGGAGGGGCCGCGGAAGGGCTTGACCAGGTCGACTAGGTCATGCCGGCGCCGACGATGACCACGATGACATCCGCGTCCCGCACGTCGGCCTGCCAGTCCTCCGACTCGACGATGTCGGCCACGTCGGTGGTCGTCGCGCCATCGGTGCCGAGGTTGACCCGCGCGATCCGCTCAGCGCCCGGGCGCTGTTCGAGCCGGGTGGCCAGCGCGTCGATCGGCCCCTCGCAGTCACAGGCCGTTCCGCCCATGACGGAGTCGCCGAGACCGACGATTTTCCGCACTGGTACGCCCGCCCGCGCGGTCGGCCGGGTCGGCTCCCCGGGTGCGGTCACCGAGCTTGAGGCCGGAGGCGCCGACGCTTCGCTGGCGGTCTGCCCGCAGCCGGCCAGGAGCGCAAGACACAGCAAACCCACAGCTGCGCGCAGACGCGGGCGTACCCGTCTCGGGAGTAGCCTCGCACCGGACACCATGGCTTCGAGTATGTCCCTTCTCGTCCCGGTGACCGAACGTGTGGAACGGATGAAGGACCGCGATGAACCTGCTGAGCGATGCGGCCTATTGGATGGCCGGGGCGCTCGCGCTCGTCGCCCTGGTGGCCGGTGCCTGGCTGACGTCGCGTACCCCCCCGGAACTGGAAGGGCACCCTCCTGAACGGGCTCGCCGTGCTGGTGGCCGGGGTGATGATGATCACGTCGGTGGGGCTGGTGCTGAATCGGCAGAACGGGTGGTACAGCAGCGTCGGCGACCTGTTCCAGTCGGCCCAGAGCACGACCGACAACTATGGAGCCGGGTCGCCGTTCGCGGGGGCCGAGGTGGCCGCGCCTACTGCCCCTCCCCCGGCTGCCACGGTGCCGCCGCTGCCCGCACCCGGGGAGCGGATCCAGCACTTCGATGTGCCGACCTCGGTGGGGCATCAGACGTGGAATGTCACGGTGATCCTGCCGCTGGACTATTGCGCGGCCGAGTCGGCGGGGAAGAGTTATCCGGTGTTGTACGCCGGGCACGGCTTCCCGGGCGGCCCGCAGCAGTTCCTGGAGGCGTTCGATCTGGAGAAGATGGGTGACAACGCCGTGCGGGCGCGTCACATCCGCCCGTTCATCGCCGTGATCCCCAACATCACGCCGACCGGCGGCGACACCGAGTGCATCACCGGCCCCGACGACCCCCAGCAGTTGGAGATGTGGCTGGCGAAGGACGTGCCGGCGTACCTCGCGGGACGGCTGCGCCTCACGACCGGCCGGACCAATGCCGCGTGGCTGGGGTTCTCGCTCGGTGGGTGGTGCGGGACGATGCTGACGATGCGGCATCCGGACACGTTCGGGGCGGCGGTGTCGCTGGGTGGGTATTACCAGCCCTGGTGGTCCGGTCCTGCGCCCTGGCCCGCGAACGATCCCCGCGCCCAGGGTTATGACCTGGTGAAGATGGCCGGGAGTACGCCTCCGGCCGTGGCGCTGTGGGTGCAGTCGTCGAAGAAGGACAACCAGTCCTGGCCCGGGACCGAGCGGTTCCTCAAGGCCGTGAAGCCGCCGTTGTCGGTCACGGCCGTCATCGATGCGTCCGGCGGGCACACCTTCCCCGGCTGGGTCGCCCATGGCCCCGCGGCCCTCACCTGGCTCGGGTCGACCGTGCCGGGATTCCGGCCCTGACGCCGGCTGAGGAGCGAGGAACGAGCGTCTCGAAGCCAAGTCAACTACCCTCCCGATCATGAGCGCATCGAAGCCCCTTGTCGCCCTGACCATCGCGGGCAGTGACCCGTCCGGCGGCGCCGGGATCCAGGCGGATCTCAAGACGTTCTCGGCGCTGGGGGCCTATGGCACCTCCGTCATCACCGCGCTGACCGCCCAGAGCACCCGGGGTGTCACGGGCGTCCATGTCGTGCCGGTCGAGTTCGTCGATGAGCAGCTTCGGACGCTGACCGAGGACGTGCGGATCGATGCGGTGAAGATCGGCATGCTGGCGTCGGCGGAGCTGGTGGAGCTGGTCGGGTCGTGGTTGGACCGGCCGCGCCTGTCGCGCGTACCCGTCGTGCTCGATCCCGTCATGGTCGCCACCGCCGGGTCGGCGCTGCTGGAGCCGTCGGCAGTGACGGCGCTGCGGCAGATCCTGCCGAAGGCGTCGCTGATCACACCGAACCTGGCGGAAGCGGCAGCCCTGCTGGGTGTCGAGCCCGCTGGATCGGTAGCGGAAATGCGGGATCAAACGAGCGCACTGATCGCCGGTGGGGTGAATCAGGTGCTGCTGAAGGGCGGCCATCTGACGGGCTTCGAATCCGTGGACGTATTGGCCGATGCCACCGGCGCCTGGGAAAGCGGCAGTGAGCGGATCCCGACCACGAACACGCACGGGACCGGCTGCACGCTGTCGTCCGCGATCGCCGCGCTGCGGCCGCAGCGGGAGTCGTGGCTGGCGACCGTGACGGACGCGAAGGCCTGGCTGACAGAGGCCCTTCGCGGGGCGGACCGGCTGGAGATCGGGTCCGGCAGCGGGCCGGTGGATCACGCGCATGCACTCCGAGGCTGAGTCTCCCTGCGGTGGCGAGACGTACCCCGACGCGCGAGCTTTCTTTGCCGACTGGGCTTATGGTTCGTTATAGCAACCAGTGACGGGCGGTGAGGGCGTGCTACTCAGGCTGTTGGTGCCTCTGGCCGGGCCGGGAGGCCCCTTGCGGGCCCGGGTGGCCCGGGTGGTGTTGCTGCTCGATGCCGTGTTCATGCTCGTGTATTCAGCTTTGGCACTCGCCTTCAAGTGGCCGCCCGGCCCCATCGCGGTTGGGATGGTCATCGTTCTCGTCGCGGCCGTGAGTCATCGGTGGCTCCTGCGATCGGATGCCTCGCATGATTGCCCGGCCCTGCCCGAGGAGCAAACTGCAGAAGAGGCCGCTGAAGCCGGGCGCCTGCCCGGCCGCTCGGGACTGATCGTCGGGATCGGTTTGTCGCTGGTGGGTTCCATCGCCAGCGCCGTGCTCTTTGTCCTGCACCTCATTCGCCATGACCTCCAGCGGCCCGAGCGGCAGATTTTTGCTGGGTCGGCTTTTCTTATCGGCCTCGGCTGCCTCATCGCGCTGATCGCATCTGCCGGGTACGCCAGGACCGCGCCCGCCGCCAGCAATGAGTTGCGGAGAGTTGGATGAGGTCGACCCCTGCCACTAATTGCTAAGATCCACGATCTAGAAGGAAATCGGGGGATTGGTCGTGGCAGAGACTTCTGGAATCCTGGCCTGGACGTTAGTGGCGGAATGCCCCATCCCAGGTGACGTCACCCAACTACTCGTGCCTGGCGAACGCGCCGTTGCCGCCTACCGCACTTTTCGAGACTCGGCGATCTTCACGACTCACCGACTGATCGTTCGAGATGCGCAGGGATTCACGGGCACGAAGGTCGAAATCTATTCGCTCCCTTGGTCGGCTGTGAACATGTGGTCGAGCGAGAACGCCGGCACCTTTGATCGGGACGCCGAGATCGAACTGTGGACGCGCGCAGGACACATCAAGGTGAATCTCCGAAAAGGGGTGGATATTCGGCGCCTCGATTCCTTGATCGCGGCCTCGGTTTT
>CAZEVN010000148.1:0-5535 GCA_964515145.1 uncultured Enemella sp.
GGCCTCGGGGGTCGGCTCCGGGGTGGGCTCGACCGTCGGAGTGGGTTCGACCGCGGCCGGCTCCGGCGCGGTCGAGGTGACGGGGGCGGGTTCGGCCGCCGTGGGTTGCTGCACGGGCTGACCACACGCTGTCAGCAGGACGGCGGCAGCGGCAGCGGCCGCCATCAGTGCGCGGGTGGTCTTGCGGGCCACGACGTTCTCCTTCATGTTCTGCCTGAGTCCGACAGCGCCCGTGGAGTTCCACTCCCAAAGAATCGAGGGGGAAAGCGTCTTTGCGGGCGCCGCCGTCAGGCTAACCCGGCACAGGATCCAAAACGCCCGGCCCACGAGAACAATGTGGTCACAGCGAGGTCACGAAAGAATCACGCGCGCAGCTGCGGGAGATGCGTCCTCTTTGCGTGAGCGTACGCACTTCACGAGGCTGGATCAGGTCTCGAAAACCCGCGAGTTGTAGGCCTCGAGCCGCCAGATGCAGGCACCGTCATGGCGTACGCCCCGGTCCAGCACGAGCCACGCACAGTTCTCCAGGCCGCGGAACACCTTGGCCTGGTCGGGTGCGAGATCCATCAGCTCGAAGGCGCCCACGCGGGCAGCGAGCCCGTGCATGACGATTCCGACGACGGAGCCATCAGGTACGCCTTCGGCGATCTCCCGGAGCGCTTCGCTCGTGCGCGCGGCGACCTGGCGTACGGACTCGCCCGTCTCGCCCCGCACGACGTCCTCCCCCGCTTCCTCTCGGATCAGGACCTCGGTGAACTCCGAGCCGATCTGTTCCATCGTGCGACCCACCCAGTTGCCGACATTGATCTCCTGCAGGCGCGCGTCCCGGGCAACGGGCAGCCCCACAACACTGGCCAGGATGTCTGCGGTCTCCATCGCACGCAGGAGGTCGGACGAATAGAGGTGGGTGAAGCCATAGCCGGCCAGCGCCGGGGCCGCGCGGCGAGCCTGGGCCCGCCCCACTGCGTTGAGCGGAACATCGGCCTGGCCCTGCCAACGACCCTGCAGGTTCCAGTCGGTCTGGCCGTGGCGCCAGATCACCAGGCGGCTGGCGGTCACCGCCGTTCCTCGAGCGTCAGCTCGATGCGGGGGCAGTCGCGCCACAACCGCTCGAGCGCATAGAAGCTGCGTTCCTCACTGTGTTGCACGTGGATGACCAGGTCGAGATAGTCGAGCAGCACCCAGCGATTCTCGCGGTCGCCCTCCCGGCGGACCGGACGCTCGGCGAACTCTTCGCGCAGCCGCTCCTCGATCGCATCGACGACGGCCGCCACCTGGCGGTCGGTCGTCGCGGTGACCAGCAGGAAGACATCGGTGATGGCGAGCTGTTCGGTGACATCGAACGCCATCAGGTCGGTGCCGAGTTTGTCGACGGCGGCCTCCGCGGCCGCCTGGGTGAGTTCGCGGGCGCGATCGGTCGCGGTCATTCGTCCTTCCCGGGGGGCTGCGGCTGATCCGCCGCGTCGGAGGTGTCCTCCGGCGCATAGAGCCCTCGTTTGTTGATGTATTGCACGATGCCGTCGGGCACCAGATACCAAATCGGGAGGCCCTGGCTCACCCGCGTGCGGCAGGCGGTCGAGGAGATGGCCATCGCCGGCACCTCCATCAGGGTGATCTTGTCTTTCGGCAGGTGCTTGACCGCCGGCGAGTGGAGCTCGACACCGGGTCGGGACACCCCGACGAAGTGGGCGAGATCGAACAGTTCGTCCGCACCCCGCCACGTCAGGATCTGGGCCAGCGCATCGGCACCGGTGATGAAGAACAGGTCGACATGATCGCCGCGGACTTCACGCAGGTCCTTCAGGGTGTCGACCGTGTAGGTCTCCCCCGGACGCTGGATGTCGACCCGACTCACCGTGAAGTCGGGGTTGGACGCGGTGGCGATCACGGTCATCAGATAGCGGTCCTCTGCACCGGACACCCGGCGCCCCTTCTTCTGCCAGGGAATGCCCGTCGGCACGAAGACCACCTCGTCGAGACCGAAGCGGGCTCCGACCTCGCTGGCGGCCACGAGGTGGCCGTGATGGATCGGATCGAAGGTGCCACCCATCACGCCGAGGCGATAGCGGCCATTGGCGTTGGGAGGGCGATTGAGCCCGGGCTTGTCTGTCATCGAAGGGGATCGCTCCGGATCAGGAGTGCGGGCGGCTTCCTGCCACGGTCAGCACGATGGTAAGCCCGATCAACAGGCAGGCGAGAGCGATCAGGCCGAAGCCGAACGCGGGGATGGGAAGGTGGTTCACACCTTCAAGCACAGTCAACATGCGCCGAAGAATACCGATCCTGCCCCGCTTTGTCCCAGCGACCGCCTGTACGCGGACACCAACTGGTCAGGCACGCACCTGGCCCTGCCCGACCACGACATATTTGGTCGACGTCATCTCGGGCAGACCCATCGGACCGCGGGCGTGGAGCTTCTGGGTCGAGATCCCGATCTCGGCACCGAACCCGAACTGTTCACCGTCCACGAACCGGCTCGACGCGTTGACCAGCACGGCAGCCGCATCGACCTCGGCCGTCCACCGCCGCGAGGATTCGAGGCTGCCCGTGACGATCGTCTCGGAGTGTCCGGTGGTGTGGCGCTGCACATGCTCCAGGGCCTCGTCGATCGAGTCGACCACCTTGGCCGAAAGATCGAGCGACAACCATTCCTCGGTGAAGTCCTCCGGCACCGCAGCGACGACCGTGTCCCCCGCAACCCCGGCGAACCGGTCCTCGGCGTGCACTGTCACACCGAGCTCCGCCATAGCCGCCATGGCCTTCGGGATGAACGCCTCAGCGGCATCGGCATGCACCAGGAGCGTCTCGGCGGCATTGCACACCGAGGGACGCTGCACCTTGGCGTTGACCAGGATCTCCAGCGCCATGTCGAGATCGGCCGTGGCATCGACAAACAGGTGGCAGTTGCCCGTGCCGGTCTCGATGACCGGGACCTTGGCGCCCTCGACCACGGCGTTGATCAGCCCGGCCCCACCGCGCGGGATCAGCACGTCGACAATGCCGCGGGCGGCCATCAACTCGGCGGTGACCTCTCGGCCACCAGTCACCAACTGAACGGCATCCTGCGGCAGGCCGGCCTTCTCGAGGCCGGCGCGCAGGGCCTCGACGACCGCTGCGTTGGAGCTCGCCGCCGACGACGATCCGCGCAGGAGCACCGCATTGCCTGCCTTGAGGCTGATGCCGGCCGCATCGGCGGTCACATTCGGGCGGGCCTCATAGATGATCGCCACAACGCCCAGGGGGACGCGGACCTGGCGTACCTCCACGCCATTCGCATTCGTCCAGCCCCGCACGACGTCGCCGACCGGGTCGGCGAGCGACGCGAGCTGGCGCAGGCCCGACACCATGCCGTCGATGCGGGCATCCGTGAGCCGCAGCCGGTCGATCATCGCCGCGGGAGTCCCGGCTTCCTCGGCGCGCTCCACGTCCTCCGCATTCGCCCGGAGCACCTCGACCCGGGCTCCGTCGAGCGCATCGCCCATCGCGTGCAACGCCGCATCCTTGGCCTCCCGCGGTGTGGTGGCGAGGCTTCGGGCGGCGATGCGGGCAAGGGGTCCCTGTTCGGCAAACTGCATGGAGGCAGGATACGTGGAATCCACCCAGTGTGCCCCGACGCTCCACCCGGGAGCGGACCTGACTCGCCGACCGACGCGTTTCGGCGCTGGTGACGCCGGACTAGTCTGGCCGCAAGGAGGCATTGTGAGCAGGCCCATTCCCCACCACACTTCGGTTCCCGGCCATCCGGGGGTCACAGTGATCGACGGCGGCAGCGCCCAACCGACCCTCGTGTCCACCCTCGGCGCGTTCTCGCGACTCGACCCGTTCGAGACCGACCGCTATCAGCGCCTGGCCGCCCTGCAGGAGCGGCGGATCGCCATCGTCGAGACCCCCGGCTGGACCAAGGGCACCAAACTCGACCGAACCGCCCGCGCCGAACTGCGGGCGGGACAGTTCACCAGCATCGGCCGGGCCATGGGCGAATCGGCCGCGGCGGTGGCCGGGTTGGAAACCGGCTCCGACGTGAGCGTCCTGGGCTATTCCCTCGGGTGCTCGACCGCGACCGCGATGGCCACCTGGTTCGTGGACCAAGGGCTGCGCCTGCGCCACCTCACGCTGGTCGAACCCGTGGCGCTGACTCCGCGCACGCCCTCGCGCCTGGTCGCCGTGAACACCTGGGAAGGACTGTTCTCCGGACGCCACCTCCGCGAGAACCGCGCGCTCGCCGATCTGCCTCCGGCGTCCGCAGCCAATTTCGGCGACCGCAGTCGCCTGCCCGAGCCGCTGCACCTGCTGTGGGCGCTGTCGCGCGGGCGGTTGCCCGAGCAGGTGACGGCGTTGGCGAGGCGTACGCCCGGTCTGGGCGTGACCCTGATCCGCGGCGGCTCCAGTCAGCTGGTGAGCAGGCAGGACGTCCGCGCGCTCGGGGCGGTGCTGCGCGCGCTCGGGGCCGATGTCGAGTTGCGCGTCGTCACCGGTGCCCATCATGCGCTGTGGCACAGCCGGCCCATGGTCGGCCGGCTCGCCGAGGCGATCGGCTGAGCCGACGACTGTTCCGTCGAAGCCGGCGATCAGTCCTGATCCACTCGGGCCTCGATCACGGCGTCCTCGTCGGGTTTGACCCGCCCGGCGCGGATCTCCTCCGCGAAGTGACAGGCCACCCGGTGACCGGGAGCGACCTCGCGGAGCTCGGGCGCTTCGGTGCTGCAGCGGTCGCTGGGCTTCCAGGGGCAGCGGGTGTGGAACCGGCATCCGCTCGGTGGATTGGCCGGGCTCGGCAGGTCGCCGGACAGCAGGATCCGCTCGCGGGAGTCCTCGACATCCGGATCCGGCACGGGGATGGCCGAGAGCAGCGCGATCGTGTAGGGGTGCATGGGCTCGGCATACAGATCGTCGGCGGAGGCCTCCTCGACGAGCGTGCCGAGATACATCACCCCGATCGTGTCGGAGATATGGCGGACGACCGCCAGGTCATGGGCGACCACCACATAGGTCAGCCCGAACGTGTCCTGCAGCCGCTCCAGCAGGTTGATCACCTGGGCCTGCACAGAGACATCGAGGGCCGAGACCGGTTCGTCGGCGATCACGAGGTCGGGGTTCAGGATCACGGCGCGGGCAATCCCGATGCGCTGCCGCTGGCCGCCGGAGAACTCGTGCGGATATTTCTCCAGCGCCGACCGCGGCATGCCCACCATCTCGAGCATGCTGACGGCCTTCGCCAGATAGGCCTTCGACGAGTTCTTGCCGAATTCCTGCCGATCGACTTCCGACAAGCCGTGTACGCCCAGCGGCTCGGTCAGCAGCGATTGAATCGACTGCCTCGGATCGAGGCTGGCCATCGGGTCCTGGAAGACCATCTGCATCCGTCGGCGGGTGCGGCGCAGCTTCTCTCCCTTGAGGTCGGTGATGTCCTCACCGTCGAACACGATGCGACCACCCGCTGTGTCCTCCAGCCGCAGCAGTGCTCGGCCCAGAGTCGACTTGCCGCACCCGGACTCGCCGACCAGTCCATAGGTCTCACCGCGGCGGACGGCCAGG
>CAZEVN010000149.1:0-5495 GCA_964515145.1 uncultured Enemella sp.
GCGTCGGCCGTCGACGTGGGGCGAGGGTGATGACTGCGCCGGACTTGCCGCGCAGCATCGGGTCCTGTCGGCGCTGCAGGCCCGACAGCCCGATCGGGTCGCCCACGAGGACTGTGGAGCCGGCCGCCGCGGCCTGTTCCTTCGAAGCCGGTCCGACGATCCCGATGATCTCCGGCGCGTACGCCCTGTCCACCGCCAGCGTTCGGGTCTCCGGAACCGAGATGGCTCCCGGGATCTGGCGCCAGTCCTCGGGGAGCTCGTGGTCGTGGCGCACGACGATGGCTTCGACGAAGGCTTCGGGGCCGGCGGCCTGCAGGCGGGCCACGAAGTTGTCGGCGTTCACGTTCACGGAGGCGGCCAGTCGCCGCGCGGCTTCCTCCATCGCCTCGGGTTCGACGCGGGTCTTGTCGATGCCCACCCGCATGACGGCTCGCTCCTCGGTGAGGGCCCGCCCGGCGGAGTCGAGGATCCGGCCGCGTTGCGCCGCGCGCGGTGTGTGGACGAGCCGGTTCTGGGAATTGAGCTGGGGGTGGATCATGCCGGCGGTCCAGTTGAGCCGCCATTCGGTGCCGGTCCAGTTGAGGGTCCCCGTCGACGTGTATTCCCACTTCGCAGCCTCGAACGGCCACACATAGGTCAGTGGGACCTCGGCCACATCGCCGACCGTGCGCAGGTCGCCGTGGGTGACCGTCGGGCTGATGCCGTCCATCCCGGCGAGGATCTGGCTGAGCTCGGCCTGGGCGTCGACGGTGGCGGGGAACCCGGTCAGGTCACCCCGGGAGAGAGCGTCGACCAGGGCTTCCGCGGCGGGGGCCGGGTCCGGTGGTCCCGGCGGTGCCGGAGGCGTACGCCCGGCACAGCCCGTGAGCAGGATCGCGGCCAGGGCCAGGCCGACGGCCGCACGAGGGGTCATGTCAGCGGGCGGCGGTCGCCACTCGGCGAACGATCTGGGCGGGGGTGGTCGATGTCTTCTTGTCGTCGGTCAGGACGACCGCGATCGCATAGTCATCGCCATATCCCACCACCCAGCTGCGCCCGTCGGCGGTGCCGGTCGCGACGCGCGTCAGCGGGGAATAGGAGCCCGCGCCGGCCCGCATCAGGTCATCGAGAGCCTTGGCCTCGGCATCGGTGAGGGGCGCGGCACCCTCGGCCCGGAACTCGCGCCCCGGCACCACATGGGGCACCACGGGCTGCTTGGCCTTGACCGACGCGGCCACCGCTGCCAGGCCGATGGCGGAGGCCCGATAGCCCTCGCCGGCACCGAGCAGGGCATCGGCCCTGGCCACGTCGCCGGCCGGGGCGGCAGCCTCGCCGAGGTTCATCGGGACACCGATGTCATAGGTCGCGCCCAGGCCCAGGGACTTGGCTGCCTCGGGGAATTTCGCCGCATCGAGCCGGGCCTGGGCCGCAGCCACGGCGGTCTCGCACTGCACCGCCATCGCGCGGGCCAGCGTCATCTGGCCATTGCCGCTGCGATAGCTGTCGGCGTTGGTGATCGTCCGGTCGCCGACAACGACCTCCTTCTCACAGGTCACCCGTTCGTTCAGGTCGACGCCCGACCGGATCAGTGCGAGCGCGGCGACGGGCGAACCGGCGAGCCCGGACCGACCCGGCTGGGTCATCGAGGCGTCCGTCCGGCGCGCTTCGGGCGAGTCCGCCGCAGCCAGAATGGCACCCGTCTCCGTGTTCACCACCGCGACGGAGGCCGGCACCTTCACCGCGGTCAGCGACTCTTCGGCCGCGGTCTGCACGTCCTCGTCGATCGTGGTCGACAGCGACTGGCCGGGGACATCGGGGAAGTCGGCCACGATGTTCGACGAGGTGGCCCGGCCGGTGCCCGGTGCTTCGGCCCGGTCGGCCAAGAACACGCGGTTGCCGGTGCTGCCGCGCAGTTCCTTGTCATAGGTCTTCTGGAGGCCGCTGACGCCGATGATGTCGCCCTCATTGACCGTGTTGCCGGCCTCGGCCGCCTGCTCAGCGGTCGCATAACCGACCTTTCCGAGCAGGGCATGGGCGAACCCCGAAGTCTTCGGGGCGGGGACCGTCACCGTGCGCATCGCCGCGCCCTTGATGGCGAGGAAGTCGGCGGGGAGCTCGTTCTGGCGCACAGGCGTGGCGTCGACGAACGCCGTCGGGCCTGCCGCATGGGCCTTCTGCACAAAGGCTTCGGGGTCGATTGCGGCCTTCTCGGCGACCTTTCGGGCGGAATCCTCCACCGTGGGCTGGTCGAGTCCGGTCTTGTCGAGCCCCAACATCTGCACCGGCAGGGCCTCGACCAGCACCGCGCTGCCGCGGCCCGTGATGTTGCCTCGCTCGGAGGCCTGGCCGCGCTGCCGCTCAAGCCTGTTGGTCGACGTCAGTCGGGGATGCAGGACGGTGGGTGCCCAATTGAGTTTCCAGTCGTCCCCGTCCTTGACCAGGACTGCTTCGGTCTCATAGATCCAGGGCGAGGAGAGGGGCCAGGAATAGGCCAGCTTCACGTTGGCGACGTTGGGAGTCGGGGAAACATGGGCGACGGAGACGGCGGGCAGGAGCCCGTTCATGCCGCCATAGGCTGCCTGCAGATCGGCGTCGGGCTCGCCCTCGTTGAGCTGGATCCCGTCGAGGTTTCCGGCAGAAAGTGCGGTCGCCAGACTCGCTGCTGCGTCCTGGGCCGTGGAGGCCGGCTGGCTCTCACCGCCGCCTGCGCATCCGGCCAGCAACAGCAGACTGGCCATCCCGGCCATTCCTCGGCGTGCCCACATGCGGACTGAGTGTAATAGGGGTGGTGACATCGTTCCGGCTGTCGGTGAGCAGGGGAGGGGAAAAGCAGGGTCCGGTTTAGGCTGGCTTCTGTGACACTGACATCTGCGGGAGGCGCCATGACCGAAGCCACTGAGCAGGGTGTCCTGTCCCCGGATGAGTGCTGGGAGCTGTTGCGCACACGCGAGTTCGGCCGGCTGGCCTATGTCGCCGACGGCGCGCCCCACATCGTCCCCGTCAACTATCGCGTCGATGGTGCCGACTTGGTTTTCCGCACCGCCGACGGCCAGAAACTCCGCAGCATCCTGCAGGAGAATCGCGTCGCCTTCGAGGTCGACGAAGTCGACGATGCCAATGAACTCGGGTCCAGCGTGGTCATCCGCGGCGAGGCTCGCGTACTGCCCGAAACCGAAGAACTTCGCCTCGAGCAGGTCGGCCTCCGGGCCTGGCTCGGCACCGACAAGCCCGTCCTCGTGGCCATTCGCCCGAACGAGCTGACCGGTCGGCGTTATCACCTGCGGCGGCCCTGGCGGCGCATGCGCCGCGCCTGAGCCGCGTCAGAGGCCCAGGCGGTGCGCTCCGGCGTACACATTGAACGACGGCGGCCGCGTGAAGCCCAGCAGGGTCTGACCCGCCTCGGTCGCGAGTTCGACGGACAGTGAGGAGGGGGCGGAGACGGCGACGAGAGCGGGTACGCCCGCCATGAGCGCCTTCTGCGTCAGCTCGAAACTCGAACGCCCGGACACCACCAACACCGTGCCCGGCGCGGGGATCGCGTCAGCGAGCAGCGCGGCGCCCAGGACCTTGTCGACCGCATTGTGGCGCCCCACGTCCTCGGCGGCATGGAGGATCTCGCCCTCGGCCGAACACAGTGCTGCAGCATGCAGGCCACCGGTCGAGTTGAATGCCTTCTGGTGCTCACGCAGCCGATCGGGCAGCGACACGAGCACCGCGGGATCGAACTGCACCGGATCATCCGCGACCGGCCAGCGGATCTGTTGGCGGATCGCGTCGATGCTCGCCTTGCCGCACACGCCACACGACGAGGTCGTGTAGAAATTCCGGCTCGGATCCACCGCCGGCGGCGGCACATCGGGGGCCAGCTTGATATCGAGGACGTTGAACGTGTTCTGGGGCTGGCCGGATTCGTCGTCGACGACCGAACCGGCGCAATAGCGCGCGGTGGTGACATCGTCGAGCCCGCGGATCACGCCCTCGGTGAGCAGGAAGCCGTGGGCGAGGTGAATGTCGTCGCCGGGCGTACGCATCGTCACCGCGAGCGGCGCCCCGTTCACCCGGATCTCCAGGGGCTCCTCGGCGATCACGGAGTCCGGCCGGCGTACCGACTCGATCGTCTCGCCCACCGTCACCCGAACCACCGGCCGTCGAACTGTGATCCTGCCCATCAGCGCGTCCTCTCCATGGGGGAAGGGTACGTCGCGAGGCCGTACGCTGAGCCCATGGCCCACCCGCCCCGCTATCGCGACGACGATCCTCTGCTCGCGCAGGTCCGCGCGATCTGCCTCGCCTTTCCCGAAGCGGCCGAGAGGATCTCGCACGGGCATCCGAATTTCTTCACCAAGAAGGTCTTTGCGGTCTTCGGCGGCATCGTCAAGGGCGATCATGCGGCCGACACGTTCAGCCAGTCGATGCTCTTCCTGCCCGACCCGCCCGAACGCGAGGCGCTGCTGGGCGACGAACGGTTCTTCGTGCCGGCCTACTACGGTCCCTCGGGATGGCTCGGCGTCAACCTGCGCCTCGATCCCGACTGGACCGAGGTCGCCGAACTCGCCGACATGTCCTATCGCAACACCGCAGCGAAGCGGCTCATCGCGCTGCTCGATGCCCAGACTCCGGAGGAACACCCATGAAGTCCGCCACTCGCGCCCAGGTGCCGCCGTTCGAGGTCATGACGGTGCTGCACAAGGTCTCCGAGTTGCGGGCCCAGGGGCGGGGGGTGATCTCGCTGTGTGCCGGGGAGCCGGCTTCGGGCGCGCCGACCGGCGTTCGCCGGAGGGGAGCGGAGGTGCTCACCGACGGTACGCCGATGGGGTATTCGCAGGCGCTGGGCCTCACTGAGCTCCGCAAAGCGATCGCCGGGCACTATCAGCGCAGCTATGGCCTCGACATCGGCTATGGCAACGTCGCGATCACCACCGGCTCGTCCGGAGCGTTCCTGCTGGCCTTCCTCTCGGCGTTCGATGCCGGTGACCGGGTGGCACTGGCGCGGCCGGGCTATCCGGCTTACAAGAACATCCTCACCTCGCTCGATCTCCATGTCGTCGAGCTCGACTGCGGGCCCGAGCAGCGGTTCCAGCCGACGGTCGAGCAGCTCACCGGGGCCCACAAGTCGATGCCGCTGGCCGGGCTGGTCGTCGCCTCGCCCGCCAATCCGACCGGGACGATGTTCGCGCCCGGGCAGCTCGCGGCGATCGCGCACTGGTGCGCCGACAACGGCGTACGCCTCGTCAGCGACGAGATCTATCACGGCATCACGTTCGGTCAACAGGTCGGTGAACAGGCCGCGGACTGGGGCGGCGACTGCTCCTGGGCGACCGATCACTCGGGGTTCGTCGTGTCGTCGTTCTCGAAGTTCTGGGGCATGACCGGCTGGCGGCTCGGGTGGGCGCTCGTCCCGTCCGATCTGGTCGACACCGTCGACGCGCTGGCCGGCAACCTCGCGCTCTGCCCGCCGGTGCCAGCGCAGCATGCTGCGCTGGAGGCGTTCAGCGAGGAGTCGTATGCCGAAGGCC
>CAZEVN010000150.1:0-5465 GCA_964515145.1 uncultured Enemella sp.
CCGCAAGCCGATCCCGCGGACGCAGCGGGCCGAGGCTGGCGAGGTAGAACCCATGCCGGACGCGAAGCATGATCTCGCCGGTGCCCTCGGGCACCTCCGCCACGCAGCCCACCAGCTGCTGGCCGAGCCCGACCCGACCGGGCAGGCGCTGGCGCTCGCCAGCCAGATCCTCGACATCGAGAACCTCCTCGAAGAACTCGACATCGAACCGGCCTTTGTGCCTGCCGCGGAGACCGCGGCCGACTCCCTGGCTACGGCGGGCCGGCTCCTCGGCCGGCGGCCCGACATCGTGCCATCCAAGATCTGGCCCGCCCTCCAGACGGTCCTCGTCCAGGCAGGCGACCGTGGCCGCCGTTAACGCGCTTCTCGCCGCGCTCCACGACCGGACCCTCGACCTGAGCGCACAACCGTCCATGCCGTCCACGACCGAGATTTCCGGACTCAGCCGCGTGGTCGGAAACGCGATCCGAATCCTGGCCCTGATTGACCCCCCACCGGACGTGATGACGATCCTGCAAGCAATGCCGAAGGCCGAGCCCGCAGAGGAACCCGTCAACTCCCCTATCACAACAATCGGCTACACCTTGGGGGTTCTCGCCGACACCCTGAACGCCAACCCGGAGTCCGTGAGGAACACCGGACATGCTGACCGAGGGCAACTGCGCTCCCAAGTCCTTGCCACACTGCACCACGTCGCAACGGTCAGCCTTGCTGCCTGTCCCGTCGACCAGGCCTTCTCGGGTCCGGCACTGATTCGTGATCTCGCTGACGCTACCAATGCGGCCTCCTACGTCCCGCAAGGAGATCTCCACGAGCCGATCGGGCTGCTCGCGCTCGGACAGAGTCCCGGCGGCCTTGACCAGGCGGTCGCTCGGTGGGCCGAAGCCGCGATCGAGATCCTGCACAGCCCGACCCGGGTGACGTCGTACGCCTTCCAACGCACGGCGGCCACGATCGCCACCATCTGCAGCACTGCAGCAGCCACATTCGCTGAACCGACGGGCGAGCGGCCCTTCGGAGTCGCAGCATCAGCGGCACTCACCAAGGCGTCCCAGGCATGGCAGCGTGCCGCCGACTGGCCACCCGAGATTCGGCTCGGCGGCCGCACCACCGAACTGCGCCACCGATCGCAAGACCTCGACCAAGCACTCGCCACACACCGACTCGGGCACCCAGGAGCCCCGTCGCGGCAAGCAGCGATGCGCGCCGCGCTGCGCGCTGCCGAGAAGGTCGCGGCGTGCTACAAGTCAGCGCTGATCCAGGTCATCAACAGGAGGAACCTCTGGATCAGCGTTGAGGCTCTCGGGCCGACCTACCTCACCCACCATCCCGGAGCCAGCCGCTCCGACTGGGTGCCCCACCCCGCAACCCGCGCCGGCGAGGCGTTGCTCGACGCTTGCACACAGGCTGGGCGAGCCCTGGAGACCGCACTCGACCAGCTCCACCACCCGCCGGGGACCAGCACGGCGGCAACGCCAGGCCAGGGACCGCGATGGGAGACCGTCTCAGCCCCGAATAGATCCCCACGGCCCAGATCGCCGACGGCTCTGACGCCCCCCAGTCGCGGGATCGCTCGGTGAACCAGCTCGGCGCCGTCGCGAACTCCATGCCGAGCAAGCTCGCCGTCGGTCTGCCGTCAACTCGGATCCATCCGGATCTGCTTGTTATGCACGTGATCTTGTCCCGTTCTCCACTGGTGGTTTCGATGGTCCCGTCGGCGTTCCGGTCGGCTGGACGGGGGATGTTGAGGTGATCCTGGGTGTGAACGCGGCTGCTGCTGCGGGGCGGCGGATTGCTGGCGATGACGAGCCGTTGGTGGCTGACTATCTGGAGTTCCTGGCGGGTCGGGCCCGGCCGAACTCGGTGCTCGCCGCCGGGTACGACCTGAGGGTGTTCTTCTCGGTGGTGGGCGGTGCCGCGGGGGTTGCCGACCCGGCGTGAACGGCAGCGGCCCCGACAGGGCGTGCCGTTGACCCGCAGGGTCCGCCAGCTGCCCAGGATCCTCACCCCGGCCGAGGTGGATGCGCTGACCCAGGCGTTACGGAGCCACCGGGACCGGGCGATGGTCGCAGCGATGGTGCTGGGCGGCCTCCGGCGCTGCGAGGTGCTCGGCCTGCGGATGGAGGACCTCCGGGTCGCTGAGCGCCGGCTGTTCATCCGTGACGGCAAGGGCGGCCGTCAACGCCTGGTCCCGGTTTCGCCGAGGTTCTTCACCGAGCTCGCCGCCTACCTCGAAACCGAGAGGCCCGCCGGCGCGGCCACCGATACCGTGTTCGTGGTGTTGAAAGGGCCTCACCGGGGCGGGCCGTTGTCGGTCCGGGGCCTGGATGAGGTCCTCACCGGTGCCCGGCTTCGGGCCGGGTTGTCGCACGCGACCTGCCATGAGTTGCGCCACACCTGCCTGACCCGCCTCCGGGAAGCGGGGATGGCGCTGGAAGCGGTGCAGGCCCAGGCCGGGCACGCATCGATCGAGACCACCAGGATCTATTTGCACCTGGCCGATGACTGGCTCGCCTCGCAATACCGCAAGGCGGCCGAGGTCATCGACGCCCAGGTGTTCGCCGGCAGGGGTGCGTGGTGAAGCCGTGGGGTGAGCGCCGGCCGACTGGTCCGGTGCCGGGGAGCCCGCAGGCGCGCCGCGGCACCAAACGCAACGGGATGGCACCGATGTGCCAATGGCCCGAACTGGCCGAGGCCGTGCCCGGGCTGGCGGGGCCGATGCGCCGCTACCTGGAACAGATCGACACCGTCCTGCGGCCGGGGAGTGTGCGTAACACCGACCAGGCGCTGCGTTCGATCGCGACGTTCCTGCACCAGCATCATCCCGAGATCACCAGCCTGGACCAGGTCGCACGTGCCCACGTCGAGGGATACAAGCCGTGGCTCGCCGCCCGCCCAGGACGACAACAGCTGGCGTCGAACGCGACCCTGGCTCACCGGCTCGGGACGCTGCGGATGTTCTTCGTCCGGATCGACGAGTGGGGCTGGGACGAAGCGCCAGCCCGGGTACCGATGTTCCCCGGCGACCTGCCCCGCCAGGACCACCCGCTGCCCAAAGCGCTCGATGACCCGACCGCCGCGAAACTGCTCCGCGCCGCCCACCACGACGACCGGCTCCTGGTCCGGGTCACCGTCGAGATGTTGCTCCGTACCGGGCTGAGGGTCAGCGAGTACATCGCGTTGCCCGCGAACGCGGTGGTCCTGTTCGGCGAGATGCCCTGGCTCCACGTGCCGGTCGGCAAGCTCCGCGACGACCGCTACCTGCCGCTGCACCCCGACCTGGTCGACCTCATCGACCGTTATCGGACCACCTACGTCGACCCGGCCAACCCGCTGCTCCTGCCCCGCGAAAGCGGCCGGCCCGCCGACCGGCACTCCGTCACCAGGATCCTGAACCACGCCGCCCGGACGGCCGGGATCGGCCACATCCACCCCCACCAGCTGCGCCACACCCTCGCCACCCAGGCGATCAACCGCGGCATGAGCATCGAGGCGGTCGCCGCCATGCTCGGCCACCACAGCCTCGACATGACCCTGCGTTACGCCAAGATCGCGAACCGGACCGTCGCCGACGAGTACTTCGCGGTCACCGAGAAAGTCGACGCCCTCTATGCCCAAGCCGGACAGCTACCGGCCGACACCCTCGGCCCGAACATGACCCGGCTGTCCCGCGAGCACGACCGGCTCCTCGGCAACGGCCGCTGCAACCGGCCCACCGCGCTCGAGTGCGCCTTCGAGTGCATCTGTGAAACCTGCACCTTCTTCACCACCAGCATCGAGTTCCGGCCCACCCTGCAAGCCCAATACGACGACGCCGTCGCCAAGGACCAGCACCACCGAGCCGGTACCTACCGAGCCCTCCTGGCCACCATCACCGAAAGCGAAGCCTCATGAACCCCCGCCCCGACCATCACGTGCATAATGCCGAGTTGAGGATGTACCGAACCACCCGGGCTGGAGCCCGGGGTCCGCAACTGGCCGGGGTCTGTCTGAATGACGGTGGAACTGGTCTGGTCTGATCGAGAGGAAGACCATGACCGAGATTGCCGAGATGATCGACCCTGTGACTGGGGAGATCGTCGGTACCAAGGAGTTGGCCGAGCAGCTGCTGCGGCAGGCCAAGGAGCAGGGCGTTGAGCTGGTGGGCCCTGGGGGGCTGCTCAACCGCCTGACGAAGACCGTGCTCGAGACTGCGTTGGACGCGGAGATGACCGAGCACTTGGGCTACGACAAACATGACCCGGCCGGCCGTAACAGCGGGAACTCGCGTAACGGGACCCGGGCGAAGACGGTGTGGACCGAGATCGGGCCGGTTGAGATCGAGGTGCCACGCGACACCGAGTCGTCGTTCGAGCCTCAGATCGTGAAGAAGCGGCAGCGGCGGTTGACCGGGGTGGACGAGATCGTGTTGTCGCTGACCGCGCGCGGGTTGACGACCGGGGAGATCGCCGCCCACTTCGCTGAGGTGTACGGGGTGACAGTGTCCAAGGACACCATCTCCCGGATCGTCGACAAGGTCACCGCGGAGATGACCGAGTGGGCCAACCGGCCCCTGGACCGGGGGTGTATCCGGTGATCTTCCTCGACGCCCTGGTGGTGAAAGTCCGCGACGGCCAGGTCCGCAACAAGCCGATCTATGTCGTGATCGGGGTCAGCACCAATGGGGAGCGCGACATCCTGGGGCTGTGGGCCGGCGACGGCGGCGAGGGAGCGAAGTTCTGGCTCGGGGTGCTCACCGAGATCAAGAACCGCGGCGTCGAGGACGTGTGCATCGCGTTGTGTGACGGGCTGAAGGGCCTGCCCGAGTCGATCACGACCTGCTGGCCGTTGGCGACCGTGCAGGCGTGCATCATCCACCTGATCCGCAACACGTTCCGGTTCGCGTCCCGCCACTACTGGGAGGAGATGGGCAAGGACCTGAGGCCGGTGTACACCGCCCCGACCGAGGCCGCCGCCCGCGAGCGGTTCGACGAGTTCGACACCAAATGGGGCGACCCGTACCCGGCCATCACGAGGTTGTGGCGCAACGCCTGGACCGAGTTCGCGGCTGTTCCTGGACTACGACGTGGAGATCCGCCGGATCATCTGTTCCACCAACGCGATCGAGGGCATCCTTGAAGTGGGAGTCGGCCTGTGCATGGCCGGCCCGAACGTGAGCCGCGGAGGAAAGTATGAACTCTCGCATCAGCGCTTGCCCGGGTTGTGGAGCGCGTAATCGGGTCCCTGCGGTGGCGGCCGGTCTGCCGCGATGCGCCAAGTGTCGGGCATCGTTGCCGTGGATCGTTGAGGCTGAGGACACGGATTTCGGCCGTATCAGCGATTCGTCGAGGCTGCCAGTGTTGGTGGATCTGTGGGCGCCGTGGTGCGGCCCGTGTAAGCAGTTGTCGCCGATCTTGGAGAAGCTAGCGGTGCAGTACGCGGGGCGGCTGAAGCTCGTGAAGGTCAACGTGGACCAGTCGCCTGCC
>CAZEVN010000151.1:0-5393 GCA_964515145.1 uncultured Enemella sp.
GCGCGGGTGATGGCCTGCTTGATCCACCACGTCGCATAGGTCGAGAACTTGTAGCCCTTGGTGTAGTCGAACTTCTCGACCGCACGGATCAGGCCCAGGTTGCCTTCCTGGATCAGGTCGAGGAAGAGCATGCCGCGGCCCGTGTAGCGCTTGGCAAGCGAGACCACCAAACGGAGGTTGGCCTCGAGCAGATGATTCTTGGCGCGGCGCCCGTCCTCGGCGATCCACTCATAGTCCTCGACGTCATCGGTGGCCACGCTGGCGGCCTCGTCGCTGAGGCGCTCATCGGCGAACAGGCCGGCCTCGATGCGCTTGGCGAGCTCGACCTCCTGCTCAGCGTTGAGCAGGGCCACCTTGCCGATCTGCTTGAGATAGTCCTTGACGGGGTCGGCCGTCGCGCCCGCGGCCATGACCTGCTGCTCGGGCTCGTCGGCATCGTCGGCATCGGAGAGGGAGAAGCCCTGCTGCTCCTCGGTGAGCTCCTTCTCCTCCTCGGCCACGGCCTCGGGCTTGAACTCGCCCTCGTCGACATCGTCGAGCGTGCGCTTCTTGCCGACCGTCAGGACGAGGTCGTTGCCATCGATCTTGGCTTCGACCTGGGCCGTGCCGTCCGCCAACTGATTGACGACCTCGCTGCGGGTCGGCTCTGCGGTCTTGGCAGTTGCCTTCTTGGCCGGCGCCTTCTTCGCCGCCGGGGCCTTTTTGGCAGCCGTCTTCTTTGCCGGCGCCTTCTTGGCGGTGGTGGTGGTCTTCTTCGCGGCTGCCCGCGCGGTCTTCTTGGCGGGGGCCTTCTTCGCAGGAACGTCCGCCACTTCGGTGGACAGATCGGCAGCGGCTGCAGCTTGATTGGACGGCGTCACCAATTACCTCGGCCTTCTCGGGTGCTCATTTGACAGCACATCCCTGATTTCAGGGCACAGCAATTCACGCTGCTGTCAATGCACTGCATCTCATGCATTCTGGCACGCCTTGCCAAACGACCCAAGTCGGTATCACCGGCGTGGCTCCCGGTGCAAACCATGACACTGCCCCTGCTTCCGTTGCGGACGCTACTTGTGTAATTGGGGTAGCACCGGGCCTGGCCGGGTCTGGTGTGAGGTGTCTGGGTCAGACGCTCGTTACGGACGCTGCCGGTGTGGTGTTGGCCCTGAATTGGTTTGCGCTGGCCCGGGCACCGCAGGGCCGGGAGAGGCTCAAGAGGGGAATGCCCAGCTCGAAGTAGCGTTGCCCTTCCTGCCCGATCGGGACAACACGACGAGGCAAGGAGGCCGCGATGACAACCACGACGAGCCCGGTGGTGATCGGGATGGATCCCCATAAACGATCGGTCACGATCGAGATCATGGATCCCAACGAAACGGTTCTGGGCCGGGGCAGGTTCACCACCGACCAGGCCGGGTTCACCGCGATGCTCAAGCGGGTCGGGTCCTGGCCCCAGCGGGTCTGGGCGATCGAGGGCAGTAACGGTGCCGGGCGTCCGACCGCGACCCGGCTGGCCACGGCCGGGGAAACCGTGGTGGATGTGCCAACCAAACTGTCCGCCCGGGTCCGGGTCTATGCCACCGGCAATGCCCGCAAGACCGATGACACCGATGCCCATGCCATCGCGTTGGCCGGGGTCCGGGTCGACCGGCTCCAGCCGGTGGTGCCCGACGAAACCCGGACCGTGTTGCGGATCCTGTCCGACCGGCGTCGGGCCCTGGCCACCGACCGCACCCGAACCGTGGCCCAACTCCATCACCTGCTCAGCGAACTCGTCCCCGGCGGGGCCCCCACCCGGCTGTCCGCGACCCGGGCGACCGCCCTGGTCCAATCCGTGCAGGCCGACACCGCCTCCCAGAAGATGCTGACACGAATGGCCCGGGAACTGATCGACGACATCCGCCGGATCGATCAGCGCAAACACGCCCTGGACCTCGAGATCACCGAACTGGTGGACACCACCGGCACCCGGTTGAGGGAGTTGCGCGGGATCGGCCCACTCGGTGCGGCCTGGCTGCTGGTCGAGGTCGGCGATATCACCCGGTTCCCCTCGAAAGCCCATTTCGCGTCCTGGAACGGCACCGCCCCGATCGATGCGTCCTCCGGCGCCCACACCCGACATCGGCTCTCCCGCGCAGGAAACCGGCGGATCAACTCCGTGCTGCACATCATGGGCCAGACCCAACGCCGACAGAAAATCCCTGAAGCCCTGCAGTGCTTCACCCAGCACTACCACGGCCCCCAAGACGAACTCAAAGCCATGCGCGCACTGAAACGACGCCTGTCCGACATCATCTACCGGACCATGATCAACGACGCCCTCACCGCCAGGACGGGCCCGGGAGGGCACCAGGATCACGACTCTCACTCCAGCGCGGCCGGCTCCCAACCCCACACCGACTCTTCGGACAAGCCTCTCCACGGACCCGCCACCAAACAGCCTAAACCCACCCCTTGACACAGAGGGGAGCCACTTCCATAGGGCACCAGAAGCGACTCGTGACAGGACCCGGTCACCACAACGCAGACCGAACCGCGGGCCCGGCGCGTGCCTGATGCCCCGATCACGCGCGTGTTCGGCGATCGTCTGCGCACGTTCGTCTACTCGAGCAAAGTCGGTGCCGCCGCGGACGAGGGATCCGCTCAGTCGGCCTTGACCGCGTGCACCGGGCAGACGGCGTCGAGCAGGATGCGCTGGGCATTGAGACCCAAAAGGAGCTTGCCCGTCGGCGACCGCCGGCGCAGGCCGATCACCACGAGCTCGGCCCCGCTCTTCTCAGCCACTTCGATGATGTGGTCGGCTATATGACCGGTCGGAGAGGGCTCTTCGACGACGACCTCGACGCCGGCTTCCTCGAGCTGTTTACGGCCGGCGTTGACATCCTCGCGTTCGGTGTTGGGCACGAGCACAACCGGGAGGCCCCGCAATCGCGCCTCCTGGGTCGCGTGTTCGAGGGCAGCCCAGCCCTCCCTTTTGTTGGAGAACCCCACCACGATTGTCATTGCCACTCCCCCAGCGCGCCCCGGGCGCGCCTCGTTGCTTGGCCGGGTCTGCCACGGCCCCGCAGGTCTGCCGGGCCAACGCAACACGATGGACCTTACTAGCCTCGCTATCCTCGGCGCCATGCCCGAAGCCCGCGCGCCCCTGCCCGACAAGCGACCCACCCTGCGTACCCATCACGGAGACACGTTCACCGACGACTGGGAATGGCTGCGCGACGGCAAGGATCCCGAGGTCATTGCCCATCTCGAGGCCGAGAACGCCTGGACGGCCGCGCAGACGGCCCATCTCAAACCGCTCGAGGACGAACTGTTCGACGACGTCAAGGCCCGCACCCAGGAGACCGACCTTTCCGTGCCCCGCTTCCACCGGCACGGTGACGATGCGTTCTGGTACTACCGGCGCACGGTCGAGGGCCGCGACTATGCGGTCCACTGCCGCGTACCCGCGAGCGACCCCGACCGCATCCCGGATCCGAACGCCGACCTGGCCGGCGAACAGATCCTGCTCGACGAGAACGCCGAGGCCGAGGGCCAACAGTTCTTCAGCCTCGGCGCATTCGGCGTCTCCCCCGACGGCTCGCTGCTCGCCTACTCGGTCGACGTGGCCGGGAACGAGCGCTATGAGCTTCGCGTACGCCGGATCGCGACCGGCGAATCGATCGGGACCCCGATCCCCCAGGTCGGCTCCGGCGTGAGCTGGGCCGGCAACGACACGGTCGTCTACTCCCGGGTCGACGAGGCCTGGCGCCCGTTCCAGATCTGGCGGCACACCCTGGGCGATGATCCGGCGAAAGACCAGTTGATCCTCGCCGAGGACGACGAGATGTTCTGGCTCGGGGCCGACGAGTCGCGCGACCGGAACTGGCTGATCCTGTCGGCCGGGTCCAAGCTGACGACCGAGATCTGGCTGGTCCCTGCGAGTGATCCCGCGGCCGTGCCCCGGACCGTGGCGGGGCGTACGCCGGGGCTCGAATACATCGTCGAAGCAGCCGGCGACGAATTGTTCATCGTCCACAACGCCGACTCCCCCGACTTCTCCATCTCCCGGGCCCCGCTGAGCGACGAGGGGCCCGTGGCGCCGATGGAGACGTGGCGCACCTTCGTGGGCCCGACCGCCGGGGTGCGCTACACGGACGTCAACGCCTTCGGCACCCATGTCGTCGTCGGTCGCCGCCGCGACGGACTCACCGGGGTTGAGGTCCACGCCCTGCATCCTTCGACACCCGATGCGAGCCCGGTCGATGTGACGTTCGCGGAGCCCGTGCATACCGTCTATGCCCACGGAGCGGAGGACTATGACACGGATCGGGTACGCCTGTTCTATACCTCGCTCGTGACTCCCCCGTCGGTCCTGAGCCTCGACCTCGCGAGTGCCGAGCTCACCACGCTGAAGACGACCCCGGTCCTGGACCACCCGACCCGAGGGGCGTACTCCCCCGACGACTATGTCTCCGAACGGATCTGGGCGACCGCCGACGACGGGACGCAGGTGCCGATCTCGTTGGTACGCCATCGCGATACGCCGGTCGACGGCTCCGCCCCGGCCCTGCTCTACGGCTATGGCTCCTATGAGATCAGCATCGATCCCACGTTCTCGATGATGCGGTTGTCGCTGCTCGACCGCGGATTCGTGTACGCCATCGCCCACGTCCGCGGCGGCGGCGAACTGGGCCGGGCCTGGTATGAGAACGGCAAAACCCTCACCAAGCGCAACACCTTCACCGACTTCATCGCCGCCGCGCGGCACCTGGTGTCGGCGGGCTACACCTCGGCCGACCGGCTCGCGGCCCAGGGC
Organism: uncultured Enemella sp.; assembly: GCA_964515145.1. Classification (GTDB taxonomy): domain Bacteria; phylum Actinomycetota; class Actinomycetes; order Propionibacteriales; family Propionibacteriaceae; genus Enemella. The sequence continues at coordinate 4,781 of CAZEVN010000151.1, forward strand.
GGCAGCGCGGGCGGTCTGCTCATGGGTGCCGTGGCCAACCTGGCGCCCGATACCTTCCGCGCCATCCACGCCTCGGTGCCGTTCGTCGATGCGCTCACGACCATCCTCGATCCCGAACTCCCGCTCACGGTGATCGAATGGGAGGAGTGGGGCGATCCGCTGCACGATCCGGACGTGTACGCCTACATGAAGACTTATTCGCCCTATGAAAATGTCACCGAGCAGGCGTACCCCGCGATCCTCGCGACCACGAGCCTCAACGACACCCGGGTGTTTTTCGTCGAACCGGCCAAGTGGATCGCCGCCCTGCGCGACCGGGCCACGAACGGCCCCGATCGACCGATCCTCTTCCGGTGCGAGATGGTCGCCGGCCATGGCGGCGTGTCGGGTCGCTACAACGCCTGGCGTGAGGCTGCGTTCGAGTACGCCTGGCTGATCGACCAGGTGTGTCCTACCACGGTCTGATGTGACCGTGGTCTGACTGCCCTTGTGGTAGTCATCAGGGTTTCTTCAGGGTCCCCGAGGAATCCTTTCGTGGGTCCGAAGCGTTGGGGTGGATGAAGGCTACGAAAGGACTGCCATGGCAACCATGTCCAGCCACCGCCCCCGCAGC
>CAZEVN010000152.1:0-5110 GCA_964515145.1 uncultured Enemella sp.
AGACCGGCCCCCGAGCACACCACCGGTGGGCCCCAGAAGCGCCAATATTCAGACGGAGGTCGGTACGCCGCCGCTCAGGACCCCGACGCCGCCGCCAGGTCGCTCCAGACGATCGCCGGTGTCGGACGGGCCTCGCTCGCCGAGATGCGTCAGTTGTTGAGCGTGTTGCGCAGCGACGAGGCCCGCGACCTGTTGCCCGCACCTGAGCTGGATGATCTCGACGAGCTGGCCGAGGACTATCGCAAGGCCGGCCTGCGCGTACGCCTCAGCACCACCGGAGAGCCGGTCGACCTGCCTGACACGACCGCGCTCACCGTCTATCGCGTCGTGCAGGAATCACTCGCCAACGTGCTCCAGCATGCGGGTCGGACATCCGTCGACGCTCAGCTCGCCTGGCAGTCGGATCGCCTCGTCGTGACGGTCCGCCACCCGTTGCCTGACCAGCCGACTCCTGACAATCCCGGGGGCCATGGGCTGGTGGGGATGCGCGAACGCGTGGCCCTGCACGACGGAACCCTCACCGCCGGCCCTGTCGATCACCAGTGGCTGGTCCGCGCCGAGATTCCTGTGGCGTACGCCTGAACTGATGGGCCAGAATTCGATTGAAGGATTTTGGCGTCCTGGTGGGCAAAATCCTTCAATCCAATTCTTGCCTCAACCGTTTCGGCCTCTCACTCCCACTCTGCCAACTCCTCCTCGGGGAGGGGCGCATCGAAGTCGTCCGGGACATCGAAAGTCATCCCGCCGAACGTCCGTCGCGCGGGCTGGACAATCGGTACCAGTTTAAGGATCGGGCGACCGGCTCGAGCAATGATGATCTCTTCGCCTGCCTCAGCTCGTGCGATGAGCCCGGAGAAATGGGTCATCGCCTCTTGCACGGTCACTGTCGCCATGCTCTCAGGGTGATCGACCGCCCAATCTCGGTCAACCTGGTTAGGCGTCCGCCCGGACTAGCGCTGGCTGGCGTACTCCGGAGCCAGGACCTCCATCTGTTCGAGAACCAGTTTGACGGCCTCGGGCTGCTTGTCCGGTGGGTACTTGTGCTTGCGCAGCAGGCGCTTGATCGCCGTGCGGAGCTTGGCTTGGACGTCTTCGCGGCGGGTCCAGTCGGTCCTGGTGTCGCGCTGCATGACCCCCACGAGCTCGCGCGCGATCTGGGCGAGCACATCCTCCCCTTGTTCCAACACTGCAGATTCGTTCTGGCTGACCGCGTCATAGAACGCGAGCTCGTCATGGGACAGCGGCGGGGTGAACCGGTTGCCGCGCTGGGCTTCGGCGGTGACTTCCTCGGCGAGCTTGGCGAGCTCGGCGAGGACTTCGGCCATGGTGAGTTGCTGGTTCGTGTACCGCCGCATCAGGTCGCCGATCCGTTCGCTGAAGGTCTTGCGCCGAACGACGTTGTTGCTGGTCGCCCGCGTCGCCTTCTCGACGAGCATGTCGCGGATCGCCTCGATGGCCAGGTGGATGTTGTCGGACTTCGCAGCAGCCGCGAAGGCCTTCGCGTTCAGCCTCCGCAGGTCCGGCAGGGGGATGCCGGCGACCTGGTAGATGTCGGTGATCTCCCCCGCGCTCGTGGCTTCGGCCATGGCGCCGCGGAGCGTACGCACGATCTCCTCGGGGATCGGCTGGCCGTCGGCCTTGCGTTGGGCGGCGTCGTATTTCGCCATCCAGACGCGGACCTCCTCGAAGAACCGGGCGTCGGCGCGCAGGTCGGCGAGCGTTTCCGAGCCGCTCGCGATCGCCCACATGCGGCTCAGCTGGGAGGAGAGTTTGCGGTACCGATCCCCGAGCGTGTCCTCGCCCTCGGCGACCTGGTTGCCGGGCGTGCTGGGGCTGCGGAGGTACGCCACCGCGCCGCCGACCGCCTTGAGCACACGATCCGACGCGTTGGTGAGCAGCAGCGTCCGCCAGTCGAAGCCCTGCAACAGCGTGCCAAGCCGAGCGATCAGGTCCCGGGTGACCGCGGCGGCCTCGTCGAGGTCACGGCCGAGCGGTTTGCTCTGCTGGTCGCTGGGGCTGTATTCCAGCAGCGCCTCGCGCAGGTTCTCGGCGAGCGGGGCGTACCCGATCATGAGGCCGTCCTGCTTGCCGCGGAACGTCCGGTTCACGCGCGCGAGGGTCTGCATGAGCAGCGCGCCCTTGAGCGGACGGTCGAGGAAGAGGGTGTGCAGGGGCGGGGCATCGAAGCCGGTCAGCATCATGTCCTTGACGATCACGAGCTCAAGCTCATCGGTGACGTCCTTGAGCCGGTTCTTGATGACCTTGTTCTCGGAGTCGCGGCGGACGTGGTCCTGGATCGGGGGGCCGTCGGAGGCGTTGCCGGAATAGACGACTTTGATGACGCCCGTGGTGATGTCGTCGGTGTGCCAGTCGGGGCGCAACGCGGCGATCTCGGCGTACAGGTCCGCACAGATCGCCCGGGTCGCACACACGATCATCGCCTTGCCGTGCGGCGTCGCTGTGTCGGTCGGGTCGGTGGGTTGGAGGGCTTCGGCCATGGCCGCACGCCGCAGCTCCCACTGCTCGACGATGTCCTCGGCGAGCGCCTTGAGCCGGGCGGGTGCGCCATAGATCGCGTTGATGACGGCGACGGATTGTTCGACGCGGTTGCGTTCGACGTCGTCGAGGCCCCGGGTCTCCTCGTCGGCAAGGGCATCGAGTTGCTCCTCGGTGACGTCGTCGGACAGCTTGACCTGGATGAGCCGCGGCTGGAAATAGACGGGCACGGTGGCGCCGTCGGCGACGGCGCGGCTGAGGTCATAGATGTCGATGTAGTCGCCGAACACCTCGCGGGTGTTGCGCTCGGTCTCGCTGATCGGGGTGCCGGTGAAGGCGATCAGCGTGGCGTTGGGCAGGGCGTCCTTGAGGTGCCGGGCGTACCCATCCAGGTCGTCGTAATGACTCCGGTGCGCCTCGTCGACGATGACGATGACGTTGCGGCGGTCGGTGAGCAACGGGTGGTCGAGGCCGGCCTCGCGCTCGTCCTGTTCCCGGCCGAACTTCTGGAGGGTGGTGAAGATGATGCCGCCGGACTTGCGGGAGCTGAGTTGGGTACGCAGATCGGTGCGTCGCTTGATCTGCAGCGGTTTCTCGGCGAGCAGGGTGGACCGGTTGAACGTTTCGAACAGTTGTCCGTCGAGTTCCTTGCGGTCGGTGATGACGACGATCGTCGGGTTGAACATGCGGGGGTGGGTGACGATCAGGTTGGCGTACAGCTCCATTTCCATGGACTTGCCCGAGCCCTGGGTGTGCCAGACGACGCCGGCCTTGCCGTTGGATTCCATCGCCTGGAGGGTTCTCGCGACCGCCTTGCGGACGGCGAAGAATTGGTGGGGTTTGGCGATCCGTTTGATCAGGCCGGAGTCCGTGGCGTCGTACGCGGTGTAGTGCGCGACGATCGGGATGAAGCGCTGCGGGTCGAACAGGCCGAACGTGAGGATCTCGAGCTGGGGGTTCTCGGCGTTGATCTCGACGGGCTGCCCCTGGTCGTCCACATTCCAGGGTGAATAGTGGTTGAGCGGCGTGAACGGAGTCCCGTATTGCGCGAAGATCCCGTCGCTGATCACCGTCGCCACGACGGTGCGGAACGCCATCGGGAATTCTCTGCGGTAGGTGTCGAGTTGGGCATGCGCCTTGGCCACCGTGGCCTGCTTGTTACCGGCCTGTTTGAGTTCCACGATGGCGAGCGGCAGACCGTTGACATAGAGGACGACGTCGAGGCGGCGGTAGTGCTTGTTGTCCTTGAGCCGCACCTGCCGGACCGCGCGATAGGTGTTCTCGTCCGGGTCGAGCGAGATTAAGCGCAGGGTCGGGGTCTCCTCCCGGCCGGTCGTGTCCGTGTACGTCAGCCCCCGGAACCCCAACACCAGATGGTCGTGGAATGCCTTGTTCTCGGTGAGGGCGTCCTGCGAGCGCGGCTGGAGAATGTCGGCTTGGGCCTGGAGGAGATATTGATCGGGTACGCCCGGGTTCAGCCTCCGCAGCGCCATCAGGAAGTCGTCCTGGTGGACCAGATCGGCGAGGGACGGGCGCTGGGCCTCGAAATCGCCGCCCACGCCGGGGCGCCAATCCAGGTCAGCCAGCCATTCGAGCATGGCGTCTTCCCACTGGGATTCAGAGATCACGAGTCCAACCTCCAGCCGGGATTTGTCCCTCAGTGAGGAAGACGTCGAAGAGCGGCAAGCGCCCTGCGCAAACTGTCGCTGTTGTCCGCCGCCTTCTCGACGTCCCACGTCGTCGACGCGAAGGTGTTGAGGTGCATGACATAGAGAGGTCCAATCTCGTTGCGTTCGGTGACCATTTCACCGCGCAAGGCGCGGGATCTCGACTGGTCACAAAGAGTGAGCAACGAACGTTTCGCATGGGTCAAGGACTCTGGTTCCAGCGGAACTTTGTCCACGCTGAGCTGGAAATAGTCAGCGAATCCCTGTCGGTCTGCCATGAGCCAGGCCTCGATCATCGAGTGCGCGATGCGGAGCGAGAAGCGGGGATTCTCTTCCACCGATTTCAACAAACGATTGCGCAACTCAACTGGACACACACTGTCGGAATCACGGAAGACGATCCAAGTAGCGTGTCGGGCTGCCGCGTTGTATTTGGCGATGCGTTGATCCAGCTGCCCTGTCCCTCGGACGGCAATGACCTTCGCGACGTCATGTCCGGCAGCACGCGCTACCGCCTTCGCAGCCTCCACGTCTGAATCGCCTTCGACCACAAGATTGGTCATGACTTCTTCGTGGCGGCCGAGATCAGCCCGGTCAGGTCGGGGGGAGCAATGAGGCTCTGGACCGAGTCGGACTTGGGCAGGTCAGCCGCAAGCTCATCCGCCACCTCCTCGATCTCTGACAGCAGCTGTGCGGAGGAGCCGTCGTCCGTGACGCGGAGGACTAGGATCTCGCGAGGCAATACGCCTTCGTCATCCAGCAGTTCAGGCGCATGGGTCGATAGCAGCACTTGCATCGTGGCATCGCGCTGGGCGACGGCCAGCATGGTCGGCAGCATGCGAACAATCGCCGCGTTGAGGGACAGCTCCGGCTCTTCGAGCAGAAGCACACCACCGTTAGCCGGGGCACTGACCAGAGTCCAGAGCAGGCCGATGAGTCGTAGCGTT
>CAZEVN010000153.1:0-5095 GCA_964515145.1 uncultured Enemella sp.
GCCACCCCTCAATCACAGACCCCCGGGAGGTGGAATCCCCGGGGGTCGCCCGCTGCCCGCAGGTCCTCAAAAAGTCCTCACCAGCGATAAAAACCCCCGGATTCACCAACCTCACCAATAGTTACCCACGGTAGAAATACCTAGTCACACCGCACTAATGTAGGTTCCCAACGTGGACAATCGTGGGAGAGCATTACACCAACTACCGCTGATACACCACACCGGTGACTGATCGTCCGGAGCAAAGGCTCCCTTGCCGAGGGCGGGTTCATCGCCGACGGGTCACGAGCTGGATCCGAGAGGAGACGCCGAGCTTGGTCAGCAGCGCGCTGACGTTGTTCTGGACCGTCTTCACCGACACCGCCAACCGCCGAGCAATTTGGGGGTTGTCGAGACCGTCACGGACCAGCTCGAGCACCTCCCGCTCGCGCGGCGTGAGCCCGTCGTCGGGAACCAGCGCCCCGTGCGAGACCGCCGTGCGCACCGACCGGCCCAGGTCGCCCGAGATCACGGTGTCGCCCTCGGCAACAGCCGCGACCGCGCGGGCGATCGACCCGTGACCGGTCCCCTTGAGGACATAGCCTCTGGCCCCGGCCGCGAGCGTACGCCGCAAGCTGTCGGTGTCATCGTGCATGGTGAGGATGAGGACGCCGGCGGTCGGACGCAGCCGCAGGATCTCTTCGGTCACCCCCGCACCGTCCCGGCCCGGCATGTCCAGATCCAGGACTGCCACGTCGAACTCCACCCGTTCCGCGAGCGCGAGGGCCTCATCACCGTCGCGTGCCGACGCCACGACCTCGAACTCAGGCACCGTCCCGAGCAACGCCTCCAGCCCGGCCAGGAACACCGGGTGGTCGTCTGCGATGAGGAGGCGCACGACATGCCTCGCCTGGCCGGGATCACTCATCGGTGTCACCCAGCGGCAGGCGCGCGACGACCTCGGTGCCGCACGGCGGACGGTCGCTCACCGACAATGTCCCGCCCAGCTCCGCCGCCCGCTCAGTCATGGCCCGAATCCCCACTCCTGGGGTGGATCCCGCCAGACCGCGCCCGTCATCCCTGATTCCGAGCACCAACCAGCCTGCCTCGACATGCGCTGCGACGCGGACCTGCCGGGCCTCCGCGTGGCGGGCGGCATTGCGGACGGCCTCGATGACGATCCGGTACGCCGCCACCTCCGTGCCGGAATCCGGCAGCGCGGGCAGGTCAATATCAATCGTGCAGGTCAGACCGGGCGCAACGATGGGGCAGGCCTGCTGCACGGCCTCGGCCAGCCCCGCCTCACCCAGAGCGGAGGGACGCAGCTCGTCGATCAACCGGCGGATCTCGGACACCTCCTCTGCCGCATCGGCCCCGATCGCCTCGAGCTGGGCCACCACCCGTTGCGGATCAGCGCCCGCCGCCAGCAGGTTCCGGGCGGCCTCCGCGTGCATGGTCACCCCACCCAGCACGGGTCCCAGCCCGTCGTGGAGATCACGCTGCAGCCGGGCTCGCTCCTCCCGTCGCACCGTCCGGAGCCGCTCCAGGCTCGCCGCCACCTGCGCGTCCGACCGCACTGCCCGGAGGACCAGCGCCGCGGCCTCGGCGACTTCGCCCAGCACAGCAGTATCGCGCGGTGACAGCCCTTCTCCCGGAGAGCGTTCCTCGGCCAGGAGGACCCCGACCACGTGTCCCCCCGTTTGCACGGGTACTCCGGACACGCGCGTTTCCGCGCTCCCCCGGGTCCCGGCCTGGGCGAGGATCGCGCCATCGGCGTCTCGGAAAGCCACCCAGGGCAGGCGCAGCGCCCTGGCGAGCCGGGCCGTGGTCTCACGCAACGTGTCCAGCGGGCCAGTGTTCTGCTGGCTGCGGAGTTCCCGGGCGATCCGGGCCGGATCCCCGTTGACGCCGAACAGGAATCGATCAAGCAAACGGCACACCGACCGGTGTCCCGGGATCGCCAGGGTCGCCGTCGCCAATCCGGCCACGCCCGGGACCCAGGGCGAGGGCACCCACCGCACCGCTGCCGCGTACGCCGTGAGGAGTAAACCTGCGGTCACCGCGCCCGAAAGGGCGGTCCGGGCGATCACGCCCACCTCCCACAGGCGCCGCCGCAGCACGGCCACCGCGATCGCGGTCGGCAGCAACAGGGTGGCCAGGGACAAGGGGGCCGCTGCGGAATCGGTGCCGAGCAGGACCAACGGCGCGGCCACGACCGTCAGGGCCGCCGCGGCCGCCACCCACCGCAGTTGCTGCCGGGCATGGCCGCCGGCCCGTCGCCAGCGCAGAACCGAGGCCGCCGCGCTGGCGACCGTGAGCAACGGCAACAGGAGGAACAACGGCGACAGCAACGCGTGCAGGACCGGGCCGGCGGCTGTCCAGCCATAGGGGTTCTGCAGGTGTTCGAGGACGGTCAGCCCGACGGGGCCGGGCAGAACGGCCGTCGTCGCCACGCACGCCACTCCCCAGGCCAGCACGACGACTTCGATCACGCGCCAGCGGCGGCCCGGCAGTCGCCCGGTGGGGAAGCGCAGCAGGACGAGGAGCACGCCGACCTGGGCGGGCACCCACATCCAGTTGGTGGCCCACAGCACGGGATCGGACAACGGTCCACCGCTTCGGACGGCAAGCAAGGCCGATCCGGTCACCGTCATCGTGGTCAACTGGGCAACCCCGGCACCGGTCAGCAGCCACCCCAGCAGGTGGCGCGGACGCCGATGCAGGAGCACCGCGCCGGTGACCGCAAGGATCGTGAAGCCCAGTGCCTGGCTTGCTGCCTCGACCCGGGTGAGCACCGAATCGCCCGTCGCCTGGAGGGGAATGGCGACGACGAGCGCGAGCGCCGACACCCCGAATGCGATAGCCGAAACCAGCGCCAGCGCCCCCGCGCCGGCCCAGCCGCCGGCGACACTGTCGGAGGCCCTGCCGGCCGGGCCCTGTTCGTCAGACCGGGCGAGGCCTCCGACGGGCATGGGGTCCCCGGCCGCGACGCCGCTGGTCACGGTGGGAATTCTAGGCAGGAATCACGTCGCCGGACAGGTCCCGGGCGGATTCGGGTCGGTCGGCCGTGGCGGGTTCGGCGTCGGCGTCGGCGTCGGCGTTCGATCGGAGCATGCGGGTGAGCGCCCAAACCAACAACCCGGCCCCCAGAAGAGCCCAGCCCGCCGGGCCGAGCATCGGCGTACCCAACGCCCCGACGGCCAACAGCCCGACCGCCACGGGCGGGATCACCCGGCGTACCCCTCCGATCACCGCGAGGGCTACCACCAGCAGCGCCCAGCCGCTCCAGATCGTGAGCATCGACATGTCAAAGGCCCCGATCTCGGTGACGTCGAGGGAGGCCGGCGCCACCGCGGCCAGGAAGGGCACCACGAACGCGTTGGCATAGCTGATCGCCACCTGGCCGATCGCCAGGATCTGGAGAGCGATCATCAGCCAGGCGGGCAACCGTCGACCGGTCCGGCCGATGACCCCGCGCAATCCGGGGAGGACGATCGCCAGAGCTACCAGGGCCACGAGCTGGACCGTGTGGAAGGTGACATAGGGCCACTCTCCGCCATACTCCGACAGGGCGGCGGCCGGGTTGGCGATCATGATGGGGAAGTACCAGGAGCCGTTGGCGAGGAGTACGGCCCCGATCACGGCGAGCGCGATGCCGGTCCGCCGGACGCGGGGTGTGGACATGGTGAGTTCCTTTCGGTGCCCACCCGAGTGGTGGGGGTGACTTCACCGTGCCGCGAGGGCATTCCCGATCACCAGAGCGCCTCTCCCCGGCGGCCCGGGAAATCCTCCCCGGTCGGGCGGCGCGCCCGACCGGGGAGAGCCGGGCCTAGGCCGGGTCGCTGACCAGATCGGTCGCTTGCGACTCGTCCAGATAGACGCGAGCGCCGAGTTCCACGAACTGCTTGGACTTCTGGTCCATGCCTTCGCGCATCTCGTCGGCGTACGCATCCCGAATGTCCTGGCTGATCCGCATGGAGCAGAACTTCGGACCGCACATCGAGCAGAAGTGGGCAGTCTTGGCGGGCTCGGCGGGCAGGGTCTCGTCGTGGTACGCCATCGCCGTCTCCGGGTCGAGCGCCAGCGCGAACTGGTCGTGCCACCGGAACTCGAACCGCGCCTTCGACATCGCGTCGTCGCGGACGCGCGCACCCGGATGCCCCTTGGCGACATCGGCCGCATGGGCCGCGATCTTGTAGGTGATCACACCCGTCTTGACGTCGTCACGGTTGGGCAGGCCGAGATGCTCCTTGGGCGTGACATAGCAGAGCATCGCCGTGCCGTGCTGGGCGATGACAGCCGCTCCGATCGCGGAGGTGATGTGGTCGTAGCCGGGCGCGATGTCGGTGACGAGCGGCCCGAGCGTATAGAACGGCGCACCGTGGCACCACTCCTGCTGCAGCCGGACGTTCTCCTCGACCAGGTCGAGCGGCACGTGGCCGGGGCCCTCGACCATGACCTGCACGTCGTAGGCCCACGCCCGCTCGGTCAGCTCCGCCAGGGTCCGGAGCTCGGAGAGCTGCGCCTCGTCGTTGGCATCGGCCACCGATCCGGGTCGTAGCCCATCGCCGAGCGAGAACGCGACGTCATACTGCGCAAAGATCTCGCACAGCTTGTCGAAGTGTTCATAGAGGAACGACTCGCGGTGATGCGCCAGGCACCAGCCCGCCATGATCGACCCGCCGCGGGAGACGATTCCCGTGACGCGGTTGGCGGTGAGAGAGACATAGCGCAGGAGTACGCCGGCGTGGATCGTCATGTAGTCCACGCCCTGCTCGGCCTGCTCGATCACCGTGTCGCGGAAGATCTCCCAGGTGAGCTTGTGGGCCTCGCCGTTGACTTTCTCGAGCGCCTGATAGATCGGCACGGTGCCGATCGGGACCGGCGCGTTGCGCATGATCCACTCGCGGGTGGTGTGGATGTCGTCGCCGGTGGACAGGTCCATGACCGTGTCCGCACCCCACCGGGTCGCCCACGTCAGCTTCTCGACCTCCTCGGCGATCGACGAAGTGATCGCCGAGTTGCCGATGTTGGCATTGACCTTGGTCAGGAACCGCCGGCCGATGATCATCGGCTCGGACTCGGGGTGGTTGATGTTGGCGGGGATGATCGCCCG
>CAZEVN010000154.1:0-4960 GCA_964515145.1 uncultured Enemella sp.
CCCCAGCCCCACCGGCCCGGCCGACACCGACAGTCCCGTCCGTGTCGGTGACCACCGCTGGTGGCATGCCCCTGCAGGCTGTCGCCGGGTCACGCCCATCGGCCGCCACCGGGCGCTGTCCCCTACCCGGGTGCGGTGGGGAGATCCGGGACGGCTATTGCGATATCTGCGGCTCTCCACCCGACGCCGCGCCCGGGCCCGACGACGATGCGGCACTCTCCACGGTCACCCGGGGCTCATCCCGCCTGGGCAGCACGGCTCTCGGCACACAGCGCGCCACCCCCGACGGCACCCGGGCGACGCGCCGCATCGGCGGCCACGCCCACCGGATGCGCGGCAACCGCATCGGGGCCGGCCTGACCAGGGTTCCCCCGGCCCCGGCCACAGACCCGGCGCGCGCCGTGCTGCGCACCGCGGTGGTTCCGGAACACAAGCGCAACTGCCCGAGTTGCGGTGCCGCGGTGGGCCGTTCGCGCGGTGACCAGCCCGGCCGCACGACGGGATTCTGCGCCAGGTGTCGCAACCCGTTCTCGTTCGAACCCAAGCTCGCCAAGGGCGTCCTGATCGCCGGGCAATACGAGGTCGCCGGTTGCCTCGCCCACGGCGGGATGGGCTGGATCTATCTGGCGCGCGACCGCAACGTGTCGGATCGCTGGGTCGTGCTCAAGGGCCTGCTCAACTCGGGGGACTCCGATGCGACGGCCGCGGCCATCGCCGAGCAGCGCTTCCTTGCCCAGGTGACCCACCCGTTGATCGTCGAGATCTACAACTTCGTGAGCCACGAGGGCGCGGGCTATATCGTCATGGAATATGTCGGCGGCCGCTCACTGAAGCAGCTGCTCAAGGACCGGATGACGGCCAACGGCGGCGAATACGATCCGCTTCCGGTCGACCAGGCGATCGCCTACATCCTCGAGACCCTCCCCGGGTTCGCCTATCTTCACGACCAGGGCCTCATCTATTGCGATTTCAAGCCCGACAACGTCATCCAGGTCGGCGACGCGATCAAGCTCATCGACCTGGGCGGTGTCCGTCGCAGCGACGACCAGGAGTCGGCCATCTATGGCACGGTTGGCTATCAGGCGCCCGAAGTCGCCACCATGGGCGTCTCGGTCCAGTCCGATATTTTCACGATCGGGCGGACGCTGATGGTCCTGTGTGCCGAGTTCCGGGGATATCAATCGACCTATCAATTCACCTTCCCGGCTCCGGATGCCACGCCGCTGTTCCAACAGAACGACTCGCTCTATCGCCTGCTCCTGCGCTGCTGTGCCGCCGATCCGACCGACCGATTCACCAGTGTCGACGAACTTCGTGTGCAGCTGCTGGGCGTCCTTCGGGAGACGGTGGCCCGGCGTACTCGGGGGACGGTCCTGACCTCCGCCGCCTCCGTCCTTTTCGAACCGCCCACCGCCCTCGGGCACACCCTCGAGTGGGACGACCTGCCGGAGTTGCGGCCGGACAGCGCCGACCCGCAGCACGCGTGGCTCAGCAACATCGACATCGAGGACCCCCAGCAGCGCCTGGACGCGCTCTATCGAGCACCCGGGAGGAGCCCCGAAACGCTTCTGGCCCGCGCAGTGGCCTGTCTCCAGCTCGGACGTCGCAATATCGTCGACGAGATCGTCGCAGAGATGCTGCGCGAAGACCCGTGGGAATGGCGTGCCGTCTGGATGCAAGGGCTGGCGGCCCTGCGCATGGGCGATTGGCCCGCGGCCCAGTCGGCCTTCAATGCCGTCTACGGCCAGGTACCGGGCGAACTCGCGCCCAAGCTGGCCCTGGCCGTCGCCTGTGAGCGGGGCGACGAGTTGGAACTCGCCGAGAGTCTCTATGCCACCTGCGCCGCGACCGACGCCAACTACGTCACTCCTGCCGCCTTCGGACTCGCCCGCATCCGGGCCCGGCGCGGCGAACTCGAATCGGCGGTCACCGCGCTCGACCTGGTCCCGCCGACCTCCCGCGGGTACGCCGAATCCCGCCTGCTGCGCGCCCGCCACCTGCTGTCCCTGGGATCAAAGCTGAAAGATCTCGACGACGCGATGAAGTCGGTCGCTGCCACCGGACTTCAGGGTCGGGGCAGCGCCGAGTTCACTGCCACCATCCTCGAGAGGGCATTGCAGGAGGTCCGCCGCAACGGCCCCCGCCCCGCACTCACCGTCGGGGAGCACCAGGCCACGGAGCAGGCGCTCCGCCGGGGACTCGAACAGGCCTACCGCACGCTCGCACGCCAAGACCCCACCCGACGGGTGGAACTGATCGACCGCGCCAACCGACTGAGAAAGTGGAGCTTCCTGTGAGTGACAACCTGGCCATCTGTCCCTCCTGCGCCACCCCGGTGGCGAACTGGGAGGCCTTCTGTGAAGGCTGTGGCGCCACGCTGACCCCGACCGAGGTCCGTCCCGAGGAACCGGCCGAGGACACCCCGATCACGCGATCGGTGCAGGTGCCGGGCGACACCACTCTCGACGGTCCTCCGCCCGTTCGCTCGTGCATCGACTGCGGCGGCACGATCGATGCGGACGGTTATTGCGAACAGTGCGGATCGAAGGCGCCGTCGGAGCGCGATCATTTCGCCGAGAGCCCGGCCAGCTGGGTCGGCGGCGTGTGTGACCGGGGCATCCGTCACCACCGCAACGAGGACGCCATGGCGCTCTCGGCCGACCCTGTGCCCGGCACTCATGCTGTGCTTGTGGTGTGTGACGGGGTCTCGTCCGCAGAGAACTCCCACCTTGCGTCCATGGCGGCTGCCAAGGCCGCGCGGGGCGTCCTCGTGGCCCAGCATCCCGTCGGGATGGCCGTGCCCGAATCCCAGATCCAGGCCATGAGCGCCACCTTCGCCGAGGCGGTGCGGGTCGCCAACGACGCGGTGATCGCCGAGACCGACCCCCAGAGCGCCAACGCGGCCTCGTGCACCTTCGCGGCGGCCGAGACCGACGGAGACCTGATCGTCTTCGCGAATATCGGCGACTCGAGGGTCTACTGGATGGCGGACAGCGGTCCCTCGTTGCAGCTGAGCACCGACGACTCGGTCGCACAGATGAACATGGCGGCCGGCATGCCGCGGGCCGAAGCCGAAACCGGCCCGGGCTCGCATGCCATCACCCGCTGGCTGGGGGTCGACGCCCCCGACCTGATGCCGACGACGGGCCACCTCATGCGGCCCGGCAATGGCTGGCTGCTCGTGTGTTCCGACGGCTTGTGGAACTATGCCTCGGAGCCGGATTCACTCGAAACCGTCTTCGCCCGGATTCTGCTCGACAAGCCGGCAGCGGTCGATCCGACCATCCTCGCCGGTGAACTCGTGCGTTGGGCCAATGCCCAGGGAGGACGAGACAACATCACCGTCGCGCTCGCCCGTTTCGGCCCCCTCGATGACTTCCCCGGACATGTGCGGATCGAGCAGGCCAGTCCCGTCCAGGCGGATGAGTCCACCCCTACCGTGCATACTGGCCCCGTACGCACCGGGCCGGAACCCCGCGCGACCGACCTCCCGTCGGACCCCGGGCCGGATTTCGGGCCCCAGCCGACCGGCAGCCCTCTCGAAGACTGAACAGGAGCAGACCATGGCAGATTTCACCTCGGCGGTTTATCAGAACGAGTTCCTGCCCGACGGCGGCACCGATGTGAACGCGATCGTCACCATCTCCTGCACCGGTGCCGGAACGGCCGGCCAGACCAGCGGCGGCGACGCGGGCGAGATCATCATCGTCGACACCTCCGGGTCCATGGGTGAGACCAACATGGAAGCCGCCAAGAACGCAGCCATCGTGGCGCTGGACCACATCGTCGACGGCACCTACTTCGCTGTCGTCGCCGGCAACCATCAGGCGTACCTCGCCTATCCCGTGACCCGCGGCGGCCAGGGCATGGTGCGGATGGACTCCTCCACCCGGTTCCAGGCCGCCCAGGCCATTCGCTATTTCCACTCCGACGGTGGCACGGCCATCGGCTCCTGGCTCAACCTGACCCGGGCGCTGTTCAACTCGGTGCCGGGTCTCACCCAGCGCCATGCGATCCTGCTCACCGACGGTGAGAACCACAACGAGACGCCCCAGCAGCTCGATGCGGCGATCCAGGCTGCGATCGGCCAGTTCCAGTGTGATTGCCGGGGCATCGGTGTCGACTGGAAGGTCTCGGAGATCCGTCGGGTCGCCCAGGCGCTGCTCGGCACCGTCGACATCATTCCCCACCCCACCCAGATGGGTGCGGTGTTCGCCGAGCTCATGCAGAAGTCGATGGGCCGCGGTGTCGCCGAGGCCGAGCTGCGGGTCTGGGCACCGCAGGGTGCCCAGGTCATGTTCGTGCGGCAGGTGTCCCCGACGGTCGAGGACCTCACCAACCGATCCCGGCAGGTCAATCCTCTGACGATGGGCTATCCGACCGGCGCCTGGGGCGATGAGTCCCGCGATTATCACGTGGCGGTCCGGCTCGCTGCGAAGGCGGTGGGCCAGGAACAGCTGGCGGCACGCGTGCAGCTCTCGGTCGGCGAGAACGTGGTCACCCAGGGCTTGGTCAAGGCCAAGTGGTCCTCCGACGACACCCTGACCACGCGCATCAATCCGGCGGTGGCCCACTACACGGGGCAGACCGAGCTCGCCGAGGCGATCCAGCAGGGTCTCGCCGCGAAGGCAGCCGGCGACGATGCGACCGCGACGACCAAGCTCGGCCGCGCGGTGCAGCTCGCCGCCGAGACCGGCAATGAGGAAGCAACCGCGAAACTCCGGAAGGTCGTCGACGTGCAGAACGAGGACACGGGTACGGTCAGGCTGAAGAAGTCCGTCGACAAGGCCGACGAGATGGCTCTCGACACCGCGTCCACCAAGACCACCAGAATTCGAGGCTGAGCCATGGTTCCTCCCGCCGTCTGCCCCAGTGGGCACACCAGCGAATCGACCGACTACTGCGATATCTGCGGTTCCCCCATGGGGTCCGGTGGCCCCGGCGGTGGATCCCCCACCCC
>CAZEVN010000155.1:0-4881 GCA_964515145.1 uncultured Enemella sp.
CGGGCATACCAGAGCGCCTGATCGCCGTTGAGATGCTGGTTGGGTCCCGGCGCCAAGGCACCGGCGGGCAAGATGCCGCGGCTGGTGTCCCCGCCGATCGCGACCCAGGTGTTGATGTTGACCGTGATGCCGCCCAGGGCGTCGATGAGCTTGTGGAAGCCCTCGAGTTCGACCAGCACGTAGTAGTCGACCTTGAGGCCTGTCGCTTCACCGACGGACAGCTTGACGACATCGGCGCCGAGGTTGTCGGTCGGGCCGAGGATGTCGGGCGGCACGTTCGGCGGGATGTTCTCATACATCTCCGTGAGCATGTATTCGAGATCGTCACCCCAACCACTGGTGAAACCCTCGGGGTAGTACTGATGGAGCGGCGAGTCGGCGGGGAAGGGCATCCGGGCCGTGTTGCGCGGGAGGGAGATCAGCACGGTGTCGCCCGTGCGGGTGTCGACGCTGGCGAGGATCACGGTGTCCGTACGCGTACCAGTCCGGTCGCGACCGGCGTCGCCGCCGAGCAGAAGGATGTTCACGCGTGGCTTGTTCTTCCACGGGTTGCGCCCGTCCAAGTGCGGTGCGGTGCCCGACTGCAGGTCGGAGCTGTCCTTGAAGATGGTGTCGAGCAGCCGGGACTGGTCGAACGAATAGCGGGCCGCTACGGCCAGTGGGGTCGCGATCGTCAGAGTCAGGACTCCGACGAGGACCGAGCCGAGGACACGTTCAAGCTTGGTCAGGGCATGCGGTCGCAGCAGCAGGTGAGTGACCACGATCAAGCCGGCCCAAGCGAGCGCCAGGATTGGGATCAGGACGACCAGGACCTTGAGGAATAGTGAGTTCACTCCGAGGCGGAGCAGGGTGTTCGGGGCCACGAGGGCCGCGAGCGCGATGCCAAGAACAATCACGACGAAGCTGATCAGGGCGGTCGCGCCGGGTCGGCGCAGGCCTGCGCGCATCAGTCCGGAGCCGGGCAGATAGGTGCCGATCACGGTCCAAAAAGCACCCAACCGGAAGTCGAGGCGCCCCTTCGCCGACCGCTTGGGTCGGGTTCGGGAAACCGGCGTACGCGTCGACGCTGCCATCAGCTCGGGTGCTTCGCCACGTATTCGGCCATCTTGTCCTCGCGAAGCGCCGTGCTCAGCTCAGCCATGCCGACCTCATCGACCAACGCAATCGACTGACCGTCGCTGGACCTGCCGAAGCCGGTAATCGGCGCCTGCAGCGAGTGGATCTGGCTGCGCTCCCGGATCTTGAGCCCGTAGACGAGCCCCTTGACTTCGCTGCTCGGCAGGGTCCGGTCGACTGTGACAGAGGTTGCAGCGACGTCGATCAGTTCGCCGAATTTGGCGGGGTTGCCCAAGGTCTCGGGCTGGACGGACTTGTTGAAGATCGCTACGAGCACGGCCCGCTGGCGTTCTGCGCGATCAAGGTCGCCGTTGGGGAGACCATAACGCTGGCGAACATAGGCGAGGGCTTCCTCACCCTGGATCGTGATCTCGCCCTTGGGGTAGGTGTATTCGCGCACAGTCGACGCGTGCTTGTTGTTGACTGTGACGCCACCGAGATGCTCGGTGAGGCCCATGAACCCACCGAAGTTGATCTCGGCCGTGTGATCGATGCCGACCTGAGTGAGCTGTTCGACTGTCTGGACCGCCATTGGAGTGCGGCCCCAGGAGTACGCGGCGTTGATCTTCGCCTTGCCGCCCCCGTGGTACTGATTGGCCGGGACATCCACCCATAGGTCGCGCGGGAACGAGACAAGGTAGACACTGTTTCGATCACCCGAGATATGGGCAACCATCAGGACGTCGGACCGGCCGTCACTGCCGTTGTCGTTCTTGTCGGCGCCCACGACCAGGACGTTGACGGCCGGGGTCTTGGTGACCTCCGGCTGACCCTCATAGGGCAGGGGCATCAGGTCGGCTTGTTCGACCTTTCCGAGGGCGCCATCCACCCGGCTGAAGTAGTAGCCGACGACACCACCGACGGCGAGGAGCACCACGAGCACCGAGGCCAGCGCGATGAAGAGAGCGCGGCGAGACCTGCGCCTGCGGCTCCGGGGCGGTCGCTGTTCTTCGGGTGGGGCCTCGGCCTCGTCGTCGAAGAACGGAAAGTCCGACTCGCGCATCCGGGCTCCTGGTCTCTCGGGTCGACCCGGGAACGGGTCTCGGGGCCATGCTACTCGCCGCATTAGTGTGACGAAATTGCTGAACTGTCGTGTGGCACCGGCTCGGTCCCCTTCGGGTTGGCGGTGACGGAGCGTTCGGACTAGGATGCTCTGGGCATGGAGGCGTCGCCTAGTACGGTCTATGGCGCCCGCCTGCTAAGCGGGTTTGGGACTTAACTCCCATCGCGGGTTCAAATCCCGCCGCCTCCGCCATTCACCTCGGGTGGGATCAGCTTCGGCTGGTTCCACCCGAAGTCGTCTCCAGTGGTGGTTGAGCGTTCGCCCCCGACGGTTGAGCATTCGCCCCCGACGATTGAGCCTGCGAAAGCACGGAGCCCCCGGGAAAAACCCGGGGGCTCCGATCGCAGGAGTCGCGACGACTCAGGCGAGGTTCTTCTTCAGCGTCTCCAGCTCGGCCTTGATGGCATCGGGAACGTTGCCCAGCTTCTCGAACCACTCCTCGATCAGCGGGAGCTCCTTCTTCCACTCCTCGGCATCGAACTTGGTCGCCGCGGCCAGCTTGGCCGGATCGAGGGACAGGCCTTCGACGTTGAGCGAGCCTTCGGCGGGGATGGCGCCGGCCGGGGTGTCGATGGCCTCGGCGTCGCCTTCGAGGCGGCGGACGATCCACTCCAGGACGCGGCTGTTCTCGCCGAAGCCCGGCCAGAGGAACTTGCCCTCCTGGGACTTGCGGAACCAGTTGACGAAGAAGATCTTCGGCAGCTTGTCGGCGTCGGCCTTCTCGCCCACGTTGACCCAGTGCTGGAGGTAGTCGTTGGCGTTGTAGCCGATGAACGGCAGCATCGCCATCGGGTCACGGCGTACGACGCCCACGGCGCCGGTGGCCGCTGCGGTGGTCTCGGAGGAGCAGGTCGCACCCATGAACGTGCCGTGGTTCCAGTCGCGGGACTGGGCGACCAGCGGAACGGTGGAGGCGCGGCGACCGCCGAAGAGGATCGCGTCGACCGGGACACCCTTCGGGTTGTTGAAGTCGTCCGACAGGATCGGGCACTGCGAGATGGGCGTGGTGAACCGGCTGTTCGGATGGGCGGCCTTGACCTCGGACTCGGGGGTCCAGGAGTTGCCGTGCCAGTCGGTGAGGGAGTCCGGCTCGAAGTCGGTCATCTCTTCCCACCAGACATCGCCATAGGGAGTCAGGGCGACGTTGGTGAAGATCGAGTTGCCGGCCTCGATGGTGCGCATCGCGTTCGGGTTGGTGTGATAGCCCGTGCCCGGCGCAACGCCGAAGAAGCCGTTCTCGGGGTTGACCGCATACAGGCGGCCGTCCTCGCCGAAGCGCATCCAGGCGATGTCGTCGCCCAGGGTCTTGACGGTCCAGCCCGGGATCGTCGGCTCGAGCATGGCCAGGTTGGTCTTGCCGCAGGCGGAGGGGAAGGCGGCGCACACCACATATTTCTTGCCCTCGGGCGAGGTCAGCTCGAGGATCAGCATGTGCTCGGCCAGCCAGCCCTCGTCATGGGCCATCGCCGAGGCGATGCGCAGCGCGTAGCACTTCTTGCCGAGCAGAGCGTTGCCGCCATAACCCGAGCCGTAGGACCAGATCTCGCGGGTCTCGGGGAAGTGGGAGATGTATTTCGTGTCGTTGCACGGCCACGCCACATCATCCTGACCGTCGGCCAGCGGATAGCCGACCGAGTGGATGCACTTCACGAACGGCTTGTCGTCGCCCATGGCCTTGAGGGCATCGGCGCCCATGCGGGTCATGATCTTCATCGAGATGACGACATATTCGGAGTCGGTCAGCTCGACGCCGAACTTCGGGTCGTCCGCGTCGATCGGGCCCATGCAGAACGGCACGACGAACATCGTGCGGCCCTTCATGCAGCCGTCGTAGAGGTCCGACATGGTCTGCTTCATCTCGGCGGGAGCGGCCCAGTTGTTTGTGGGACCGGCGCCGGCCTCGGTCTCGGAGCAGATGAAGGTCTGATCCTCGACGCGTGCGACGTCAGAGGGGTCCGAGCGGAAATAGAACGAGTTGGGCTTGGCCTCGTCGTTCAGGCGGGTGGCAACCCCTCGGTCCACCAAGTGGTCGGTGAATTCCTTCCACTCGGCGTCCGAGCCGTCGCACCAGCGGATCGCATCGGGCTGGGTAAGGGCTGCAACCTCTTCCACCCAGGCCAGCAGATCGGCATGGGTAGTGGGCGCATTCTGACCAACGGTGGCAGTCACGTCGTTGTTCTCCTGCAGGGATAGTGAGACCAGTCAAGTTAGTGGTATCACCCTACCCGAGCAGTTCTCAGCGTCCGGCGATACGGACCGGTAGCTTGTGTGAACCCGGTCACCCCTGAGTTCAGGGGGCTTCGGCGAAACGATTTGGCGCGGGCGTCGGGCGTACGCTAACGTTGTCTCTCGGTTCGCCCGCCAGCGGGAAGCCAAGCGCTCGTAGCTTAACGGATAGAGCATCTGACTACGGATCAGAAGGTTGGGGGTTCGAATCCCTCCGAGCGCGCCACCTATGGAAGAAGCCCAGGCCGATATGGCTTGGGCTCTTTTGCTCTCCGGGTGCCAAGCCCGGAATGTTTCCATAAGGACTTGAGGGATCTTTCTCCTGTCCAGACCCGTGTCCCACTAGGGGATATGGGCGTCCTGTCCAAGAAATGGGGGACAGCCGCAGTTTTGAGAAAACGGAACCGGGCTGGCCATTTCGGGAGCGGAAGCCTAGCGTTTGTTCAGGCCCGCATCGGGGGAGACGGGCCAACTAG
>CAZEVN010000156.1:0-1442 GCA_964515145.1 uncultured Enemella sp.
CGGAGGTAGCGCCGTGAAGATTCTCCTCGTCGATGACCACCGGGTCGTGCTTGCCGGCCTGGAAGCCTTGCTGGTCGGCGAATCCTGGGTGGACGAGGTCAGCTGCGCGACCACCTCCGAGCAGGCCCTCTCCATGGCCGGGACCTGGGCACCGGATGTCGCCGTCGTCGATCTCCAACTCGGACCGAGCAACGGTCTGGACCTCATCGAGCCACTGCGGGAGCTGGTTCCGGAGGTGAGGGTTTTGGTGTTGACCATGTCGGCGGACCATGACGACGCCCGGTTGGCGGTCCGCCGTGGGGCGTCGGGCTATGTCCTCAAGGACGCCGGCCCGGCCGAGGTGCTCGCCGCGATCCAACTTGTCGGAGCGGGCGGCACGGTCCTCTCCGGCAGTGCCGCACCGGCGGTCATCGCGCGTGGACGGGACACGGGTCGTACGCCCCTGAGCCAGCGCGACCGGGAGTTGCTGTCGTTGCTCGCCAAAGGGCGAAGCACCGATCAGATCGCCCGGGCCCTGTTCCTGTCGCCCAAGACGGTACGCAACCAGCTGTCGGCGCTCTATCGCACGCTCGGTGTCACGAACCGCGCCGAGGCGGTGGCAGTCGCCTATGAGCTCGGGATGTAGGGCCTGATCGCGGTAACGTGCCGGGGTGAGTGATTCCCCTCCCCTCGAGGTCTTGTTCGTGGGGCATGTTCCGGGTGTGACGCTGACCAAGTGGCGTACCCGCTGGGAGGAGCGGATCAGGGCGGGCTTGGAGATCGTGGAGGTCGCGGAGGGTGATCCGCGGCGTGCGCTGGATG
This sequence comes from uncultured Enemella sp., assembly GCA_964515145.1. Taxonomy (GTDB): domain Bacteria; phylum Actinomycetota; class Actinomycetes; order Propionibacteriales; family Propionibacteriaceae; genus Enemella. The sequence continues at coordinate 802 of CAZEVN010000156.1, forward strand.
CCGGTGAGGTGGACCTGTGTTTCGCCCGGCTGCCGTTGGAGCGCGACGGACTGCACGCGATCCCGCTGTATGAAGAGGTCATGGTCGCGTGGGTCAACAAGGACCATCCGATCGCGGCCTTCGACGAGATCACGCAGGCGGATCTGGTCGATGAGACCGTGCTCCGTGAGGTCGACCAGGTGGCGATCGATCGGGTGAATGCGGGGGCGGTGCTTCTTGTGCCACTCTCGGTGGCCCGCTCGGCGAGCCGACGCGACCTGAGGCATCGGCCCGTCATCGACGAGCCCCCTGCGCAGATGGTCCTGGCCTGGCCGAAGGACCGCGAGGATCCACTCATCGAGGAGTTCATCGGCATCGTCCGGGGTCGGACCGCCAACAGCTCCCGGACGAACCGTGAGCGCGAGGCGCGGGATGACAAACCCCGTGAGCGCAAGTCGCAGGCGCCGGGGCAACAGGCTCAGCGGCCCCAGAACCGCAAGCCGCAGGCCGGACGCGGCCGCTCGCGGTCCCGGCGTACGCGCTGAGGGTCGAGATCGGTGTGGACGGGGTCACGCTGACATCGGCCCTGCGCGCTGCCGTTATTGGGTCCGGAAAATGCACCTATAGGTACAAATTCCAGACCCAATGCCGAGCGCGCCGCC
>CAZEVN010000156.1:1542-4843 GCA_964515145.1 uncultured Enemella sp.
GTGCTGGGCTGGGACAACGCACCCATGGGTCCCGACGAGGGCGACGCTGTCGAAACCGACGAGACGCCCGACAATATGGGCCGCTATGTGACCAACTTCGCAGGCGAGGCAGCCACTGCCGGACTGTGCGAGGCGAACGCCTGGTTGCCGGAGGAAATGCCGTCCTATTGGCGCGTCGATTTCCGGGTCGAGGACGCCGACGCGACGGTCGCGAAGATCAAGGACCTGGGCGGTGCGCTGCTCGATGGCCCGATCGACACTCCCTTCGGCCGGGTTGCGACGGTGGCCGACTCGCGGGGTGGGTCGTTCCAGATCGTCGCGTGAGTCGGCCGCTGCGGCACCGGCGTCCGGGTCGCTAGGCTGCATCGCACTTTCATCATCCAGGAGGACGCGTGCGGATCATCATCGATGACATCGCCGAACTTGGCCGTTTCGCGGTCGACCTGATCGCCGAGCAGATCAGCTATCGACCCGACTGCACCATCGGCCTGGCCACGGGGTCGTCACCGCTGCCGATCTATCACGAGTTGGCCGCCCGCGTTGGGCGCGGAGAGCTGGACCTGTCTCAGGTCCGGTTCTTCGCGCTCGATGAGTACGCCGGCCTGGGCGGCGACCATGCGATGTCCTATCGCTACTTCCTGGACGAGCACGTGGTCGGGCCGTGTGGCCTGGATCCGGCTCAGCTGCACACTCTGAACGGACGCGCCGCGGATCTCGCCCAGGAATGCCGCGACTATGAGGATGCGATCGCGGCAGCGGGCGGCATCGACCTGCAGATCCTTGGGATCGGCCACAACGGCCACCTCGCCTTCAACGAGCCGACGTCGTCGTTCGGCTCGCGGACGCGGGTCGTGGCGCTGACACAGCAGACCGTCGACGCCAATGCCCGGTTCTTCGATGACGATCCCGAGGACGTGCCGCTGCTCGCGCTGAGCCAGGGGATCGGGACGATCCTGGAGGCCGGCGCGCTCATCCTCATCGCCACGGGCGGCGGCAAGGCTCCCGCCATCCACTCCGCGATCGAGGGTGAACTCACGTCGAGCGTGCCTGCCTCGGCCCTCCAGCTGCATCGGCAGGCGACGTTCCTGGTGGACGCATCCGCCGGCTCGATGCTAGCCCGTGCCGACTTCTATCGCCGGGAGCGCCAGCTGATCCCGCGTTACGGGCGCACGACCCCGCGGCGCCGCTGACTCAGGCCTGGGGTCCCAGCCAGGCCAGGGTGGCGACGACCATCGCCTCGACACCCGTGTCCAGGGCATCGAGCAGCGGCGCGAAATAGGGGGAGTGGCAGTCGGGGAACTCCGATCCGGTCGTCCCCGCCGCCTCTGCGGCGTACCAACGCTCCGGATCGTTCACCCCGAAACTCCAATAGCAATACGGCGTCCCGAACAGGTCGGGGATGATCCCGAAGTCCTCGCTGCCGGCCTCGGGTGTCATGGGCCGGGTGCGATCACCGAAGTGCGCCGTGAACGCCTGACGCACCTGCTCCGTCACGGCCGGGTCGTTCGACGTGAGGGGCAGGCTGCTGATGATGCGGATCTCGGGCTCCGGGGCACCCGAGGCCAGGGCCTCGGCCGTGACCACGCGGCGGATGGCGTCGAGCGTACGCTCCCGCACACGCTCGTCATAGGTCCGCACCGTCAGCTCGATCTCGGCGGTGTCGGGAATGATGTTGTTCTTGGTGCCGGCAGCCATGCGCCCGACCGTGATGACGGCGACGGCGTTCGGGTCGACCTCGCGCGAGACGATCGTCTGCAGGCGCATGACGGTCGCAGCGGTCAACACCACGGGGTCGACCGTCTCGTGCGGGGCCGAGCCGTGACCGCCCTTGCCGTGCAGTGTGATCGCAATATCGTCACACGACGCCATGATCGGGCCGGGGCTGACCATCACGGTGCCGGCCGCGCCCGGCAGCACGTGTTGGGCGAGCGCCACATCCGGCTTCGGGATGCGGTCGGCGAGATTGTCGTCGGCCATCGTCTGCGCCCCGTCGAACGCCTCCTCGGCGGGCTGGAACAGCGCGATGAGCGTGCCGGACCAGTGCTCGCGATTCCCGGCCAGGAGCCGGTACGCCGCCAGCTGGCACGTGACGTGGGAGTCATGGCCGCAGGCGTGCATCACGGGCACGGTGCTGCCATCGGGTGACGTGCCGGTCGCGGTGCTGGCGTACTCGAGTCCTGTCGCCTCCTGCACCGGCAGCGCGTCCATGTCCCTGCCCGAAGCTGACTGGTTGTTGTCAATCGTTCGTCACCCGGAGAGTGGGAAATGAAGATCCGTCGTCGAAATCTTGCCATCTTCACGGCATCGGCCCTTGCCAGCGGGTGGTTGGGCGCTGGGCTGAACAAGGCCCTCGGTCAGCCGAACACCCTCGACAGTCCCGGTGCCGGCCTCTGGTTGGTTATGCCGCTCGCCACCACGGTGGGCTTGCGGATTGCTGGCTCTGGCTGGCGAAAGGGCGGTTGGTCGCCTCGGCTGCCGTCGGCGCTGCCGTCGTACGCCGTGGGGGTGCTGGCCTATCCCGCCGTTACTGCGGGTGTCCTGCTGCTCGGCCGTGGGTTGGGGCTGACCGATACGTCGGGCTTTGACCTGAAGAAGCTGGCCCTGGCGTTCCTGCCCGCCCTCGGGATCAATCTCGTGAAGAACTTCTTCGAGGAGTCGGTGTGGCGGGGATACCTCACGGAGGAACTGCTGGAGGAGCGCCCCAGTGATCTGGCTCTCTATCTCGGCGTCGGCGCAGTCTGGAGCCTGTGGCACCTGCCCTACTATCTGGTCTTCCTCGACGAGCCCACCATGCGCAGTGTCGTTGACCTGCCCCGGCCGGCAGCGACAGCAGTGCTGTGCGCGACGATGATCGGCTGGACGGTGCTGTATTCCGAGCTTTATCGCCTGTCCGGATCCATCTGGCCGTGTGTGCTGATGCACGCAGTGGAAGATGCCCTGATCAATCCCATCGTCCTCGACGGCCATGCCAAGTTCACCCCGGGCGGCGCATTCGTGGTCTCGCCCATCGTCGGGATCGCGACCACTGCGGCGTACATCGGGGTCGGGTTGGGCCTTCGCGCACTTCGCCGGCGACGGTCCGGGGCCAGGGTCAGGTGACGTTAAGGTCGGAGAGTTTCGAGAAGACGGTGCCCCGATCTTTCATGCGGGGGAGGGCCTCGGCCAGACCGGCGTACGTGCTCCGCTTCGGCTGGTTGAAGTGCCCGATGATGATCGATCCGGACGTGGCCCGGGAGGTCTCCCTGGCCACCTGGGCCGTCGTATAGGTCGCGCCCGCGTCACCGTTGATATCGAACCCGAT
>CAZEVN010000157.1:0-4717 GCA_964515145.1 uncultured Enemella sp.
CAGTTGTAAATGTGGCATCGATCGAATAAGTGGGGCATCGCGGCACCAGGACCGGGCCGAGCTTGCACAACGCAGCCTGATACGCGGAACCCGCGGTATCAACCCGAAGGCAGCTCGGCCCGGGCGATGATCTCGGCGATGAGGGCCCGGGCGGCCGGCGAGGTCGGAGCCGGGCTCCGATGCACGAGCGCGACGGGATGCCTCAGTTCGACATCAGCAACCTGCAACACCGCCACCCGACTGCGCAACAACCCGGGGGCCACCGTCGGCTCGGGCACCAGCGCGAACCCCATGCCCAGGCTGGCGTACCGGATCGATTCGTCAGTCGTCGCCACCTCGAACGCGACCTGCCGGCGTACGCCCACACTCGCGAAGGCCTCGTCGACATAGTGCCGCAGCCCACTCGCCGCTCGGAGCTCCACACCCGGCCCATGCCGGGCCAACTCGGCCAGGGTGACACTCCCCCGGTCGGCAAGCGGATGCCGCGTGTGCACCACCGCCACCAGCGCATGATCGGTGAGAACCCGATGGCTGAGTTCGGCTGGAACATCGTGGGCGTAATAGCCCACCAGCCCCACATCCATCGTCCCCGCCCGGAGTTCCTCGACGATCCCGCGGCTGCCGGGGTCGTGGATGCGGATCTCCACCAGTGGATGCCGCTCATGGAATGCCGCCAGAGCCTCATCGACCTGCGGCGCGGACTGGCCGACGACATTGATGACACCGACGCGGAGCACGCCAGTCAGGGTGCCCCGGAGGGATGCCATCGCGGCGCCGGCCTCATCGACCTCGGTCAGGATCCGGCGCGCGCGGGCCAACAACACCTCCCCGGCGGGGGTCAGGCGTACGCCTCGATTGGACCGCTCCAACAACTGCGCCCGCGTCTCGGCCTCCAACTTCGCCACCTGCGTACTCAACGCCGACTGCACCACATGCAGCCGCTCCGCCGCCTTCGTGAAACTGCGCTCCTCGCACACCGCCACGAAATAGCGCAGTTGGGCAATCTCCACGGATCAATCTCCTTTCGAGATAGAAGCTATCTCAATCTTCTGATGGACAGATATACACCGGGAAACGGACCATAGAAGTACGCCTCACCGCCGAGGCGCCCCCAACTTCGAGAGGTAGTCCAATGACAGACATGGCCACCAGGGAAGCCGAACGCGAGGTGCATTTCCCGCAGCCGGACGGCTCCCGAGTCCCCTACAAGGTGTTCAGCTCCAAGGAGGTCTTCGACCGGGAGCAGGAGCGGATCTATCGCGGCCCGCACTGGAACTTCCTGGCGCTCGCCGCCGAGATGCCCAACATGAACGACTTCAAGTCGACGTTCGTGGGCGATACCCCGGTCGTCGTGACGCGTACGCCGGACGGGTTCGCCGCCTGGGTCAACCGCTGCGCGCACCGCGGGGCGATCGTGTGCCGCGAGAAGCACGGCAACGCCACCGATTTCACCTGCGTTTATCACCAGTGGAATTACAAGGCGAATGGTGACCTCCAGGGCGTCCCGTTCCGCCGCGGCATGAAGGCCGGCGGCAAGAAGCTCACGGGCATGGCGAAGGAATTCAAGCCCGAGGACTACGGCATGCAGAAGCTGCGCGTCGTGGACTACAAGGGCCTGGTCTTCGGCACGTTCTCCGACGAGACCCCCGATATCGAGGACTATCTCGGCCCGGAGATGAAGCCGTGGGTCGACCGGATCTTCCACAAGGAAGTGGAATATCTCGGTTGCACCCGCCAGTACGCCCACTCGAACTGGAAGCTCTACTACGAGAACGTCAAGGACCCCTATCACGCGTCCCTGCTCCACCTGTTCCACACGACGTTCAACATCTTCCGGGTGGGCATGAAGGCGCGCTCGATCCCCGACAGCCGCCACGGCCTCCACTCGATCATCACGGTGACCAAGCCGGAGGAGGACACCGACACCTCGCAGGCGTACACCCAGCAGTCCATCCGCTCGATGGACACGGGCTTCGCGCTGGAGGATCCCTATCTGCTGGGCCAGATCTCGGAATACGACGAGGACTGCACCAACCACATCCAGACGATTTTCCCGCAGCTCGTCATCCAGCAGATCCACAACACCCTGGTCTGCCGTCAGGTGTTGCCCAAGGGCCCGGGTGAGTTCGAGCTCATCTTCCACTTCTTCGGCTACACCGACGACACCCCCGAGATGCGTGAGCTGCGCCTGCTCCAGGCCAACCTCGTCGGCCCCGCCGGCTATATCTCCATGGAGGACACCGAGGTCACCGAGCTCGTCCAGGACGCCACGGTCCGCGACGGCGACGCCACCTCGTTCCTCGGCATGGCGCTCGATGCGCCCGAGGAGCAGGAGACCAACATCACCGAGAGCCTGATCCGCAACTTCTGGGCCGGCTATCAGAAAGTCATGGGGTACTGACGATGAGCACCGACACCAAGACCAACACCGAGACCACCGGCGTACGCCCGCCGGCCGACATCACGCTCTGGATGGAACTGCAGGAGCTGCAGGCTCGGTATGCCCACGCCATCGACTCCGACGACATCGAGGCCTGGCCGGGCTATTTCACCGAGGACGCGCAATACACGATCCTGTCGCGGGAGAACGCCGAGCGCGGCCTGCCGGCACCGATCCTGTGGTGCCGCAATGCGGCGATGATGCGCGACCGCGTCGTCGCGCTGCGCAACGCGAACATCTATGAGGAGCACCGCTATCGCCACGCCACCTCAGGTCTGATCATCACCTCGGTCGACGGCGACACGGTGACCACCGAGTCGAGCTACATCGTCGTGCGCACCGGACAGGTGGGCGTCGCCGAGGTCTATTCGGCCGGCAGCTATCACGACACCGTGGTGAAGACCGCCGAGGGCTGGCGATATGCCGAGCGCAAGGTCATCTATGACACGTCGCGCGTGCTCACCCTCCTCGCCACCCCCATCTGATCCGGAAGGTCCCCCAGCAGCCATGACAACCTGGCATGAAGTGATCGCCTTCGACGAGCTCGAAGACGAAGAACCCACCCCGGTGCGGGTCGGCGGCGAGAACATCGCTCTCGTCCGCGTCGACGACGAGGTCTTCGCGCTGAAGGACATGTGCACCCACGAGGTCGCGCCCCTGTCCGACGGCTATGTCGAGGACTGCACCCTCGAATGCACCCTCCACCAGGGCGTGTTCGACCTCCGCACCGGCAAGGCCCTCAAGGAACCGTGCACTGTCGACGTCCATACCTTCCCGGCTAGGGTCGTCGACGGAACCGTGGAGATCGGAGTGGAATGACCAACAGCGCGCAGATCGTCATCATCGGCGCCGGACAGGCCGGCGGCTGGGCGGCGGCGACGCTGCGCGCCGAGGGGTACGCCGGATCGATCGTCCTGATCGGCGATGAACCCCACCCGCCCTACGAACGGCCCCCGCTCTCCAAGGCCGTGCTCAAAGGCGAGGCAGAACCCGAACACACCCACCTGATGCCGGCCAAGAAGTTCGAGGAACTCGACCTCGACTTCCGCCCCGGCACCACAGTCACCGCGATCGACAGGGACGCTCGCGAGGTCGTCCTCGAAGACGGCGACCGGGTGGGTTATGACAAGTTGCTCCTGTGCACCGGCGGCACCGCGCGTGCGCTGCCGGTGCCCGGGGGCGACCTCGACAACGTGCTGACCCTACGTACGCTCGGCGACGCCGAACGACTCAGGTCTCGCCTCGTCGAGGGAGCCCGCATCGTGGTGGTCGGCGGTGGCTGGATCGGCCTCGAGGTCGCGGCGACCGCCCGGCAGGCCGGGGCCGAGGTGACAGTCGTCGAGGCCATGCCGCGGCTGTGCCAGCGCAGCGTGCCCGAGGTGATCTCGGACTATCTCCTGCGACTCCATGAGGGCCAGGGCGTGACGGTCCTGCTCGATTCGGGCGTCAGCGCGATCACCCAGGAGGGCGAATCGCTCCGGGTCGAGCTCGCCGACGGCACCACCCTCCCTGCCGACACGGTCGTCGCGGGGATCGGGCTCGTCCCCCACACGGGTCTCGCCGAGGAGGCGGGCCTGGAGGTCGACCGGGGCGTACTCGTCGGCCCGGACTGTCGCACCAGCGATCCCGCCATCTTCGCCGCGGGCGATGTGGCCGTCGCCCACAACCCGTGGCACGGTGGACCGATCCGCCTCGAGTCCTGGCAGAACGCCCAGGACCAGGGCATCGCCGCGGCCAAGAACGCCCTGGGAACGGAGGCCCGCCACGAGCCACTGCCATGGTTCTGGTCGGATCAATACGACGTGAACCTGCAGATCTATGGCATCGCCAAGCCGGAGCACACCATCGTCGTCCGCGGCACTCCCGAGGACGGCAACTTCCTGGTGTTCTTCCTCGACGGCGACAGGATGGTCTCGTCGATGGGCCCCAACGGCGGCCGCGACCTGCGCATGACCAAGCGCATCATCGAGCGCGGGATCAGCGTGGAGGCCACCGCCCTGGCCGACCCAGGAACGCCGCTGCCGAAGAAGTGAGCGGTCAGACCAGCTGCTCGAAGGAGTGCAGTTCGGCCGTAGAGCTGCGACCGATGAGGGCGCCGGTCTCGGCGAGCCAGCCATCGGCATATTCCCGGCCAGCATCCCGCAGCGATTCCAGGAACGGCACGTGCGCGATCATTCGGCTCTCCGGGTGGAGCTGGCCGGTGATCTCGCCGCCGTCCATCACATGCCAGCGCATGCGACGCAGCTGCTTCTCGAGCTTGCCGACGAACGGCCACTT
>CAZEVN010000158.1:0-4710 GCA_964515145.1 uncultured Enemella sp.
AGCGAGCGCCCGATGATTCCTGTCAACGATCTCATCGGCACGCATGACATCGTGTGGATCACCCTCGACTCCTTGCGCTTCGACGTGGCGCAGGAGGCGTGGGCCGCGGGGCGCACCCCTCACCTCGCCCGCCTCCTCCCCGCCACCGGCTGGGAGGAACGGCACTCACCGGCGACCTTCACCTATCCCGCCCACCTGGCCTTCCTCGGCGGGTTCCTGCCCGCACCACCCGGCCAGGACCGTCCGGCCCGCATGTTCGCGGGCTCGTTCGACCACTCGATCGGCGCCCGGCCGGGGACTCTGGTGTTCGACGAACCCGACGTCCCCGCCGCCCTCCGCGCCCGCAGTTATCACACAGTCTGCCTCGGCGGCGTGGGCTTCTTCTCCCGCCGCGGCGCGCTGGGCTCCGTGATCGCCGACCTCTTCGACGAGTCGCACTGGTCCCCCGCGACCGGCCCGAAGAACAAGGACTCCGCCGCCGCCCAGGCCGACGTCGCCGTCCGTGTCCTCGCCGACCAGCCCGCCGACCGGCGCCTGTTCCTGCTCCTCAACATCGCGGCGACCCACACGCCGACGCACTATTACCTGCCCGAAGCCCGCCGCGATTCGCCCGAATCCCAGGCCGCCGCGCTGGCGTACGCCGACGAGCACCTGGGCCGCATCATCGACGCGCTGCGCCGCCCCACCGTGCTCATCGTGTGCTCCGACCACGGCGACTGTTTCGGCGAGGACGGCTGGTGGGGCCACGGGATCGCGCACCCGCTGGTGTGGACGGTGCCGTATGCAGAGGTGGTAATCACGTGACGCTCGCCCTCACCACCAACCCCTATGCCGGTTACACCTACGGCTATCCCCACAAGACGGCCTACCGCCGCCTGGACCCGCCCGTCGATCTTGCCGAGCTCTGGGCGGGCGAGGATCGGGCCCATCTGTTCGGCTATCTCCATCTGCCGTTCTGCGAGATGCGGTGTGGGTTCTGCAACCTGTTCACGACGGCGAATCCCCGCGACGACCTCGTGGACCATTATCTCGACGCGCTCGATCGGGAGGCCCTGGCAACTGCGGAAATCATCCAGCCCGCGACGTCCGCGCGCTATGCCATCGGTGGCGGGACCCCGACCTATCTGCCGCCCGCCCAGCTGGCCCGCCTGCTCGACGTGTTCCCGCGGGTGTTCGGACGCCCCGTCGCGGACGTCCCGACCTCGATCGAGACGTCCCCCGCAACGGCCACCCCGGACCGCATCGCCCTCCTCGCCGACACCGGCGTCCGCCGCATCTCCATCGGCATCCAATCGATGGATCCCGCCGAGGTCCACCGCATCGGCCGGCGCCAGCGGGACGACGAGGTCCGCACCGCCCTCGACACACTGCGGACCCTCGGGCCGCCGATCCTCAACATCGACCTCATGTATGGCCTCCCCGACCAGACCCCCGACACCTGGCTCACCACCCTGCGCGATGCGCTGCAGTGGCAGCCCGAGGAGGTGTTCGCGTACCCCCTCTATGTCCGTCCCCTCACCGGCCTCGACCACGTCGCCACAGCACCGACCGACCTGCGCCCCGAGCTCTATCGCCTGGGTCGCGACCTCCTGCTGGCCGAGGGCTATGAGCAGACCTCCATGCGCCGATTCCGACGGCGCGGGATCGAGGAGGTCGATGACGAGTACGCCTGCCAGTCCGACGGCATGGTCGGGCTCGGGTGCGGAGCGAGGTCCTACACGCGGGAGCTGCACTATTCGCGCGAGTACGCCGTTGGCCGTCGCGGTGTGAAGTCGATCATCGACGACTACGTCGCGCTCACCGACGCCGAGCTTTGGGTTGCCCACCACGGGTTCCGGCTCGACGCGGACGAGCGGATGCGTCGGTTCGTGCTGCAATCCCTGCTCCACATCGACGGGCTCGATGTCGACGCCTGCCGCCGTGCGACCGGAGCCGACCCCGATTCGCTCCCCCTCGATCGGCTCGTCGATGACGGCCTGGCCACCCGAACCCCTGGGCGCGTACACCTCACCGCGGACGGCCTCGCCCTCTCCGATGCGATCGGGCCGATGCTCTATTCCGCCCGCGTCACCGACCTGAGCCGCGACCATGACCTCCGCTGAACTGACCCTCATCTATCGCGGGCCGCTGGACTCGTGCAACTACGGCTGCGGCTATTGCCCGTTTGCCAAGAAGCCCGAGACGCCCGAGCAGAAGGCCGCCGACGAGCGTGCGCTGGAGCGGTTCCTGGACTGGATTCGGGCGTACGCAGGGCCTGTCTCGGTGTTCTTCACCCCTTGGGGCGAGGCGATGCATCATGCGCGGTATCGCGAGGCGATCCTCGAACTGAGCCACCTCCCCGGCGTACGCAAGGTCGCGACCCAGACCAACCTCGCCGGATCGCTCGACTGGCTGGCCGACGCGAACCCCGACAAAGTCGGCATCTGGTCGACCTGGCACCCGACGGAGGTGAACCAGGAACGGTTTCTCCGCAATGTCTCCCGCCTCCGCGACCTGGGCGTGGGCCACAGCGTGGGTGTGGTCGGCGTACGCAATCGCATCGCCGAGATCGAGACCCTCCGCGCGGCCCTCCCCCACGACACCCCGATGTGGGTCAACGCATACTCGCCGGACGGCGGCGCGGTGCGACCGGACTACTACGATTCCGGGACCATCGCCCGGCTCGCGGCCGTGGACCCGCTGTTCGAGGTGGGCCTGCTCCGCTTCGCCAGCCGGGGCCGGACCTGCGCAGCCGGGCGTACCGTCCTCGCCATCGACGGCGACGGCACCGCCCGTCGGTGTCACTTCCTGCCCCAGGTGCTCGGCAATCTGTACGCCGACCCCCTCGAGCAGATCCTCACCGACAAGCCCTGCTCACGCCCGGTCTGCGACTGCCACATCGGCTATGTCCACCTCGACGAGCTGCGCGCTCGCGAGGTCTATGGCGACGGACTCCTCGAGCGCGCCCCCGACCCGGCCTGGGCCGACCCCGCCGGCTACCTCGCCCGGGCCCGCGGGCTGGCTGATCTAAGGTGACCGGGTGGCCAACGTCCTGTTCCTGTGCTCGGGCAATGTCGGACGGTCGGCGTTCGCCGAACGGTACGCCCAGCTCCGCGCACGACAGCTCGGCCGCGACCTCACGTTCGAGTCCGCGGGGCTGGATGCCCTCCCCGGCGCGGGGATGGAACAGGGCCTCGCCGAGGAACTGATCAATCGCGGTGGTTCCCCCGGCGGCTTCCGCTCCCGCCAGGTCGATCCGGAGATGCTGCACGAAACCGACCTCATCCTGACCATGACCCGTCGCCAGCAGCTCATGCTGATCACGCACTGGCCGGCCTGGCACGAAAACACCTTCAGCCTCGGCTTCGCCGCCGGTGTCGCCCGCGGGATCACGCACGATGTCACGGTCCACGGCCTCGCCGATGTGTGCGCCGCGACCGTCCAGACCAAGGCCAACCAGGCGGACCTCCCGGATTCCTATGCGTGGCACCCGACGGTCACTGCTTCGGTGGCGGAACAGATCGCGGGCTATCTCGACGAGTTGCTCGCCCGGCTGGTCTGAGGCGTGCGCAGATATCGCCACCAGACAACCACTACCACGACGGCGGCCACGACCGCCACGCCGGATCAGCCAAACAACGAACCCCAGCAACAGGGCCGTCACTGCGGCCATGACCGTCCAGTACGCCGGATCAGAGAGCACCCCGGCCCACTGGAAGACAGGCTCCGCGTTGGGGTCCCAGGCGTCGGGATTCCGTGGGTCATAGGAGATCGAGGTATAGACGCCGAGCGCCGAGTCACTCGCGTAGTACCCCACGTCTGCCGCCACCAGGAACACCGCAGCCCGGGCCGCTGCCTTGCCGAAGGTCCGGCCGCCCCGAATCCCGCCAGCAGAAGCACGGCGACCCACCGGGGTCGCGGCGTGGGCTCAGGCATACTGTCAAACTAGACCCACCCGGCGTACCGAAAAGGAACCACCATGGCCGTCATTGCCCAGTTCGATTTCCCAGCCGAGGGCCCGTGGGGCGAGGAGATGTCGCAGGCGTATGCCGGACTCGCCGAGTCGATCGCCAACGAGCCCGGCCTGCGCTGGAAGATCTGGACCGAGAACGCCGAGACCAAGATGGCCGGCGGGATCTATCTGTTCGACGACATGGCGTCGGCGCAGGCGTACGCGGAGATGCACACCGCACGACTCCAGGGCTTCGGCGTCACGGGCATCCGCGCCCTGTTCTTCGAAGTGAATGAGTCGCTGACCCAGATCGACCGGGGCCCGATCTCCTGATCAGGCCTCCAGCCCCAGGTCCTTCAGGAATGTCTCGGCCCAGTGGTCGATGTCGTTGGTGAACACCTGCTTGCGCAGGGCACGCATGCGGCGACGTTTCTCGGTGGTCGTGGCTGATGCCGCGTCGAGAATGGTCTGCTTCATCCCGTTGATGTCATAGGGATTGACCTGCCAGGCCTGCTTGAGTTCGCGCGCGGCCCCGGCGAATTCGCTCAACACGAGGGCGCCATCCCCGGTGCCGCGACAGGCGACATATTCCTTCGCGACCAGGTTCATGCCATCGCGCAGCGGCGTCACGACCATGACGTCGGCAGCCCGATAGAGCGCCGCCATCTCCTGACGCGGATAACCCGAGTGGAGATAGTTGATCGGCGAGCGACCGATGCGGCCCATGTCGCCGTTGATGCGCCCGACGAGCAGTTCGATGTCGTCGCGAAGGCGTTTGT
>CAZEVN010000159.1:0-4693 GCA_964515145.1 uncultured Enemella sp.
AGAAAAAGGGGTTCCCCGCGCACCCATCAGAGCTCGCTTACCCTTGCTACCTTCCGGTCCTGGGGGAGTTGGGCAAGATAATGCCGCACGGGGAACCTTCGTCAGAGTCTAGCCACCTGCGCGGCAGCTACCCAAACTCGTCCGTCAGAGATGGACCAGGTTGACCTCGGAGTCGGGATCGAAGAAGTACGCCTCACCGAAACGCGGCGCCGCATGCAGCACCTCACCCAGCTCATAGGTCTGGCGCTTGTCGGCCCGCAGGACGGCCCGGCCGCCGCGAATGCTCACGGGGCTGTCGGGGGTCATGATGGGATCGACATAGAGGTACGCCTCAGAGCCCAGGTGTTCGATCATCTCGATCTTCATGGGCAGGGTGCCCTCCGGCTGAGCCGCACCGTGGCCGCGGATCTCCCAGGCCTCCGGGCGAATGCCGACCACAAGCCGCTCCTTGGCCTTGCCGGCCAGTTCGCGCGGGAGGCCGAGGTCGGTGCGGTGCCCCTCCCCCACGACCGCACGGCCGTCCTCGACGGAAATGCCGTCCAGCAACGTGATGCCGGGCGACCCGATGAACCCGGCCACGAAGGTGTTGGCGGGACGCTCATAGACATGGGTCGGCTCATCGACCTGCTGCAACAGGCCGTCCTTGAGCACGCAGATCCGGTGCCCCATCGTCATGGCCTCGGTCTGGTCATGGGTGACATAGACCGTGGTCACCCCGAGGTCACGCTGGAGCTTGGCGATCTGGCTGCGGACCTCGACGCGGAGCTTCGCGTCGAGGTTGGACAGCGGCTCGTCCATGCAGAACACCTTGGGGTCCCGAACGATCGCCCGCCCCATCGCCACGCGCTGGCGCTGACCGCCGGACATCGCGCCCGGCTTCACATCGAGCAACGCGCCCAGGTCGAGCATCTTGGCGGCCCACTCGACTTTCTCGGCGATCTTGGCCCTCGCGACCTTCGCGTTCTCGAGCGCGAAGGCCATGTTCTGCCGGGCCGTCATGTTGGGATAGAGCGCATAGCTCTGGAACACCATGGCCGTGTCGCGGTTCCGCGCAGGGGTTTCACTGACATCGACGCCGTCGATGAAGATCGAGCCTTCATCGACCGGCTCCAGCCCCGCGAGCATGCGCAGGGTCGTGGACTTGCCGCAGCCCGAGGGCCCGACCAGCACGAGGAATTCGCCATCGGCGATGGTCAGGTTGATCCGGTTGACCGCCGGCGGACGGGTCTCGTCATAGATGCGCGATGCCTGCCGGAATTCGACAGTGGCCATGGTGTTCCTTTCGTGGGAGGTACGCCGGTGTCAGCGGATCAGAGCAGCGGCTTGATGTCGCGCTCGAAGACCTTGGTGGTCTCGGCGGACAGTTCGGCGAAGACCTTCTCGACGTCCTCGTTGCCGATGGTGATGCGGTCGAGGCCGCCACCGATGAGCTTGCCGCCGCCGGGGACGAACACGCGGGCATAGTCCTGGGGCGCGGTGTTCTCGGCCAGCTGCTTGATGGCGGTCATGGCGTTGGGGTTCTCTTCGAGGTACTTCGCCTCGGCCGGATCATCCACGGCGTCCTTGCGGACCGGCATATAGCCGGTGGCCTGCGTGAACGTGATCGTGTTCTGGGTGTTGGTGAGGAAGTCGACGAACTTGACGGCGTTGACCTTGCGCTCGTCCGAAATCTTGTTGGGGATCGCGAGGCCGGCACCACCGGTGCACGCGCCCGGCTTCGGGCCTGGGAGGTAAGTGGTGACGAACGGGATCTGGGCCGCCTTGGCGAGGCCACCGAGCGAGCCGGTCGACTGCAGCAGGCCGGCCGAGTTGCCGATGCCGAAGGTGTTGTTCGCGTCCTTGGTGATGGCGATGTTGCCGGCCTTCACCTGCTCCTGGAGGAACTTGCCCGCCTCGATCGACTTCGGATCGGTGAACTTGGGCTCCCATTCGTCGGAATACTTGCCGCCGAAGGTCCAGATCATGCCCTGGAAATACCAGTCCAGGTAGTTCGAGCCGTCCGGGATGACCAGTGCCGGCTTGCCACCCATGGCCTCACGCAGCTTGGGCGCCCACTCGGCGAACTCCTGCCAGGTGGCCGGGCCCTTGGCCGGGTCGAGGCCCGCCTTGGTCATGGCGTCGGTGTTGAAATACATGAGGGTCGTCGAACGGGCGTACGGCATGCCGTAGTGCTTGCCGTCGAAGGTGTAGTCCTCGCGCAGGGTGTCGACATAGCTGTCGGCCTTGACGCCGGCCTCGTCCCAGAGCTCGTCGAGCGGGGTGGTGGCCTCGTTGAGCGCGAAGTTGAACCAGGTGACGTCGGAGGCGACGATCACGTCGGGCAGGTCACCACCGGCGAGCGCCGCGTTGAACTTCTGGCCGAGCTCCTCATAGTTCGAACCGCCGTCGACCAGGGTGACGGGGCTGTCCGGGTTGGCCTGGTTCCAGGCCGCGATGATCTGCTCCTCCACGGCCTTCGACGAGCCGGGGTGGTTGGACCAGAACTGGATCGGGCCGGCGGTGCTCTTGCCGCCCGAGCCCGAGCCCGAACCGGAGCTGGAGGTGCCGCAGGCGGTCAGGCCACCGAGTGCCAGCGCGGCCACACCGGCGCCGCCCAGGAGTGCACGACGAGAAAACATGGAATGCCTTTCGAACTGATTTCGGAGTTGGTTCAGCCCTTGACCGCGCCGGCGGTCAGGCCCTTGATCATCTGTTTCTGCAGCAGCAGGAAGACGATCAGGATCGGGAGGGTGGTGATCACCGTGCCGGCCATCACCGGGCCCCAGTTGGTCAGGCCCTCGTTCTGCTGGAGCTGCGTCAGGCCGATCGGCAACGGAGCGACATCCGCGGTATCGGAGATGAGGAACGGCC
Source organism: uncultured Enemella sp. (assembly GCA_964515145.1). Classification (GTDB taxonomy): domain Bacteria; phylum Actinomycetota; class Actinomycetes; order Propionibacteriales; family Propionibacteriaceae; genus Enemella. Next base: position 2,851 of record CAZEVN010000159.1, read on the forward strand.
AGAGATAGCCGTTCCACTCGGTCACGATCGTGATCAGCGTGAAGGCCGCGACCGTCGGCCAGGACATCGGCAGCACGACCCGGAACAGTGTCCGGATGAATCCGGTGCCGTCGAGGCGCGCCGCCTCCATGATTTCCTTCGGCAACGACAGGAAGTGGTTGCGCATCAGGAAGGCACCGAAGGCCACCCCGGCCAGCGGGATGATGATGCCCTGGAACGTGTTCCGCCAGCCCAGGCCTGCCACGAGCGTGTAGTTCGTGATGATCGTGATCTGGTTCGGCACCATCAGCGCCGCGATCACGACAATGAACAGGATGTTGCGTCCAGGGAAGCGCAGGAAGGCGAAGGCGTACGCCGAAAGCACGCCCAGCGTCACCTGCACGACCGTGAGGATCGCGGTGATGATGACCGAGTTGCGCAGATAGAGGCCGAAGCGCATGGTCTCGGTGACATAGGAATAGTTCTCGGGCGCCCAGGGGTTCGGCCACCACGTGATCGGGTCCGAATAGATGTCCGGATGGGTCTTGAAGGACGTGATCACGATGAAATACAGCGGCACCGCGATCATCGCGACGGTCAGCAGCAGGGCCCCATAGCCGAAGACCTTGGCCAGCACCCCGGTCTCGTTGGGATCCTTCGGATGCCGGCGGACGGGAACCGCCGCGGCAGTCGCCTGATCGGGTTCAGAGTCTTTCGGGTTGCCGGCGCCATCGCGCGCGGGTGGGGTATCGATCCGAGCAGTCATGTCAGTCCTGCCTGTCCTGCACGCGCACCTGGATCACCGTGATGATCAGGACGACCGTGAACATAATGGTCGCGATGGCCGCGCCATAGCCCGCGCGGGAGTTGTTGAAGGTCTCCTCATAGACCTGGAAGATCATCGTCATCGTGCCGGTCCCGAGCGGGCCGCCCTGGGTCATGACGTTGATCAGGTCGAACACCTGGAACGAGCTCAGCAACACGGTCACCGACAGGAAGAACGTGGTCGGGCGCAGCTGCGGCAGGACCACCCGGGTCAGGTGCCGCCAGCGCGAGGTGCCGTCGATCTCGGCGGCCTCGTCGAGGTCCTTGCGCCGCCCCTGCAGAGCGGCGAGATAGATGACGAACGTGTAGCCGACGTTTTTCCAGATGTAGGTGACCGTCAGCATGAACAGGGCCCAGCCCGGCACCTGATAGAAGTTCGGCGAGTCCAGCCCGATCCGGCCTAGCAGGTCCTGGACCAGGCCGAAGCCCGGGTCGAACACGAACTGGAAGGCCACACCGATCGCCGCCCCCGCGATCACATAGGGCGCGAACACCAGCGACCGCACCGCGCCCCGACCCAACAGTTTCTGGTCGAGCAGCAGCGCGAGGGCCAGACCGATGATCATCGAGCCCGCAACCGCGGCCACCGTGAACACCACCGTGTTGAACACGATCGTCGGCGTCGTGCTCGCGGTGAACCACTCGACATAGTTGTCCAACCCGATGAACCGCCGCCGGGTCGAGCTGATGTTCCAGTGGAAGAACGACAGCCGGATGTTCTCGATCAGCGGGCGATAGGTGAAGACGATCAGCAGGATCAGGTTGGGCAGGATGAGCGCCGCAGCCAGGCCGACCTCGCGCCAGTTGGTGCGCGGTTTTCGCCTCGGGGGCGGTGGCTGGTCGGCTCCCTGTGCGGGATCCGCGATCGTGGAGGTGGTCACCCGAGCGAACGTAGGGACCGCGGGCCACATCCTGACTCTTTTCTGATGAATCCTCAGGACGTGACAGGTGAACGAATGCCCGAAGTTCAGGACCCTGAACCGACGTGGTACCTCATTGTCAAGTCCCCGCGTAGGGGGGCCTGTACCTCACATGGTTT
>CAZEVN010000160.1:0-4690 GCA_964515145.1 uncultured Enemella sp.
GCCCGAGCCCGTGCCCGAACCTGCTCCGCCGGTAGCCCCCGTGGTGGGCTGGCTTCCCGTGGTCGCGCGGGTCGTGGGCTGGGTCGAGGCGCCCGTGGTCGGGGCGGTGGTCGCACCGGTCGTGGGCTCGGTGGTGGGCTCGGTCGTGGCGCTGGCCGAGGCCTCCGGCGTGGGGGCCACGCTGGGGTCGCGATCGCTCTGGCGCTGCTGCTCGGTCGGGCCCGAATGCGTACGCGTCGCCGGCTCGCCCCGGGAAATCTGGCTCACGGTCGTGCCTTCGCCACCGGAGACCGACTTGCCGGTGAACGCCTCGAACCCGGTCACCACCAACGCCGCCAGGATGAACACCGCGGCAGCCGTGGCAAGAATCTTGAAGGGGGAGAACCAGCGCTTGTCCTTCGCTCCCTGCGCCGCAATGGCGGCAGTCGGCAGCGCGCGGGTCTTGTCAGCCGCACCGAAAAGCGCCGTCGGATCGTCCGCATCGGCTTCCTTGAGCGCCGTCGCGACGGTCACCGGGACAGTGCCGCCCAGCTTCAGTCGCGCGCGTACGCTCCCCACCCCATCCCTGGTCTTGTCCATGCTGCGCGTATACAGCGCACCGCCCACCGCGATCGTCACACTCGTCAGCGCGGCACCGGCCACGGTCCCGGCCAGGCCGAGCTGGCCGCCGAGCATCGCTGCGGTCACGGACGCCAGCGCGCCACCGACCACAGCGGTCGGCTTGAGTCCGAGGAACGGCTCCTTCTCCTTCTCCTCGGCACCTGATTCAGGGCTCGCCTCCCCCTCGGTGATTGGCACCGAAGCCCCCGGAGCCAGGGCATCCGCCCGGGTCGTGGGGTCGAGTTCGGTCACCAAACCGACGGGCCTGTCGAAGGGCTCGCCGGTGGGGAAGCTGGTGTCGAAATCCTTGGTTGAACGCATCTGTGTCCTGTGTCGGTGTTGTTGGGGTGTACGCCCGAAGGCGTCTGTCCGACGCCTCATCGCGCATGACCACGGTAGTTCGCCGACCCCCTCAATCAATGGGCCCGTTCCGGAGCAGGGGACGGCCTCCTTCGCGTTCGCCAGCGGCAGACGAATAATCCCTTGCCCCGCCGCGATCGGGGGCCTAGCGTTGGTGCCACGCAGGAAAGGAGGTGGTCGATCAATGATGTTTGATCGGACTTGTGAGGTGGCTCGCCGCTGAGGCGTCCACTCGGTCAACTCATCCGAGCGTGACCGTTGCGGACCGTGGCGAATTCACCCGAGCCACCGGACCCGTGGGAGCTGACTTGGTCCAGTCGGCAGCGCACCAGCGCATCCCACGGGTCTTTTATTTTTTCCCGGTGAATCCGTCTTAGCCCGTTATCATTTGCTGAACTCCTTCCCCTGCTCCGATACTTTTTCTGTTTGGCGACAAAGAGAGGTCCGGTGTGAATGGGACAGAGCGTCCAATGCCTGAGGTTTCCCTTGCGGAAGTCCTGAATGAGCTGGTTCTGGGTGACCCCACGATCGAGCAGGTGCTCGACCGGGTCCTGGACCTCGCAAAGCGGTTGATCCCCCATGTCGAGGGAGCGAGCATCACGCTGTTCCGGCCCGACATGAAGCCCTATACGCTGCGGGCCTCCGATGAGTGGGTACGCGAGGTCGACAGCCTGCAATATGACCTGCTGCAGGGGCCCTGCATCGAGGTCGCCGCCACCAGCGCACCGACCTCCGGCAGTGCCGACCTGGCCACCTCCGAGCAGTGGCCGGTGTTCGGCCCGGCGGCCGCGAAGCTGGGCATCCGTTCCCTGCTGGCGGCGGGTCTCTCGGCTCACCCCGACCCCTCGGTCCCGACCAGCCCGCCCGGGGCGCTCAATCTCTATGCGAGGAACCCGGCGGCGTTCACGGCCGACGAACGCGAAGAAGCCCTGCTCCTGGCGGCGATCGCCGGGATCGGCGTACAACTGGTCGCCGCGCGCAGCGACGTCGAGCGACTGCGGGAGGCGCTGTCGAGCCGCGATGTGATCGGCCAGGCGAAGGGCATCCTGATGGAGCGCCACGGCGTCGACGGCGACGCCGCCTTCGCGATCCTGCGTCGCGCCTCCAACGACCTCAATGTGAAACTGAGGGACGTCGCAGCCGAGCTTGCGGCCTCGGCCGGGCTCGTGGCGGAGAACAGAGCAGCGGCGCGGACTGCTCGCGCTGACGGGTCGGTCAAATCCTGAACGCAGGGGCCTGCGTTGGTGCCCTGTGATTGACTGGGGACAAGTGCGTGGTCAAGAAGTGGTGCCATGTGTGGATTCCAGACTGAATGGTTTCTGTCCCCATGCCCCACGACCTGTTTGCGGTCACTGCAGGCTCCGTCCGCCCGCAGCGATCGAGCCTTGATCAGTGCGTTGACACCATCCTTGCGCCGGCGCGGTCCGACTCGCCGGACGACGTGGCCACCCTTGTCGCCGAGGTAGTCCTGGTGGCCCTGCCCCTGGCCGAGTCACTCGCCCGGCGTTATCACGGCCGCGGCGTGGAGCCCGAGGACCTGCTCCAGGTCGCTCGCCTGGGCCTGGTGAAGGCGGCCCAGCGCTATCGGCCCGAGTCGCCCGGCGGATTCTCTGCGTACGCCATCCCCACCATCACCGGCGAGATCAAGCGGCACTTCCGTGATCACCAATGGCTGGTCCGCCCACCCCGCGCGATCCAGGACCTCCGCCGGCGCGTCTCCGATTGTCGAGGAGCGTTGAGTCAGGCGTTGGGGCGCACGGTCACCGACGCGGAGATCGCGCGCGAACTCGGGATCGATGCCGACTTGGTGCGGGCTGTGGTGTTGGCGGGGGGTGCTTATGGAGCCACCTCCGATGAGGCGCTTGCCGAACACCCGGTGCGGGAGCGCGGCTTCGACCAGGTCCTCGGTTGTCTCACGATGCAATCGCTGCTGAATCGCCTGGATGAGCGGGATGCGCGACTGTTCCTGCTTCGTTTCGTCGAAGGCCGGAGCCAGTCGGCGATCGCGGCCGATCTGGGCGTCAGCCAGATGCAGGTGTCACGCCTCCTCGGGCGCCTGGCGACCCGGATCCGGGGTGAGCTGGGAGCTCATCACCCGGCAGACTGAGTCCTGCCCTTTGGTCTCGCGTCCGAGATCGGCTCCCCACCGAGGAATATGCGGTGTTGCGTTTCGGCAGCCAGAGCGTCGCCTCGGCGTCGGGGCGGGCCAGCAGGCAACAGCGGAGCAGTGTCGTGGGCGCAAGCCCGCCGGCGAGATCGACGAGCCAGGTTTCCGGGCCCGCGGTCGCATAGGCGGCCAACCAGCCGTTCACGTCCAGAGTCTCCGCCTCCTCCGGCCAGCCGAGCTGTGCCCGCACGTGGGCCGACAGGGCTCGGTGCGCATCGGCCACGAGCGCAAGGGTCCGCTCCAGCGACTTGCGGGCATATTCCTCGGACTCGCCCAACTGCTCCAGGCGGTGAACCAGGGGCGCACCGGCGGCGATCTTCACCACCAGGCCGGGATCCGGGGACGGATGGCGCTGTGCGTTGGCGAAGGCTTCGACCAGGTCCGGCGGCACCACGTCCGACAGCGGCACCAGCAAGCGCGTGCGGTCGATCATGAGTCGAGGGCCGGAAGAGGCGGACGTGGGCAAGGGAGACCTCCTTCGAGGCCTGAATACCCCACCCCACTCGTCCTCAAACCTCATGGTGCCCCAGATGAGAACAACATCATCCGCAGCTCTTCGGCGAGGCCAGGATTCGCGGCCAGCGTGAACGCCCGGCCCTCCCGGCTGCCGGCCTCCAGCCCGCTCACCGTTGCCCCCGCCTCGCGGGCGATCAGGGCCCCGGCGGCGTGATCCCAGGGGTGGAGCCCCGTCTCCCAATAGCCATCGAGCCGGCCGGCCGCCACCCCGCACAGGTCGAGGCTCGCCGCACCCATCCGCCGCAGGTCGCGGACCCGGCCGATGACCCGCGCGGCGATCGCCGCCTGTTCGAGGCGGCGTTCTGCGGCGTACGCGAACCCCGTCGCGACCAGCGCCGACGCGAGCTGCGACTTGGGTTCCAGCGCAAGGGGCCGGTCGTTGAGGGTGGCCCCCGACCCGGCCGCTGCGGCGTACACCTCACGGGCGAGCGGGTTCACGACGCAGCCCGCGAGAGTACGCCAGGTCGCCGGGTCGGGTTTGCCCTCCACGACCGCGACCGACACGGCCCACGCCGGGATGTCATAGAGATAGTTCACGGTGCCGTCGATGGGATCGATGACCCAGGTCAGCCCGCTGGTCGAGGCGACGCCGTCGCCCTCCTCGCCGAGGATGCCGTCGTCGGGGCGGGCGCGCAGGATCTCGTCGATCAGGTAGGTCTCTGTTTCCTGATCGGCGCGTGTCACGACGTCGGTCGGGGTGGACTTCAGCCCGGTGAGCTCGACCCCTTCGCGGCGGGCCCGGGCGGCGTGCTCGGCGGCCTCGACGGTGACGCGCCGCGCCAGGGTCAACAACGAATCGTTCACGAGCGCTCCCCGGGGCCTGATGGTGTCGCCCCGAGCGTACCTCCGGGTCGGTTGTCCCGAAATGGGACGGAATCATACCCAGTGGGGTATCGGGGCTACTCTGCTACCCATGGGTATCTATGGACATGAGGTGAACTGCGACCTGGTGCGCAGGGAGCTGCGGGCCAGGATCTCCAAGCAGTTCCTGGCGGGCGGGGCGTACACGCGAATCGCGGGCGTCGGGCAGGACATCCTGCGCGATCA
>CAZEVN010000161.1:0-4664 GCA_964515145.1 uncultured Enemella sp.
AACGCGTGCGCGTCGACGGCCTGCCAGGCGGCTTCGAGTTCATCGAGTACGCCCACGTCGCCCGTGACCACGTCGCTCGTGCGACTGACCGTGAGCGCGCCGGCCACCTGACGGAAGCGCTGCTTCAAGGCGGACGGCAGGAGTGGTGAGCCGACCACGACCGCTTCGGCGTTGACCTCCGCGAGCAAGGCGTCGGCTTCGGTGAGAAGTGCTGATCCATCTCGCCACGTGGCAGGTGTTTCGACGAGGTCACCGACAACCACCATGGCGTGGCTGCCGAGTGCGTCAGCGGCACCGGGCTTGCCATAGGCCGCGCCGTGACGGGTCACGAAACGTTCCCAGGCATCGCTGGCCTGGGCATTGACAGTCCGGGCCTCACGCAGGTGGTGAGCGGCGACACCCAGCGGCACCAACCGTGCGGGCCGGGCTTCGCCGAGTTCCCGGCGAACGATCTCCGCCGCAGCGCCACAACGGCTGGCGAGCCAGCCCAGGAGGGCCTCGACGAGCGCGTCCCCGCCTCGGCGGCGCAAGTCACCGAGCTGGCCGACGGGATTGGTCCCAGCAGCCCACCGGAGCACCGCGACGCCGTCCACGGTCGCTGCGGGCATTCCCAACACCCGATGTGCCACGGCCATGGCGATGTGGTCCAGGGTCAGGAGCCCAGCCGGCGCGGCTGGCCACTGCCCTGGGTGGACACCCAGCAACGTCAACAAGCCCTCTGCGACAGCGCGATCGTTCGGTAAACGCGACAGGCTGCGGTCGATCACCGTCGCACCGAACTCGGCGCGGACACCCGCCCAGGGATCGACCTGCCGAAGCCGCTGACCGATCAGATGACTGAGGATGCCTGCGCCGAGGTCCTCCTCCTTCAGGTGAGTGACGAGGACAAGCCAATCCTTGGGTTCGCGTGGTTCAACCAGAGCGTCCCGCGCCGCCAACGCCGACACACAGGGCACGACGTGCACCTGGACGGCCTCGCCTTGCACGCTGTGGTGGAACGGTTCACAGCGAGCGGGCGTGGCCGGCGCAGACAGGTGGTCGGGGAGACGGATCCCCAACACCCGCGCTTCTCCTGCGGCGAGGCCATGGCCCTTCGCCGTCACCTGCCTGATCTCTGCCGCAATCGCTGCCTGCGAGAGCCCGACTGTCTCAGTCACTTCACGGTCCAACGCACTTCGATCTCGTCATCGGGGTTTTGCTTCGCGTGCTCGAGGAGATCCTTCACCCCGTCGAGCCCCTGTCTGCCGCGAACAGTGAAGACGTGCTCGACGAGATCCCCACTCGGGGTCGTGGGGGAGGCCGGGGAAACGGGTGTTGGTGGTGAAACTGGTGGGGTCGGTCGTCTCTGCGTCAGCCACCGCAAGAGCTTCTCCCCCGCCTGAGTGAGCGCTGCCTGCAGCGGGGCAGCGTGCTCGTTGTCCCTAGCCGTCTTGGTCAGGGCAGCGAGGATCCCTCGGGGCACTTCGTCGTTCGGATGAGCGAAGCCGTGGCGCACCAACTCCCACTGAGTCGTCTCGATAGCTGTCTTCACCGGGACCGCCGACTTGAGCGACTTTCCAAGAACCGTCGGTTGCTCAGTCAATTCAACGCCACCGAGGACCTTGATCAGGTCCAGCCCCGACGACCCACTCAACGACTTCAGCAGCTGGTCAACTTCCCGAGCCGACGCGAGCCGTGGGCAGTCCCCGTCGAGTCGCAGCTCCGACTGGAGCGTCCCGAGCGCAACCACCAGCGCGTTCGATGCCGCCCGGTGGTCGAGAGCGGCTTGGTGGACTTCCTCCGCCAACTCGCCCATCGACTGCGGCGTGAGGTGAGGATTGCCGGTGACCCCAAAGATTTTGGCCGCGCGGTCAACGGCCTCGTTCCAGATCTCGACGGGCGGCAGGTCCTGGGCTCGCAACTCCATCGCCGGGTGCGCCGACCCCAAGGCGGGCGGAGTGATGATCGCCCCGTGGTGATGCCAGGCCCGCTGCCGGAGCAGCGCCCAGGCGTGGATGACCAAGTCCGACATGGCCGGTGTCAACCCGCGCGGCGGGGTGAGCTGTCGGATCACCTCCCGCAGGTCTCCGACGGTGATCGTGTCGCGCTCGTCCCTGCCGAGCACTCCCAATCCGCGGGTGAGCTCAGTCCCCCACGACCCGAATCGATCATCGCCGAACAGGAAGTGGGTCTCCGCAGCGTGGCCGACCTCGAGCGCGTTGGCGACACGACGGATGCTCGCTCGGTCCCCTTCGAGTTCGACGCGGCGGTCCTTCTTCTCAATAGCCCGGTTGAGGTGGTTCAGGACCAGCCTCAACTCGGCCGCCGTGACCTCCCGGTCGGCGGGCTCGAACATGGGGTGACCCGGCCAGGTCGCGGAGAAGGCTTGGTCGATGAGGTTCTCGTACGCAGTCCGGAACCCGGTGCCGTCCGGGTCGCCCGGGTCCAGGGCCGGGTCGAGGCTCGCGATGAGGCGCGGGGAGCGCCCGCCTTCCAGCAGGACGCCGGGCTGGGGCCCGGTGATGCCGTAGGCCTGCCGCAGGTATTGCACCAGGGACGAGCGCAGCGCATCCCGCTGGGTGGTGAGCATGACCCGGGCCTGGGCTCGGTCGTTCTCGGCGAGGTGGTTGGAGTGGTCGTTCCACCTCTCTTCCCGGTCCAGCACCCAGTCAATGACCACGAGGCGCCGCAGCTCGCGGTGCTTCTCTTCAGACAGGAAGTGTGGGATCCACACGAGCACCTGGGCCTTGTGCCCACGGCTGATCAGTCTGTCCAAGCGCTCCTGGTCCTCGCCAGGTGAATGCCCGACGACGTCGAAGGGATGGTCGATGATGAGGCGCCAAGCGTCGGCTTCGACGGTTCGGAACTGATCGTCATAGAGCCAGTCAGTGTCGCGGACGTTGCCGAAGATGATTTCCACGGTCCGTGCTGTGCCACGCCAGATCACCCGGTCGCGATAGCCGGCCGTCGCTTCCATCGACAGGTGGCCCAGCCCCAGCTCCGCCAGGATCAACTCGGTCACGTACGACCGTTGGCGTTGGTCCGAGTCACTCGCCTTGGCTTTGTCGACGATGGATTCATAGTCGACCTCGGCGACTTGGACACCGATGACAGCGTCGCGGCCCTCGCCATCGACGTGGATCTCGGGCACCAGCTGTGACCAGATGCGCACCTTGCTGAGGACAGTGTTCGCTTCGCCGCCTGGCAGGGGGCTCCGGATCGAGCCGTGGTTGAGCGAGGCGAGACGGGCCGCGGTGAGGCCCTTGAGTGCTGGCACATCCGGGGCGACAGCGGCGAGCAGCAGGGTCTTGGCGAGGCGTTCGTCGTTGAAGTACGCCCGCGGCACTCCCGCAGGATTCTCCAGCGCGGCTGCGGTCAGATTGTGCTGGCTGAGCAGCATCGGCTGGATCTTCTCCACGAACAGCCGGTGGGCAGCCTTGAACTGGTTCGCCCGTCCGGTGTCGTTCACCACCCCCTGGGCGCCGGAGATGATGAGGTCGTACGCATCGCCCACCGGGATGACGTCCGCCACCGTGAGGGTGTCACGGCGCTCGACAAGGAGCTGCTGCATGACCTTGAGCGCGGTGCGTTCGCGCTGCATGACGCTCGCCAGCGACTTGAGGGTGGAGATCAGTGCTGGCGAGAACGGATAGGTGAGCCGGAACGCCGCCTCGTCAGAGCCGCGATGTTCGTCATCGGTATTAATCCCATCGAGCAGGACGCTCCAGACCTGGGGGCTGCGGTCGAGCTGCTCGAAGGCCTCTTTCAGGATGGCTTCTGCGGTGGCGTCCTTGGGCGCGAGGAGCCGCTTGTTGGCCACATAGGGCAGGTTGTCGTCGCCGAGCGCGATCTTGCCGAAGCGCCCCTCCTGATAACGGAAGCCCTGTTCAACTGATTCTTGTTCGGCACCGACCGCGCCCGAGTCGGCGAACCATTTCCGCAGGTCGAGCTGTCGGGCGATGATCGACACGAGCGGGATAGCACGTTTGCCGGTAGCGGACTCGACGAGCTTGGTGAGCTTTTGGACCTCACGGCCGAACCACTCCCGCTCCTGGACCCGGAACGCAAGCCAGAGCACAAGCTCGTCAAGGAAGAGGACGACGGCGTCATAGCCGAGCGCCTTCGCGTGATCGGCGATGACCGCGAGGCCGCCCTCGAGGCCAATCCAGTCGTTTCCACCGGTGAAGGACCCGAAATAGGCCGCGACCAGATCCCCCACCAGTTGCTGCCGGTTGGCACTGCTGGGTGCGGCGGCCACCGCGGCGTCATAGGTCTTTGCGTCCCACGTCGCCACGCTCGACACCTGAGCCCAGGGGTCGTCATCGATGTCCCCGTTGAGCCCGGCGAAGAACGCTGCGTCACCCATCCGCTCGCGCAGCGCGGCAGCATCGACGAGGAGTGCGTCCGTGCGGTGCAGCGCAGGCAGGCGGACACCGGCATGGATTTGTCGGATCTGCCGCAGATAGCCGGAGAAGATGGCCTGCTCGAAGCTGTCGCTGTCGAGCATGTGGAACGCCAGCGGCAGGATGTTCTTGCCCGCAAGATCCGCATCATGCCGATCGACGACGGGGATCAGTTCCGCCTTGCTGCGTGCATCCGGATCGTGTCGCAGCAGGGCGTGCAGGACCGCCATGAAGTGCGACTTGCCGGACCCGAACGAGCCGGTGAGAAACGCGCCCTTGCTC
>CAZEVN010000162.1:0-4593 GCA_964515145.1 uncultured Enemella sp.
ACCCCCAGTCAAGTGCGCTACCAAGCTGCGCTACAGCCCGTCTGTTGTGTTGTCGTGGTCGTTGTCGACCGAGGAGTGAGCTTACATGATTCGCCCCGGTCTGTCGCATCGGTAAACCACGCGGACGTTATTCGGCCTGCACGAGCGCCCGATTGAGGTAGCTCACCATCGCATCGGGCGTCAGTCCGAGCCCGCGCATCTCCCGGGCGTACGTCATCGCGAGGGCGAGCGCCTGCTCCTCGACATCTCCTGACTCCCGGGCCGCGATGAGAGTGCCCTGACGCCCGGCCGTGCGGACGAAGCCTGCCGCTTCAAGCTCGCGGTAGGCCTTGGCAACGGTGTTCGGGGCCAGACCCAGCTGCTCGGCGAGCCGGCGTACGCTCGGCAACCGCTCCCCCGTCACCCACTCACCGGACTCGATCCGCGATACGACATGGGTCCGCAGTTCCGCGGACGAAATGATGGGGCCCTCGATGGTCAGCACGCGTGCATTGTTGCAGTCCCGAACCCGGATCAATCGGCTCCGGGCCGGACCACCCCGTGCTCATAGGCGAAGACCACGGCCTGCACGCGATCCCGGAGGCTCAGCTTCTGGAGCAGCCGGGCCACATAGGTCTTGACCGTGGTCTCGGCGATGAACAGCTCACCGGCGATCTCTGCGTTCGATCGGCCGCGGGCAATCAGCTGGAGCACCTCGAGTTCCCGTTCGCTCAGCGCTGCGGTCACGCGGGCAGCGGAGGTCGGATCGGGAGCGGCGACGTAGGCCTCGATCAGCCGCCGGGTGATTGACGGCGACAGAATGCGGTCGCCCGCCAGCACGGCGCGCACGGAGGCAACCAATTCCTCGGGCGAGGTGTCCTTGACCAGGAAGCCCGCGGCTCCATCGCGCAGGGCGGCAAAGACGAACTCGTCCGCATCGAAGGTCGTCAGCACCACGACGACCGGTGGCAACGGATCTGCGAGCACCAGTCGGGTGGCGGCAAGACCGTCCAGCACCGGCATCCGAATGTCCATGAGCACAAGGTCGGGTCGCAACTCACGCGCCAACCGGACCGCCTCGGCCCCGTCTCCGGCTTCCCCCACCACTGCGAGGTCGGCCTGATGCTCCAGGATCGACCGGAAACCAGCGCGGACCAGGTGTTGATCATCTGCCAGCAGCACCCTCGCCGGCGCCGGTTGAGTGGTCACGTCGATTCCTCCCAGGGGATGACCGCGGTCACCTCGAAGCCCTGCCCCTGCTTGCCCGCGATGAGAGTGCCGCCATAGAGCTCAACCCGCTCGCGCAGACCCGCAAGGCCGAACCCTCCGCCCTCGCTGGTCGAACCTCTGCGACCGGAGGCCCGGTTGCCGCCGGAGTCGGTCACCCGGATGGTCAGCGCGGCACCGGTGTCGATGGACACGTCGGCGCGGGTTGCTCCGGCGTGACGCAGCGTGTTGGTGAGGGCTTCCTGAACGATGCGGTAGGCCACCAGTTCCCGCGCGGGATCACGGTGTTCCGAGCCACCGACTGCACATTCACGTCCAGTCCTGCCGTGCGCATCGACTCCACCAGCGTCGGCAGTTCCCGCAGGCCCGGTTGCGGCAGAGCGGAGTCGCCGGTGGACGGCGACCGGAGCAGCCCGACGGTTCGGCGCAGTTCGCCCAACACGGTGCGGCCGGTTGCCTCCACCGTCAGCAGGGCCCCACGGGCGGGTGAGTCCGCTGGCAGTTCCAGGCGTGCAGCCCCGGTCTGGATCACCATCACCGTCACCCCGTGGGCCAGCACGTCGTGCATCTCGCGCGCGATCCGCGCACGTTCGGTGAGCAGCGCTGCTTCATGGCGAGCCTCCTCCAGAGCCGACAGTTTCCGGAGCGCAACATCCAGGGCCCGGTGCTGGTCCGACAGGCGCCGGATCACCATGCCCGCCACCCACGGCAGCGTGAGCAGAACCGCGGCATACAGCACCGAAGCCGGGTCGCGGGCCTCGGGCGTACGCACCGGAAACGTGGCCGCCCACGCCATTGGCGCGAGCCACCCCCACCGCACCAGGTGCCGCGGTGCATGGCGACCGAACGAATAGGTCAGGATCGCAAGCGAACCCAAACCACCGAAGAACGGGAAATGGTGGGTGACCAGCAGGTTCGCGATCACGTGCACAGCCAACACGACGGCGAGAGCGAGCACGGGACGGACGCGGCGGAGTGCGACCGGCAGCGTCATCGCCACCAGAAGAACGAGATCCACCGACAGCGGACCGATCGTGGCGCTCGGGTTGGCGAGCAGCAAGCCGAGGTACCCGTGAGCCGACAGCACTTCGATCGCCGCCAGGCCGGCCAGCACCAGCGCCATCGCAACGTCCACGCGCGGAATAGGCCGCATCATGTGCCAACCGTAGCCCCGCCCTCCACAGACCGGTGTAGCCCTCGGAAGCGCGGAGATACTCCTCGCGGATGACAGCTCGACTGTGGTCGGAGGACGCGGGCGGAGGTCCATGATTCCTACCGTTCAGACATGAACACACCACACCCTCGCCGCGGCACGGCGTTCGTGCTGATCGGGATCGTCCTCTATCTCCTCGAGTTCGTCGGCTTCGCGCTGGCCGGCGGCTACCCCTCCAACGAGCCGGGAACTCCGTTGGACCAGATCCCGATCGCGTACGCCGGCCTCGCCGGCGGCACAGGCTTCCTCGTCGGCTGGATGGGCGTCGTCCTCACCGGCCGGATCCTGATCATCATCGGCCTGCGCTCGGTCATCGGACGCTCCGTGCTGATGGACTGGGCCGTCATGGCTGCCGTGGTCTCGGTCGCCATCGAGATCGTCTCGGTCGCGGCGATGGCCGCTGGCGCTGCGCTGGTCGCTGACGGAGCTTCGCTCGATGCCGTCCTGGCCGCTGATCGCATTGCCTGGACCACGTCGGGCGGAGCCGTGGCACCCGCCGGGGTCGCAGGCCTGCTGACCGCGGTGGCCATGTGGCGCAGTACGCAGTTCCCACGGGTGTTGTCGGGCCTTGGCATCGCGCTCGGTGCGGTCATCCTGGTCAGTGGCCTGCTCAATGGTGCGCCCTCGACCTATCCCCTGGCGAGCACCCTGTCGATCGGAGTGTTCGGGTGGTTCCTCTGGGCGCTGTGGACCGGCGTTCTGCTGGTTCGTCGCGTGCGGGGCGTGCCTGGGCCGGGCCCAGACCCAGTCAATAACCCTCCGGCGGCGGCACCATCTCGCCCCTGATGCCGAGCAGGCGTACCCGTCGCTCGTCCCCGAGTTCCGCGAACAGGTCCAGGGCCGTGGCCGCAACCACAGCGGGGTCCCAGGTCGGTTCGCGGAGCTTGCGTACCCGCATTTTCGTGAAGAACGGCGCGAACCGCACCTTCAGGTGCACCCGGGCGCAGGGGCGGCCTTCCTTGCGCAGATCCTGCATGACCTGCTCGGCCAGCTCACCGAGAGCGGCAGGGACCTCCGCCGTGGTGAGGTCGACCTGATAGGTGGTCTCGTGGCCCCGCGCTCTCGGCACCCACGGTGAATCGTCCGGCCAGGCGCGGCCTTCGCCGCGCCCGAGCTGGGAGAGGTACGCCCCAGAGCTCGGCCCGAAGGCCTTGATCAGGACCTCACCTTCCGCCGCCGCAAGATCGTTCACCGTGACGATGTCGATCGCATTGAGCCGTGCGCCGATTCTCTTGCCGATCCCCCACAGATCCGTGACCGGGCGCGCGCCCATGATCTCGGCCCAGTTGTCACGCGTGAGCACGAAGGTCCCCTGGGGCTTCCCGAACTCCGTCGCCGTCTTCGCCTTCACCAGCGTGTCGCCGATGCCGATGGAGCAGTGCAGGCCCGTGGCGTCGAACACCGCAGCCTGTAGGCCCCGCGCCTGGCTTTCCGGGTCCTCGGTCTCGATCCCGACGAACGCCTCGTCCCAGCCCAGCACCTCGACCACGGCTCCCGGCCAGGCCTTCAGGGTGGCCGTGACCTGGTCACTCGCCGCCTCATAGACCGGGAAGTCCACCGGCAGGAACACCGCCTCCGGGCACTTCCGCACCGCGATCCGCAACGCCATCCCGGACCGGATCCCGAACTCACGCGCCTCATAGGAAGCCGTCGAGACGACCGCCCGTTCGGTCGGGTCCCCGCGCCCACCCACCACAACGGGCTTCCCAACAAGCTCAGGCCGCCGCAGCAGTTCGACCGCAGCGAGGAACTGGTCCATGTCGACGTGCAGGATCCAGCGGGTCACGGGTCATCCCTTCCGCGCGAGACCGGCCTCGAACGCCATCACCACCGCATGGGTGCGACTGCGCGCATCCAGCTTCGCAAGCACGCGCGTGACGTGGGTCTTGACCGTCGCATCGGAGACGAACAACTCCTCCCCGATCTGGGCATTCGACAGCCCACGGGCCATGTGGCGCAATACCTCGACCTCGCGAGGCGTCAGGCCTGATCGCTGGACGAGTGCCCGGGCGTCACCCTCGGCTGCTCCCATGAAGTGGGTCATGATCCGCCGCGTTGCCTCGGCCGCCCACATCGACGCCCCCGTGTGAACAACCCGGATCGCGTCCACGAATTGCTCGACCGGCGCATCCTTGAGCAGGAACCCACTCGCGCCCGCGCGCAGCGCGCCATAG
>CAZEVN010000163.1:0-4528 GCA_964515145.1 uncultured Enemella sp.
CCGAGGGGAGCCCATGTCCGGGCCGAATACGAGTTATGACCCAGTCCAGGTCACGCCACTGAACGCCGAGGAGGTGGACCGGATGGTCGACGCGGCCATCCGCGCCTTTGCCGAGGCCACCACCGTGGCAGAACTCAAGGAGGCCCGCCTCGCCCACACGGGTGAACGCTCCCCGCTGGCCCTGGCCAACCGCGAGATCGGTGCCCTGCCCCCGGCCGCCCGCAAGGAGGCCGGGGCTCGCGTCGGCAAGGCCCGCGGCCGAGTCAACCAGGCATTGAAGCAGCGCGACGAGGAAGTCACCGCCGCCGAGCTGGAGCGCCGGCTCGCCACCGAGACCGTCGACGTGACCCTCCCCGCCGAGCTCACGCCGCGCGGTGCGATCCACCCGATCACCGGCATGCTCGACCTGGTCAGCGACATTTTCGTCGCGATGGGTTGGGAGATCGCCGAGGGCCCGGAGCTCGAGGCCGAGTGGCTCAACTTCGATGCGCTCAACTTCCCGCCCGACCACCCTGCGCGCTACCTCGCCGACACGCTCTTCGTCGAGCCGCTGGCGAGTCACCTGCTGATGCGTACGCACACCTCGCCGGTCCAGGCCCGCACTCTCATCGAGCGCGAGCTGCCGGTCTATATCGCCTGCCCCGGCAAGGTCTATCGCGCCGACGAGTTCGATGCGACCCACCTCCCGGTGTTCCACCAGGTCGAGGGCCTCGTCGTCGACAAGGGCATCTCGATGGCCCACCTCAAGGGCACGCTCGACCACCTGGCCAGCGAGCTCTTCGGTGGCGTGACCACGCGGTTCCGGCCCCACTTCTTCCCGTTCACCGAGCCCAGCGCCGAGGTGGATCTCCAGTGCTTCATCTGTCGTGGTGAGGACGCCGACTGCCGCACGTGCGGCGGCAACGGCTGGATCGAATGGGGCGGGTGTGGTGTCGTCAACCCGCGCGTACTCATCGCCTGCGGCATCGATCCCGACGTCTATTCCGGCTTCGCGTTCGGCATGGGCATCGACCGTGGCGTCATGTTCCGCAACGGCGCCACCGACCTGCGCGACATGGTCGAGGGTGATGTCCGCTTCTCCCGTTCGCTGACCGGCATCGCGCGCTGACGCGCGCAGAGATTTCTGAGGTAATCCATGAAAGCCCCTCTGTCCTGGCTGCGTGACTATGCAGCCATTCCTGCCGACACGTCCATCGAGACGCTGACCGATGCCTTCATCCGCGCAGGCGTCGAGGTGGACGGCGTGCAGGCCGGCACCGAGGTGACCGGCCCGGTGGTGGTCGGCCGCGTCCTGTCAGTGAGCCCCGAGAAGCAGAAGAACGGCAAGACCATCAACTGGTGCTCCGTCGATGTGGGCCCCGAGCTCAACGTCGACGGCGACGGCCCCGACGGCACGCCGGGTCGCGGCATCGTCTGCGGCGCCCACAACTTCGGGGTCGGTGACCACGTCGTGGTCGCCCTGCCAGGCTCCGTGCTCGCCGGTGGCTTCGCGATCTCCTCGCGCAAGACCTATGGCCACGTCTCCGACGGCATGATCTGCTCCGCGACCGAGCTGGGCCTGCCCGATGACGGCACCGACGGGATCATCGTCCTCGACGGTGCGCCCGAGGTCGGCTCCGAGGCCATGCCGCTGCTGGGTGCCGACGAGGTGATCTTCACGCTCGAGGTCACCCCTGACATGCCGCACTGCCTGTCGATCCGCGGCCTGGCCCGGGAGCTCGCGCAGGGGCTCGGCGTCGAGTTCACCGACCCGGTCCGCTCCGACCATCCGACCATCGACGGCACCGTCGCGGTCCGACTCGACGACCCTCGCTGCTCACGGTTCGTCGCGGCGCGCGTGACCGGCTTCGACCCGAGCCGCCCCAGCCCGGACTGGCTGAAGCGCCGGGTCGTGGCCTCGGGCGTACGCTCCATCTCCCTCGCCGTCGACATCACCAACTTCGTGATGATGGAGATCGGCCAGCCGCTCCATGGCTATGACGGGGAGAAGCTGCAGGGCGCGATCGTCGTCCGGGCCGCCGAGCCGGGGGAGAAGCTCACGACGCTGGACGACCAGGTGCGTACGCTCGGCCCCGACGACCTGCTCATCACCGATGGTTCCGGGGCGATCGGCCTGGCCGGTGTCATGGGTGGCGCGACCACCGAACTCTCCGACACCACGACCGAGGTCGTCATCGAGGCTGCGGCCTTCGATTCGGCCGCGATCTCGCGAACCTCCCGCGGCCAGAAGCTGCCCTCCGAAGCGTCCCGCCGATTCGAGCGCGGGGTTGACCCGCGCGCGGCGTACGCGGCAGCGATGCGTGCCGCCGAACTCCTCGCGGAGCTCGGCGGGGGCACCATCGATCCCCAGGTCACCGTGGTCGGCGAACCGGCCCCGCTGCCCAGCACGACTCTCCCGGTGACGCTGTCGCAGGAGATCCTGGGCATGCCGGTCGATGCGGATACCGTCATCGCCAGCCTGACCGGTGCCGGTGTCACGGTCGAACGTGACGGCGACACGCTGACCGTGACGCCGCCGTCCTGGCGGCCCGACCTGCGCGACCCCTATGACTATGTCGAGGAGGTCGGCCAGAAGGTCGGTCTCGACAAGATCGTCGGGACCATCCCGCCGGCTCCCGGGGGTCGTGGCCTCACCGTCTCGCAGCAGGGCCGGCGTGCGGTCACCCACGCCCTGGCCAACCTCGGTCTGGTCGAACTCCTCACGTTCCCGTTCGCGGCCGAGGCCGATCTGGATCGCCTCGGTGTCGCGGCCGATGACCTCCGTCGTGCCCTGGTACGCCTCGCAAACCCGTTGGCCGAGACCGCTCCCTATCTGCGGACGACCATGCTGCCGGGGTTGCTGGCCTCGGCGGGGCGGAACTTCAGCCGCGGTCTCGACGACCTGGCATTGTTCGAGGTGGGCTCGGTGTTCCGGGCCCGCCCGGACGCGCCCCCGGCTCCGATGCCGCCGGTCGATCGCAAGCCGACCGACGAGGAGTGGGCCGCGATCGCAGCAGCGCTGCCCGACCAACCGCGCCACCTGGGCGTACTCCTGAGTGGAAACTGGCTGCCCGCCCGCTGGGGAGCGGCGGCCGAACCCGTCACCTGGCAGCACGCCATGGGGGTCGTCGAGGCAGTTGCCGCGGCGTTGGGTGTGGACCTGCAGCGCCGACAGGGCACTCAGGTGCCGTGGCACCCGGGTCGTTGTGCGGAGATCGTGCTCGGTGACACGGTTGTCGGTCACGCCGGCGAACTGCATCCGAGCGTGGTCCAGGAATTCTCGCTGTCCCAGGGCGCGGCTGCGGTCGAGCTGGACCTCGATGCGATTCTCGCGGCCGTGCCCGGTCCCGGGACCATCGCGCCGCTGTCGGGCTATCCCGTGGCCAAGGAGGACGTCGCTCTGGTGGTCGATGCCGGCGTTCCGGCCGCCGCGGTCGAGCAAGCACTGCGTGGGGGTGCCGGCGACCTTCTGGAGTCGATCCATCTCTTCGATATCTATGTTGGTGAGCAGATTCCCGAGGGCAAGAAGTCGCTCGCGTTCGCCTTGCGTTTCCGAGCGATCGGGCGAACCCTCAAGGACGCCGAGGCGATTGCCTCCCGCGATGCGGCGGTCGCCGAGGCCGGTCGCGTGTGCGGGGCAGAACTGCGTTCCTGATAATTAGCCGCCCAACCCTGCTGATCGGCCTCCGGTCCGTGTCCCTGGGGGAACCGTGTCGGAGGTCGGTTGGTCAGCGGGCGATGTTCAGGTTTCCAGGGCTGAAGCTGTTCACCGAAGTGGTGAGCGGGCCGTCCACGTCACGCTGCATAGAGGCGGGATAGGTCCACCTGACCTCGCGCCACTGGTGGCTGCCGACCGCGCCCCATTCATAGTGGACGGTTCCCGAGGCATCGGTGCCGCTCACGGCCCACGAACGCTCGCCGACCTTCTCGTAGTCGAGCGCCACACCGGCCCGCTGCAGACGGTCTTTGCCGTCCCGGAAGCCGGACGAGGCGGTCTCCCCGGTGAGGTTGTAACCACCGGAGCAGGTCACCTTTGCGCGGCCGGATGGGTCGGTCGCCCTGATGCCGTCGCTGTTGTCCGACTCCGTCCAGGAGTAGGTGGCCGGCAACGGACACGTATAGCCGAACCGAACATTCGTGTAGCTGCCGGATCCGGTCTTCGGGGCGTACGGGTCGGGGGACGCCGCTGCCGAGCTTCGGGTGTTGGTCGCTGCCGGATTGGTGCGGGTGAGCGTCGTGGGTGCCCCGGAAGGGAACGGTGCCGCGGTTGTGCCGGCCGGAGGCGCGACCAGGGGTTGGCTGCGCTGCAGCGCCATCCAGCCCACGCTGCCACCGATCACGACCAGGACGAGCCCGGCCGCGAAGGTGACGGCGAATGCCTTCCAATAGCGGCCCGTGTCGAAACCGTCCCGAGCAGCGAGGGCGGCCGAGGACGAGGCGGGAATCATGCCGAACAGCCCGAGGAACAGTGTCACCACGACGATGGGGGCGATTCCGGGTGGGGTGGCCGCTGGGAGGGACACCGTTTCCTGCTGTGGCAGCAGCACGG
>CAZEVN010000164.1:0-4445 GCA_964515145.1 uncultured Enemella sp.
CCGATGGACCGGCTGATCTGCGGCGACGTCGGCTATGGCAAGACCGAGATCGCCGTGCGCGCGGCGTTCAAGGCCGTCCAGGACGGCAAGCAGGTCGCAGTGCTCGTCCCGACCACGATCCTCGTGCAGCAGCATGCGCAGACCTTCGCTGATCGGTATGCCGGCTTCCCCGTCCGGGTCGGGGCGTTGTCGCGGTTCCAGTCCGACAAGGAGGCCAAGGAGGTCATCGACGGGGTGGCGTCCGGCAAGGTCGATGTCGTCGTCGGCACCCACCGGCTGCTGTCGCAGGAGATCGCGTTCAAGGATCTCGGGCTCGTGATCATCGACGAGGAGCAGCGGTTCGGCGTCGAACACAAGGAGCGGCTGAAGCAGCTTCGGCTCAACGTCGATGTGCTCGCCATGTCGGCGACGCCGATCCCGCGTACGCTCGAAATGGCGGTCACCGGCATCCGGGAGATGTCCACGATCGCGACTCCGCCGGAGGAACGGCATCCGGTGCTGACGTTCGCCGGTCCCTATGACCGCAACCAGGTCGTCGCCGCGATCCGACGGGAACTCCTGCGTGAGGGCCAGGTGTTCTATATCCACAACCGCACGGCGTCGATCGACAAGGTCGCCGGGCAGATCGCCGAGTGGGTCCCCGAGGCACGGGTGGTGACGGCCCACGGTCAGATGGGGGAGCACCGCCTCGAACAGGTGATGCTCGACTTCGCCGAGCGGCGTGCCGACGTGCTGGTCTGCACGACGATCGTCGAGGCGGGTCTCGACATCTCGACCGCCAACACGCTGATCATCGAACGGGCCGACATGCTCGGCCTGTCCCAGCTCCATCAGCTCCGCGGCCGGGTCGGTCGTGGTCGGGAGCGGGGTTATGCCTACCTGCTCTATCCGCCCGACAAGCCCCTGACCGAGACCGCGCACGACCGTCTCACGACCATGGCAGCGACCAATGAGCTCGGAGCGGGCATGCAGATCGCGATGAAGGACCTCGAGATCCGGGGCGCGGGCAACCTGTTGGGCGGTGAGCAGTCCGGCCACATCGCTGATGTCGGCTTCGACCTCTACATCCGGCTGGTCGGCGAGGCCGTGGCCGACTTCCGCAGCGACGGCACCGAACCCGTGGCTGAGCCCGAGATGCGCATCGAGCTGCCGGTCGAGGCTCACCTGCCGAGCGACTATGTCGAATCGGAACGCCTTCGGCTGGAGATGTACAAGCGGCTGGCCGAAGTCCGCAGCGAAGCCGACATCAAGGAGGTCCGCGCCGAACTGCTCGACCGTTATGGCGCGCTCCCGGCTCCGGTCGAGACGCTGTTGGCCGTGGCCCGATTCCGCAACTCGTGCCGGGCTGCGGGCCTGACCGAGGTGGTGCTGCAGGGCAACTATGTCCGATTCGGGCCCCATGATCTGCCCGAATCCCGGCAGCTCCGGCTCCAGCGGCTCCATCCGCGGACCGTGGTGAAGCCCAACTTCCTGCTGATCCCGAGGCCCACGGCCGCCACGATCGGTGGTCAGGCGCCGACCGACACCGAGTTGTTGACCTGGTGCGCCGATGTGGTGGCCCAGATCTTTGCCCGCGAGCCCGTGCCCGCACCCGCCGGAGGGTCCTGAGCGGCTTCCCGAAGCCCGGGCAAATCGCTCATCGGTTTGGATCGAAGGGAGAATGGGAGAGGTGAACAGGCAGACCGTGACCCAGGATTCGGACACCCAAGCGGCCTACTCCCAGGATGTCGAAGCGGTGATCGCGGGACATCCGACCGGACTGGACGGACTGACCACCGACTCCGCCACTGCGGCGCTTGCCGAGCACGGACCCAACGCGCTGCCGGCGGGGGAGAAGGAAACCCGACTGCGGCGCTTGGTCCGCCAGTTCCGCGATCCGATGATTTATGTGCTGCTCGCGGCGGCGGTATTCACGGCCGTGCTGGGTCAGGTGTTCGACACCATCGTCATCCTCGCCGTCGTCATCATCAATGCCGTTGTCGGTTTTGTGCAGGAGGGCCGCGCGGCGGATGCGCTCGAGAGCATTCGGGCGATGCTGACGTTGTCCGCGACCGTACGCCGGGACGGCACGTGGTCGAGTCGTCCTGCGGAGGAACTGGTCCCCGGTGATGTGATCCGGCTCGGCGCCGGCGACCGGGTGCCCGCCGATGCACGCCTGGTGCGCGCCACGAACCTGACCGTCGAGGAGTCGGCGCTCACCGGCGAGTCGGTCCCCGCTGCGAAGTCGGTCGAGGCCGTGGCCGCCGATGCGGTGCTGGGGGATCGGACCTGCATGGCGTACTCGGGGACGACCGTCGCGAGCGGCTCCGCCACGGCGCTGGTCACCGGAACCGGCACCGCGACCGAGATCGGGCGCATCACCGAGATGCTCTCCGAGGTCGAGACCATCGAGACACCGCTGGTCCGCGCGATGAAGAAGTTCTCCACCGTGCTGGCGGTGGTCGCTGTCGCGATGGCGCTGGCCATGGTCGCGGTCGGCTGGTTCGTCCACGACTATTCCCTGGCCGAACTCGTGATGGCAGGCATCGGATTCGCGGTCGCTGCGATTCCCGAGGGACTGCCGGCCGTGTTGACGATCACCCTCGCCCTGGGCGTACAACGAATGGCCGGACGCAACGCCATCACGCGCCGGATGGGCTCGGTCGAAACGCTGGGCTCGGTGACCACGATCTGTTCCGACAAGACCGGCACGCTGACGCGCAACGAGATGACCGTCCGCACGGTCGTCACCCCCGCCCATCGCTTCGAGGTGACCGGCACGGGTTATGGCCCGAATGGCGATGTCATCGACAGCGCGACCGGTGCGCCGGCCGAACTGGACGACCACCACGACCTCTTCGCCATGGCGGAGGTGGCCGAACGCGCCAACGACTCGACGCTGCAGCCGGGTCAGAACGATGACGACTGGGGCGTCGCGGGTGACCCGACCGATGGTGGCATCCGCACGTTCGCGTTGAAGGCGGGCGCGAATGGCGCCGACGAACGGCGCATCGCTGTCGTGCCGTTCGACTCCGACTACAAATACATGGCGACGCTCGACACCCATGCCCGCCGACCCGATGAGTTGGTGGTCCATCTCAAGGGAGCGCCCGACCGGCTGCTCGACCGGTGCGACCGTCAGGGCACGGGCCTGCACGACACCCAACCGCTCGATCGAGAGCGGTGGGAGACCGAGATCCATGACCTGGGGGCGCGGGGGCTCCGCGTACTCGCCGCCGCCGCGCGCTCCGCACCCCACGGCACGAGCACGCTCGAACGTGCCGATGTCGATGCGGGCGGGTTCGTGTTCCTCGGGCTCTACGGCATCATCGACCCGCCCCGCCCGGAGGCGGTGGACGCGATCGCGAAGGTGCAGGGCGCTGGCATCGACGTGAAGATGATCACGGGCGACCATGCCGACACCGCGCGCGCGATCGCCGGTGAAATGGGGATCGGTGATCGCGTCATCACCGGTGCCGAGCTCGAGCGGGCGTCGGATGAGGAACTGCAGGAGATCGTCCGCGAGCACGATGTCTATGCCCGCACGTCGCCCGAACACAAGATCCGGCTCGTCAAGGCGCTGCAGGCCAACGGGCAGGTCGTGGCGATGACCGGTGACGGCGTCAACGACGCTCCTTCGCTGAAACGGTCGGATGTCGGCGTGGCGATGGGCATCAAGGGCACCGAGGCGACCAAGGACGCGGCCGATGTCGTTCTTGCCGATGACAACTTCGCCTCGATCGCCGCTGCCGTCGAGATGGGCCGCACCATCTATGACAACCTCAAGAAGGCCATCGTCTTCATGCTGCCGACGAACGGTGGCCAGGGTCTGGTGATCCTGGTCTCGCTCGTGCTCGGCATGACACTCCCGATCACCCCGCTGCAGGTGCTCTGGGTCAACCTGATCACTGCGGTCACCCTGAGCCTGGCGCTCGCGTTCGAGCCGGGAGAGCCCGGGCTCATGGACCGGAAGCCCCGCGACCCCCGGGAGTCGCTGCTGAACTCCGAGGCCGTGATCCGGATCATTTATGTATCCCTGCTCCTCGGCGGGCTGGCGATCGCCGCCTTCCTCTGGGGCCAGGACAGCGGACACGACCTTGCGATCTCCCGCACGCTGGCGGTCAATACCCTCGTTGTGGGCCAGATCTTCTATCTTCTTGCAGCCCGTTTCACCCGGGCCAGCAGCCTTCGCCCGGAGCTGTTCACCACCAACCCGATCTCCTGGGTCTGCATCGCCCTGATGGTGCTGCTGCAGCTGGCCTTCGTCTATGCACCGTTCCTGCAAACCGCGTTCGGCACCACCGGGGTGGGCCTGCACATGTGGCTGCTGCCGGTGCTGGCGGGTGTGGCCGTTTTCGTTGTGGTCGAGATCGACAAGGGCGTACGCCGGCTCATCGACTAGGTGCAGCCTGCCCGGGCAAGCTCTGGATCCTGCAGGTCCGTCAGCTCCCATGCGTCCCTTCAGT
>CAZEVN010000165.1:0-4431 GCA_964515145.1 uncultured Enemella sp.
CTCTGGCCCGACGGTCCCCCGCCGCCCCGGCCGAAGAAACGTTCCCCGGAGGAGTACGCCCAGGACGCGGTGGTTCCGGAGCCGGCTCCGGTCGAGGCCCGTCGGCCGCGCGAACGGAGCGTACTCAACCCCTATGCCGTCATGGCCGACGTCGGCGAATCCGGGCTGGAGCAGCAACTGGCGCGCCTGGAGCTGGATCAGCTGAAGGCGATCGTGTCGGAGTACGGGATGAACCACGACCGCCGCGCCCTCACCTGGAAGTCCCCGCGGCGCCTGATCGATCGGATCCTCGCCGAGACCAGCGCCGGCATCCACCAGGGCGACGCCTTCCGGACCGCCCGGACCCTGAGGCGCTGAGCACTTCCCAACGCGTACGCCGGGGGGCACTTCCCAACGCGTACGCCGGGACAGCCCGCGGTCGGGGCCCAGAGCAAGTGAGGTGGTGGCCGTGCCGGGTAGTGCTCGTTGGCGCGCTATGGAATTGCTGTCGCAGCGGAAGCACGCGGACGGTGCCCGGAGCGACACGCACTTCCCTCGCTCTGGGCCACTCTCCGACCTGAACGACCCGCACTTCCCTCGCTCTGTGTCACTTCCCGACGTGCGTGTCTCTTTCCAACGTGTCGCACGGTCGGGAAGTGGAGTTCATGTCGGTGGGTGGCGTTCATGTCGTGAGGTGCGCTGCTTTCGGCGCGGGAGGTGGCGTACGCGTCGGGACGTGGGCGGCTTTCGGCGCGGGAGGTGGCGTACGCGTCGGGACGTGGGCGTGCCCGGCGCCCCTCCGCCGGTCTGGACACACATGGGACAAGAGCTTTGGCATTGTCGAGGAATGGCGTTCGACTGAAGATCGCTGGCGGCACTCATGTTGGGAAGTGCGTGCTTCCGTTGCGACAGCAATTCCATAGCGCGCCAACGAGCACTACAGGCAGACCGCCGACCCACGATGTCGGACCCACGGGCGTCGTCGCCCTGACCACTTCAGCGCAGGACCGGGTTGTAGCGCAGGCAGTTGGGGCGACACTCGCACTCGGTGGCGATGCGCAGGCTCCCGGCGATGCGGCCCTCGGCCCGCAGCCGGAACAGCTCGGGGACGACGCGATCGCGCAGGGTCCAGGGGTCGATGGTGTTGAGATAGATCTTGGTGCCGCCCTCGAAACCGGCCAGGGTGGAGACCCGCCACTTGAGCATGACCCGCCACGGCATCGGCACATCGACATCGGGGGCCTTGTGGTGCCACTCCTCGTTGCACGGCACGTCCGGCCCGGTCGCTGCGTGGCAGGCATGGATCAGGTCCGACATGGCCCGCATTTCGGCCTCGGTGTGGAGCCAGGGTTCGGGCGTACGCGATTTTGAATAGATCTCCAGCGTCGGATAGCGGTGGCCGAATCCGGCGAAGGCGACGGCATGGTCGTTCTCGGCGATGACGAGGTTTTGATAGGACGCATAGTTCACCGCGCCCTCATTGAAGAGATTGGGGTTGGCGCGGACGCGGGAGAGTTCGAGTTCGGTCTGTACGCCGCGCTCGTCGATGGCCGCGAGTTGCTTGTGCAGGTGATCGAACGAGGCACCGGCGGGCTTGAGCCAGTTCTGGAAGACGGCGACATAGCGGGCGTACCGATTCATCGCATAGAGCGTGCGCAGCGCCTCGACGGTGAACTCCGTATAGCGGAAATGCTCCTCCACCGACAGGGTCCCCGACGAGGCGAGCTGATCGTCGGTCGTCGCGCCGTCGACGAAGTGACGGCGGCCGACCACCACATCGTGCGTACTTCCGAAGAACCCCCAGGCCCCGGCAAGCTGGGTCTGGCGATCGAGCTCCGCCCAGGCCTGGGGGGTGATACCGCCCGCTCGGGCCTTCTGTTCGCAGACCCGCAGAGCATGGGCGAGGCCCGCCTCGCTGGTCAGATAGTCGCGACGGCGCTGCTCGATATGGGGCGGAAGTTCATAGCCATAGTTCTCGTGCCAATAGTCATAGGACAGGATCGCGAACAGGTTGGGGATCTGTCGGAAGTCGGCGGTGGTGGCGAACAGGTCCTCGGCGGGCAGGCGCAGGAGAGTACGCCAGCCGTTCTCGTCGTGCACCATCCGCGCCTTCTCCGGCGGGGTCTCCAGATAGCGATCCGAGCAGAAGGCGCAGTGTCGGGTGTGGTCCTCGGCCGAGATCGGCTTGGGGTCCGGGCTCACGATGCCCAGGGGCCGGTTGCCCCGACCGGGGACCGTCCACACCTGCGATCCGGTGAACGGATTGATCTGTTTCACTGTCCCGTCCTGCATGCGGGTCAGATAGGACGCCTCCGGAAGATGGGTCGAGATCACACGCTGAGCCTACGGGCAGCTCGGGCGCAGAGCACTGCCCAAGTCCGCGGGGAGCGCGGGTCAGTCGTGATCGTGCCCCTCGGCGGCCAGACCGACATCGGCGATCTGGTTGGGGACATGCGGCAGCGTGACCGAATCAACCACCTTGGCCGTCGGCAGATGGACCGCGTGGAGTTGGGATGAGGCCGGCTCGGTGAGGTCGTGGGGATCGAGCACCTGGATCGTGCCCGCCTCATCGCTGAACAGGGCGAGCTTGTCGGCGTGAACCACGGCATGGCCCGGCTTGGGTGCCGGGAAGACCACATCGGTCAGCTTCGGGTCGTGGCCATAGAGATGCACATGGTCATCGTGACCCCGCACCTCCACACCGGTGTCGAGCACGCGGAAGCCTTCCGCGACCGAGACGAGCAGGTGGCGCTGGGCGCCGGAGCACGCCCCGAGGGTGAGAGCCGCCACCATACCGCCTCCTGTCCCACGAGCAAGCGGGCAGCCGAAGCCGAGGCGAAGAAGGGATGTCAGCCCGCTTGGTTAGGGTGAGGGGGTGCGCATCCCCACGTCGACATACCGCCTGCAGATCCGTCCCTCGCTGACCCTCGCCGACGCGGCCGAGCTGACCGACTATCTGGCCGACCTGGGCGTGGATGCGGTCTATCTCTCGCCGGTGCTGACCGCCACGACGGGCTCCGACCACGGCTACGACACCGTCGACCCGACCACGATCGATCCCGCCCGCGGTGGCGAGGAGGGCTGGCGAGCGCTGGTCGATGCGGCCCGCGCCAAAGGCCTCAAGGTCGTGCTCGACATCGTCCCCAATCACCTCGGGATCTCCGTGCCGGCCGAGAATCCGGCTTGGTGGAGCGTCCTGGCCGAGGGGCGCGACTCGGCGTACTCGGGCTGGTTCGACATCAACTGGGAGACCGGCCCGATCCATCTGCCCGTGCTCGGGGATGACGGGCTGGGGGCGGTGGAAGTGGTGTCGACGGGCTCGACCCATGAGCTGCGCTATCACGAACACCGGTTCCCGGTGGCTGCGGGGACGTGCGCCGATGGTGACTCGGTCGCCGATGTCCACGCGCGCCAGCACTACCGCCTGGAGCACTGGGAGACGGGCAACGAGCAGCTGAATTACCGGCGGTTCTTCGCGGTGACGACGCTTGCGGGCGTACGCCAGGAGGACCCGAGCGTCTTCGAGGCCACCCACGAGCGGATCCTGCGCATGGTCCACGACGGCGATGTCGACGGGCTGCGGGTGGACCACCCGGACGGGCTGGTCGACCCGCAGAACTATTTCGACCGGCTCGCGGCCGCGCCACCCGATCAGTGGCTCATCGGCGAGAAGATCCTCGAACACGGCGAGGAACTGCCCACGGGCTGGCCCATCCAGGGCACCACGGGCTATGACGCGATGACCGAGGTCAACCAGGTCTTCATCGACACCGCGGGCGAGGCGGTCTTCACCGCCTTCCAGAGCGAGGTCGTCGGCGACGACCGGGATCTCGCCGCCCACATCCTCCACGGCAAGACCCAGGCCGCCACGATCCTGTTGCCCTCCGAGCGCGACCGGCTCGCGCGACTGGTGCCGGACCTGCCGGCCGAGGAGGTACGCCGGGCGCTGACCTCGATCGCCGCCCACCTGGAGGTCTATCGGTCCTATGTGCCGGTCGGCACCGACCGGCTGCGCACGGCGGCGACGGCGGCCCGCACCGAGCATCCCGAGCTGGCCCACACCATCGACCTGCTCGCCCTGCGCCTCGCGGATCCGACGGCCGAGGTCGCGCGCCGCTTCCAGCAGTTCTCGGGCGCGGTGATGGCGAAGGGCGTGGAGGACACGGCCTATTACCGGGCCAATCGCTTCGTCGCCCTCAACGAGGTCGGTGGCAACCCGGCCCAGTTCGGCCTGGAGCCCGAGGGCTTCCACGCGGCCATGGCCCGCCGCCAGGCCGACCAGCCGCAGTCGATGACCTCCCTGTCCACCCACGACACCAAGCGCGGCGAGGACGTCCGCGCCCGGCTGGCCGTGCTCGCCGAACTGCGGGAACTGGTCACCCCCTGGTTGCACGAGTTCATCGACCACTCCGGAATCAGCGATCGCTCGTTCGCCAACCTGCTCGGCCAGGT
>CAZEVN010000166.1:0-4386 GCA_964515145.1 uncultured Enemella sp.
ACACCCGGGGCTCTATCGGGTGATCCGGCAGGCCGAGTTCGTGTCACCGCGCGCGCTGCAGTTGCACTATGAGCGCATCATCGACTGCTATGCCGATGGGCTGCGTGCGGCTGTGGCGACGGGAGAGATCGCCGACATCGACCCCGATGTGGCTTCCTGGGCGTTCATGGGGATGGGAGAACTCATCGGGCTGCGATGGCTACTGTGGGAGGCACCGGACAAAGGGCCGGCAGGCATCCCGGAGGATGTCTTCGAGCACACACTGGACCTCGTCCGTCGCGCTCTTCGGCCCGACCGGGACACCGTCGCACAGGAGGATTGATGCCCGAACAGATGTTGGCAGGCCGCACGGCCGTGGTGACCGGAGGCGCGAGCGGCATCGGTGCGGGCGTGGCCCGGGCGCTGGCCGGCCACGGCGCGACCGTGACGGTCGCCGATCTCAATGGGGAAGCCGCCGAACGGGTCGCGAGCGAGATCGGCGGCAAGGCCTGGCAGGTGGACCTCGGCGCGACGACGGCGCTCGATGGTCTCACCCTCGACACCGACATCCTCGTAAACAATGCCGGCATCCAGCAGGTCAGCCCGATCGAGGAATTCGACCCCGAGCGTTGGCGCCTGATCATGCGCATCATGCTCGAGTCGCCGTTCCTGTTGATCCGGGCCGCACTCCCCCAGATGTACGCCCGCGGCTGGGGCCGCATCATCAACATCTCCTCGGTCCACGGGCTGGTGGCGTCGCCCTACAAGGCGGCGTATGTCGCGGCCAAGCACGGGATCGAAGGTCTCTCCAAGGTGACGGCGCTGGAGGGCGCGGAGAAGGGCGTGACCAGTGTGTGCGTCAATCCGGGATATGCCTGGACACCGCTCGTGGAGAAGCAGCTGCCCGATCAGGCCAAAGCTCACCATATGAGCATCGAGGAAGTCACCGAAAAGGTGATCCTCGCGCCCCAGCCGATCAAGGACTTCGTGCAGACCGCCGACCTTGGGGAGATGGTCGCGTTCCTGTGTGGTCCCCACGGCGCCATGATCACGGGCTCCAATTTCATCGCCGACGGCGGCTGGACAGCCCGATGACCCGCGTCACGAGTCGCCCCGTCGCGGCGCACGAACGTTATCGGCCGATCGATGTGCCCCTGGCGGGCGGCAACCTCCATGTCGGCATCTGGGAGGCCAGCACCTTCCACCCGAAAGGCACGCTCCTGGCCATCCACGGGATCACCGGCACCCACCTCAGCTGGCAGTGGCTCGCCGAAGAACTCCCCGACTGGCGGCTCATCGCCCCCGACCTGCGGGGCCGGGGCCGCAGCAACGGGCTGGAGGGCTCCTTCGGCCTGGTTCGTCACGCCGACGACCTGGCCGTCGCGCTCGCCGCAGCGGGCATGCCCGAACCGGTCACGGTGATCGGCCACTCGATGGGCGGTTATGTGGCGTTGGTCCTGGCTCACCGGCATCCCGAACGCGTACGCCGGCTCCTCCTGGTCGACGGCGGCATCCCGGTGCAGCTTCCCGAGGGGGTACGCCCGGAGGATGCACTCACGGCCGTGCTGGGCCCGACGGCTGAGCGGCTCAACAAGACCTTCGCCTCGCTCGACGAGGTCGACACGCTCTGGCAACACCACCCGGGGCTGCAGGGACAGTGGGGACCCGAGCTGGCGGCGTACGCCGAATATGACCTGCGGGGCGAAGAGCCGGAATTGCGTCCGAGCACGCGCTATGAGGCCATCGCAGAGGACTCTGCCGATATTCAGCTGGGCGACGACCTGCCGGCGGCCATGGACGCCTTGGCGCACCCGGCCGTCTTCCTGCGCGCCGAGCGGGGGATGCAGAATCAGCCGGGCGGTCTGTTCACCACTGAGTGGGCCGCCGAGTGGGCGCAACGGATGCCCGGCCTCGAGGTGCGCGACATGCCGGACACCAACCACTTCACCATTGTGATGTCCGATTTCGGCAGTCGCCTGCTGGCCGAAGCAATTCGATAGAATGCCCTTCCCTGTCAGAGAAAGGCTGGGCCGTGGCCATCGAGACCGAGCGCAAGTTCCAGATTGATCCGAATGCACCCGTTCCGGATCTGAGCCCGACGGTGATCGCGGGGGAACGCCGCACCCATCACCTTCGCGCCGTCTATTTCGACACCCCGGACCTGCTCCTGGCCCGCAACCGCCGCACGCTGCGGCGTCGCAGTGGGGGCAGCGACGCAGGGTGGCATCTGAAGCTTCCCGCCGAGGGGGACGCCCGAATCGAAATCCATCGCGACCTCACCCAGGGCGCGGGCTCCGGATCGGTCCCCCACGAGTTGCGCGCGCAGGTCGCTGACCTCATCGACTATGCCCCGCTGGTGCCGGTGGTGGAGTTGGTCACGGCCCGTCAGGAGACCGATCTCCAGAACGCCGACGGTGACGTCATCGCGCTCCTATGTGATGACACGGTGGCCGCCACCCGCGGGACCAAGACCAAGTCCTGGCGCGAGCTCGAGGTCGAGCTGACCGAGAAGGGCACGGTGGCTGACCTCGACGCCGTCGCGGAGGTCCTGATCGAACACGGCATCACACCCTCTGAGTCGGTGTCCAAGCTGGTCCAGAGTCTCGGCAAGGCGCTCGTCCGAGCCGAGGAAAGCACCGGGATGAGCCGCAAAGCGAGCGCCGCCGATGTCGTCGGCGCCTATATCGCTACGCAGGTGGGGGTCATCCAGGGCCGCGAGGGCGAGGTGCGAACTGATGAGCCCAACTCTGTGCACAAGATGCGCGTAGCCGCCCGCCGGCTCCGCTCCATCCTGCGCACCTATCGGCCGATCCTCGACTCGACCCGCACCAACGCCATCCGACTCGAGTTGAAATGGCTCGGCGAGGCCCTCGGCGGGCCGCGGGACGCGGAAGTGTTGCGCGAACGCCTGGTGGCAGCAGTCGGCGAGCTCCCCCCGGACGCCCTCGTCGGTCCCGTGGTCGAACGGATCAGCAGTGAGCTGGATGAACGACACCGCCTAGCCCATGCCGAGCTGGCCAAAGCACTCGACAGTGAACGCTTCGGCGCTCTGCTCGACTCGTTGGTCGGCATGCTCAGTGACCCACCGTTCACCGATGTCGCCCGGGCCCGTGCCAAGGGGCTCCTGCCCGAGATGCTCGAGCAGGTGGGCCGGAAGACCGTGAAGGAGTGGCGACACTCCGAGAAACTGACCGGCGAAGAACAGCTCGTCGGCTGGCATGAAACGCGCAAGCGCGCCAAGGCGGCTCGCTATGCGTGGGAAGCCGCGATTCCTGCCCTGGACATCACAGCCACGACGGCGGCTGAGGCCTGGGAACAAGTAACAGAGAGCCTCGGCATCGTCCAGGATGCCACCGTGGCTCGCGAGCAGCTTCTCGAGCTGGCTGCGGTCGCGACCGAGAAGGGCGAGTCCTCGTTCAGCTACGGCGTGCTGTATCAGCGCGAGATCGACCGTACCGCCGACTTCCACAGCCAGGCGGTCTCCGCGATCGAGTACGCCCGGCAGGTCTCCCTGCCGGGTTGATCCCCCGCTGTTTCAGACCGTCAAGGGCCGACGGGATAGTGACTCATGATGGCGATGCGGTTCCAGCCATTCATGACCACCGCCAGCCAGGTGAGCGCGGACTGCTGCTCCTCGGTGAGGGTCCCGTCGCCCCACGTCCTCTGCTCGGGTACGCCCAGTTCCGTCGCCTGCTCGGCCAGCGCCAGGGCGGCCTTCTCTGTGTCGGAGAAGTATTGCGACTCCCACCAGGCCGGCAGCACCGCCAGCCTGTCGATCGACTCCCCCTTGGCCAGGGAATCCCGTGTGTGCATGCGCAGACAGAAGGCGCAGCCGTTCAATTGGGAGATCCGGATCTTCACCAACTCGATCAGCAACGGGTCCAGCCCCGCCCCGACGGCGGCCTGGCTCGTCGCCTTGTCGAGGGCGATCTGGGCCTTGTAGATCTCCGGGTGTTCTTTTCCGATATTCACCGCATCAGTCACAAAGGTCAGGGTAGTCACTTTCGCACGTGGTGGTCTCAGGGGGCGTTTCCGAAACTGGAGTTCTGGCTGGGCCGGCGCCGTCGATTCGTCGGCCCGCCACGCCGTGGCCCGAGACCACTCACGCCATATGGCACGACCTCGCCCGCGACACCGCGCGCCGCGCTGAAACTCGTGCCATATGGCACGTCAGCCATCCCGCCTCCGGGTGTTTCGGCAGACCGGACGCCCAACGAGACTGACACGACGCTCCGGCACACCCCGACCAGTCACCCCACCAAGCTGATCAAGACACGCCAGTGGTCCCGTGGTGAAGGCCAGCCGGATTTGGCAGGGGTGTGGGTGATGAAGTTGCACAAAGAAGGAAGGGGCGGAATTGCCAAATGGGGTGGAACCTGGTGGTTCCACCCCATTTTGGGTGTGTTG
>CAZEVN010000167.1:0-4386 GCA_964515145.1 uncultured Enemella sp.
TCTGTGGGCCCTGCAGGTGGCGGTGCTGATCCTGTTCGGGGTCGTGCTGGTGGTGGCCCGGCGCTATCTGGGGGACGTGCCGAGTGAGGCCTGGACCGACATGGCCATCCAGGGCACGGTGATTCTGGTCGGTGCTGCGCTGTGTGCCGGCACGATCGCACGGTCACGGTGGTGCCGACTGCTGCTCATGCTGCTGTGCACGGTGCAGACGGCGTCCTCGCTCGCCGACACCGTCAGCGACCTCTCAGCAGCCACCCTCATCAGCTGCAGCATCTCGGTGCTGGTCCTGCTCGCCATCTCCTCCGACGAGGTGCGCTCCTGGGTGTCCCGCGGCCGCGCCGACCCCCAGGTGCCGGTGGCCTGAGACCTCACCCGGGCAGGATCACCGACTTGCCCCGGGCATGGAACTCACCCTGGACGCGCAGCGCCTCGGCCGCCTCGGCGAGCGGGAATCGCCGCTCGATCACTGGGGTGACCCTGCCCGCCGCCACCAGGCCAAGGAGCAGGCGCAGGTCCTCCGGCCGGTACGCCGCAGTCCTCCCGGCCACTGCTCTGCCCCTGGTCGCACCGAAAAAGAGGGGCGTCGCCAACATCCGCGGCAGAGGATGCAACCAGGGCGACTTGGGTGCGGTGGTCATGACATAGACACCGCTGTCACCGATGAGTCGGCGGCATTCCCTGAGCGGCCATACGCCGGCGTTGTCGAACACGATGTCGAAGGTCTCGGTGAGCTGGGCTGCCGGGTCGGTCGTCGTGTAATCGATGACCTCATCCGCCCCGAGGCGGGCCGCCGTTTCTACGTTGGCGGTCGAGCAGACGGCCACGATCCGGCCCGCGCCGAGTGCCCTGGCGAGCTGCACTGCGAAGGTGCCGACACCACCCGATGCACCGTTGATCAGGACCGACCGGCCCTCGATGAGGCCACCCCAGTCCCGGAGACCTTCGAGCGCAGTTGACGCAGCTATGCCGAGAGTGGACGCCACGTCGAATCCGATCCCATCGGGAACAGCGACGACCTGATCGGCAGGGGCGAGGGCGTACTCGGCGAACGATCCGCCCGACTCCAGCTGTCCGCAGACCCGATCACCCAGCGACCAGTTGGTGACCCCCTCCCCGAGCGCAACCACGGTGCCGGCCACATCGGTGCCGGCGATCGAACGCTTCGGGCGGCGGAAGCCGAGCGCGATGCGGGAGAACATCGGCAGACCGGTCGCCCAGTGCCAGTCGGCGGCGTTGACCGACGCCGCACCCACTTCCAGGAGGACTTCGCCCGGCCCGGGTTGAGGTGTCTCGATCGTCTTGACACGCACCACATCCTCGGGACGCCCGAACCGTTCGGTCGTTGCGGCGAGCATGGTGGCGCGAATGGTGGATTGTGGGCGGTGGTGGCTGGTCCGATGCACAATCGCTCCTTACGTCGTAAGCCTTATGATGTAAGCATGCCTTTCGCCCGGCCCATCAGCAATGGGCTTTGGCATGCTGTGCCCATGACTGAACCGCGACGCGCAACCCTGACTCGTGACCGGGTGCTGTCGGCTGCCATAGCCCTTGCCGACGCGGACGGCGTGGAAAGCCTGTCGATGCGCCGACTCGGGCAGTCGCTCGGCGTCGAAGCGATGTCGCTCTATCACCACGTCCGCGGCAAGGACGCCCTGTTCGCCGGGATGGTCGACCTCCTGATCGGGCAGCTCAACGAAGCCCTCGGGCCGGGTGAGGTGCAGGCCGGATCCACGTGGCGCGAGACTCTGCGTACCCGTACCCTCACCGCCCGCTCGAAAATGCTCGCCCATCCCTGGGTGCCCGGGTTGCTCGCGAGCCGGACGACGGTGTCACCGGCGATGATCCACTACTACGAGCAGGTGCTGGCGATCCTCGTCGCGGGTGGGTTCTCCTACGACCTTGCCCATCACTCGCTGCATGCACTCGGGAGCAACGTGCTGGGGTTCACCCAGGAACTGTTCAATCCGGGCGGCGACGTCGGCCAGGACGATTTCGCACCCGACCTCGCCGCCATGGCGGAGCACTTTCCCCACATGGTGGCCATGCTCGCCGAGGCCGATCACAATGACGAAGGAATGCTCGGCTGGTGTGATGACCAGGCCGAATTCGAGTTCTCCCTCGACGTGCTGCTGGAGGGGCTTGCCGCACGCCTCGCCACCTGACAGTCCATCAAACACAGGACTGGCCAGCACCCAGCCGACACCCCTAGCCTGACCCCAGATTCTCGACGGGCTGGAGCGGGTATGACCATTGGACCATTGAGCGGCATGGCAATCGGAGCCGTGGAGGATATGGCCCACCAGTTGCTCCACGAAGAGCACACTGTGGACGATGTCTATTCGAGGGCCCGCGCGCTCATTGCTGAATCCGAGTCGATCTGGACAGGATCCGACGCGGACCGGTTTCGGTCGGACTGGCAGGCCGAACAGAGTCTGGGTGCCCAGATCGCACATCAGTTGGGCGAGTTTGCCCGGCTCCTGTTGATCAACATCGAACAGCAAAGGCAGACCTCCCGATGAGTCAGTTCGTCGGAATGGACGTCGAGGCCATGGAGCGCCTCGCCAACCAAATGGACACCCTCGCCGACGAACTGGACTCCTGCCGTGGTCGCTCTGATCAGCGCATCCTCCGGCTCCCAGACCTCTGGCTCGGCCTTCGCCAAGTGCGCTTTCTCGGTGACTGGACCGGGCTTTTCTTACCTCGCATGCGTCGCGCCGCCGGACGGCTGCGTGCTGCCGCCGCTCAGATCCGTCGCGAGGTCGCCCAACAGCGAGCGGCCAGCGCCGCAAACTCCGGCGACTGGGTCGCGGCCCTCGCGCAGACTGCTCGCTCCGGTTCGTCCAGGGGAGCGCCCGGGGTTCTGGAGGCGCTCAGCCCACGCGATCGCGCCGGCCTGGCCGGAGGAGCCTATGACGATGGCGCGGGCCTGAGTCTTCCACCGGGCTGGACCCGCGTCGATGATGCCAAGCTCGTGGAGTTGGGACTCGATCCCAGTCTGTTCTCCAAGGGAGAGGGCTTCTCTGCAACCTTGATCCAAGGCCCAGACGGGGCCTACGCCCTGGCCTTCCGAGGCACGCGCGAGCGTCAGGACTGGCTGGACAACGGGATCAACGCGACCGGAAACCTGTCACCTCAACACCTGCAGGCCATTCAACTGGCCCACGCAGTCACGAAGAAGCTGGGCTCGGACAATGTAGAGATGGTGGGTCACTCCCTGGGCGGTGCGCACGCGGCGCTCGCCGCCCTCGCAACCGGCTCCCACGCCACCACCTTCAACGCCGCCGGGCCGAGCCAGGTCGCGATTGTGGCCGCCCTGGAGACGCACCGAACGGGGAAGGTCCCCTTCTGGGCGCCGCTGGCGGCCCAGGCCTCCGTGCACCTGGCCATCGCCAACGTCGTCCCGCGGATCGGGGCCGCCACCCTGGCGAGGCAATACTTCCTGGGACGGATCCTGCCGACCAATCTCGGCGACATCGACAACTATCGGGCAAGCATGGACCCGGTCAGCGGGATCGCCAATCGGGTCAACAATCCCGCACTGGGCAAGCAGCATGTCATCGCGTTTGATCCCACTCCCGACAACAACTCACTGGTGCAACAGGTCAGGGACATGGGTGAGTCCCACAATTTGAAGCCGCTTCACGATCATCTCCCGACTGACCATCTCTGACCCGGATTCGCCCAAGGCCCGTCAGGCGTCGATCTGCTCGGCATCGATCTGGTAGGCCCCATCGATGATGAATTCCTTGCGCGGGGCGACCTCGTTGCCCATGAGCATCTCGAAGGTCACCTCGGCAAGGGCAGCGTCATCGACAGTCATCCGACGCAGGGTCCGGTGCCGCGGTGACATCGTGGTCTCCTTGAGCTGGTCGGCGTCCATCTCGCCGAGGCCCTTGTAGCGCTGCGGCTCCTTGAAGTTGATGTTCTTCTTCGTGAGCTCCGCAGCCTTGCGCTGATATTCCACATCGGAATAGGTGTAGATGTATTTTTCCTGGCCCTTGCGCGGATTCGAGATCTCGAACCTGTGCAGGGGCGGCACCGCGGTGTAGACCCGACCCGCCTCCAGCAGCGGCCGCATATAGCGGAAGAACAGCGTCGCCAACAGGCACCGGATGTGGGCGCCGTCGGAGTCGGCGTCGGCCATGAAGATGACCTTGCCATAGCGGGCGGCATCGAGATCGAACGTGCGGCCCGATCCGGCTCCGACGACCTGGATGATCGACGCGCACTCGACGTTCTTGAGCATGTCGCCCACGGACGCCTTCTGGACGTTCAGGATCTTGCCGCGGATCGGCAGCAATGCCTGGAACTCCGAATCCCGCGCCCGCTGAGCAGTCCCGAGCGCGGAGTCACCCTCGACGATGAACAGCTCGCACTTGTCGACAT
>CAZEVN010000168.1:0-4306 GCA_964515145.1 uncultured Enemella sp.
TGTCTTCGCGTCTAAGGCTCCCCGTGCACCGGGGGCGGAGTCGGCGAGGGCAAGCCGATTGGAATTCGGCCCCGAGGAATCGCAAGCCCAAGCGGCAAGCGGACGCTGACTGCCGTCAACGCAAGCTGAACGACGGCTTTTCACCGCGATTGCACGTTTCCGGCCGGTTCGGCACCGTTGGTATGCCCACCCAGCGGGAGGGCAAGCTGAATGAGGCCCACCCTGTCACCCACCCCCGGCCCAGCGTCTGGTGCACGGGACGCCCAAGACAGGGAACAAGCTGGACGCGGTGATCCACCTCGCCGTCATCGACACTTGGCCCAAACGGACTTTCATAGCTGGTTCGAGGTGTCCACGGTCCGAGCGGTCGTCGGCCCATAGCGGTCCCCGCTTGCGTGCAGGTGATCCAGTTCCTCCATCACGTGGGCGGGGAGGCGCACGTCTGCGGCGGCGACGTTCTGCTCCAGCCATCTGCGGCGTTTGGTTCCCGGGATCGGCACCACGTCATCACCCTGGGCCAGGACCCAGGCGAGCGCCAGCTGCCCGGGCGCGATGCCGAGACCATCAGCAAGCTCGCGCAGCCAGGCGATCATCACGAGGTTCTGGTCCCGGTTCTTCTTGCTCCAACGCCGGAGGAACCGGCGATACTCGAGGAGCGACAAGTCAGTCGTCGCAGCCGGCGAACCCGTCAGCATCCCCGCCCCAGCGGGCTGTAGGGGACGAGCGCGACGCCGAGTTCGCGCGCGACCGGGAGCGCATCGATTTCGAGGTCACGACTGAACAGCGACCATTCGGATTGGAGGGCGGCGATGGGATGGACCGCGTACGCCTTTCGCAGCGTCGCGCCCGACACCTCACTGAATCCGAGCTCGCGGACCTTGCCGGCCCGGACCAGCTCGGCCATTGTACCGACCGTGTCCTCGATCGGGACCTTCCGATCCAGTCTGTGCAGGTAGTAGAGGTCGATCACATCCGTGCCCAACCTGCGCAGGGAGTCGTCGACACAGCGGCGTACGCGCTCCGGTCGGGCGCTGATTCCGCGCGGCAGCCCGATGCGTGGGACAGCAAGGATGCCGAACTTGGTGGCAAGCGTGACCTCATCACGACGGGAGCGGATCACGTTCCCGACGAAAAGCTCATTGTGCCCGGCGCCATAGAAGTCCGCCGTGTCCAGTAGCGTGACCCCGAGGTCGAGGGCCCGGTGGATGGTGGCCTCAGCCTCGACCGGATCGGGCCGACCATACACATTGC
This sequence comes from uncultured Enemella sp., assembly GCA_964515145.1. Taxonomy (GTDB): domain Bacteria; phylum Actinomycetota; class Actinomycetes; order Propionibacteriales; family Propionibacteriaceae; genus Enemella. The sequence continues at coordinate 1,252 of CAZEVN010000168.1, forward strand.
TCATGCCCATGCACCCCAGGCCGAGGGCACCGACGGTCAGGGATCGGATCTGTCGCTGGGGGAGGGTGGTCACTGGTCGGCTCCGTTCGAATCGGGTATGCCGGTCCGCCCGGCATGGTCCTCGAGATGGGCGATCTTGAAGTCAGTGATGACAAGGGCCAACCGGAGCTCGGCGACCTTGCGTCGCAGCGCGGCTCGATGACGCAGCAGGATGGCGGCGCATTCGGTGTGCGCCGCCTCGCCGCCACGGTCGGTCAGTTCGAGATAGCGCTGCAGGTCGCGCAGGCCCATGCCCGAGCTCCGCATCCGGGCGATGAAGATGACCCGCGGGCGATCGGTGGTCTCGCGGGTGCGGGCCACCTCGGCGATCTGGGTGAATGATGGGGCGTCGGTCGGATCGGCTTCGAGCCTGAGGATCGCGTACTCCATCAGCTCATCAAGCGTGCTGTCCGGGAGGGTGGCGTTGGCGAGAGTGTCGGTGGGGGTGGATCCAGATTTCGGAGCTGCGTGCTCGTCATGCGTCGAGGCTAGAACTTCGAGTGCGCTCGAAGACAAGGCTGCGTCAGGGTTTTGTGCCTCTACTCTTGGCGCATGCCCCCGGAGACCCCACGTGCTGCCGATTGACCTCCCCCTGACGCCGATGCTGGCGCGGACGGCGACGACGATTCCGCCTGGGCAGGCGTACGAACCGAAGTGGGACGGCTGGCGTGCACTCCTGGCGCGCGATGGCGAGCACGTGAAGGTGTGGAGTCGCCACGGCACTGACCTCACGGTCTATTTCCCCGAGCTGGTGATCGCCGCGGAGTTCTTGCCCGAGCGATGCGTCCTCGACGGCGAGATCGTGATCATCGCGGGGGACAAGCTGGAATACACGCGCCTGGCGACCCGGCATGCGACGGCGGCGAAGGCGCCACAACTCGCGGTGCAGTTCCCGGCTTCGTTCGTCTGTTTCGACGTGCTGTGTCTTGGCGACACCTCGCTGCTCGACCACCCGTGGCACCAGCGGCGTGACGTGCTGGAGGCGATCCTCGACGAGGCCCCGCCGATGCTGCTGCTGTCGCCGGTGACGATGGACCTGGCCGTGGCGCAGGACTGGTTCGAGCGGTTCGAGGGTGCCGGGCTGGACGGTGTGGTGGCGAAGAATCCGGAGGGGAGATACCTCCCCGGGCAGCGGGCCCTCACCAAGATCAAGCATCGCCGGACTGCTGACATGGTCGTGGGCGGTTTCCGGCTCGACCGGACATCGACACCTGAGCGTCCGCAGCTGGGTTCGCTCCTGCTGGGGCTGTTCGACGATGCGGGCGTGCTGCAGTTCGTCGGCATCACCGCGGGATTCCCGGGCGCGATGCGGGGCGAGCTCGCGCAGATGTTCGGGACGCTCGAGCTGCCCAGGCGTACGCCCGAGTTCGACGCCCACCCCTGGGCCCCCGCAACCGCCGGGCCGCTCGGGGCCCGCGTACCCGATCATGTGACCCGCTGGACCCAGCCCCGAGACGAGGTCCACCTCACCTTTCCGTTGTTGGTCGCGGAGGTCGAATACGACTATCTGCACGACGGCGTGCGGTTCAGGTCCAACGCCGATTTCCAGCGCTGGCGGCCCGACCGGACGCCCGAATCCTGCCGGTTCGATCAGCTCGAGCACCCGATCGAGTGGAGCCTGACCGAGGTGCTGGCCTCGGGCGAGGACTGATCTCAGCAAGCAACGGGCTTGCCGGCGTACGGTCCACGGTTGGGAGAAGTGCAGGACCTGGCGCTACGTTGGGAGATCTGGTCCGGCTCGTTCTGCCTCGGACCACATTCTCACCATCTGTCGATGCCGTTGCGCCATGGGCGCCGGGCGGAACCTGCATCAGAACCCCGGAGCCATCCCCGCATGACCTCTCCCACCTTTGAATCCCTCGGCGTCTCCACGGCTGTGTGCCAGGTCCTCGCCGAACGCGGAATCACCACCCCCACACCGATCCAGGCCGCCACGCTGCCGGACAGTCTCGCCGGGCGCGACGTCCTCGGGCGCGGCCGGACCGGATCGGGCAAGACCTATGCCTTCCTCCTCCCGCTCGTCGCGCGGCTGACCGCAACGGGTGGCCGGCGACGGTCGAAGCGGCCCCGAGCACTCGTGCTGGCACCGACGCGGGAGCTGGCGACCCAGATCGACGAGGCGCTGGCACCGCTGGCCCAGGCGACCGGGTTGCGCAGCCGCACGGTCTTCGGCGGGGTCGGCCAGAACCCGCAGGTGCAGGCCCTGGCCCGCGGGGTCGACGTCGTCGTCGCGTGCCCCGGCCGGCTCGAGGATCTCATCGGTCAGGGACACGTGAGCCTCGACGCCATCGAGATCACGATCCTCGACGAGGCCGACCACATGGCTGACCTCGGCTTCCTGCCGATGGTGAAGCGGCTGCTCGACCGTACGCCGCAGTCCGGGCAGCGGATGCTCTTCTCCGCCACGCTCGATCGCGCCGTGAACGGGCTCGTGTCGCGTTATCTGACCAAACCGGTCACCCACGAGGCCGATTCGCCGCAGTCTCCGGTGGCGACGATGGACCACCACGTCCTCCACGTCACGCCGGAGGCACACCTGCCGGTGCTCGTCGACCTCGTGGCTGCGCCGGGTCGCACGGTCGTCTTCACGCGGACCAAATACCGGGCGAAGAAGCTGGCGCGCCAGCTCAATGCGTCGGGCGTGCCGGCGGTCGAGCTGCACGGCAACCTGTCGCAGGGGGCACGCACCCGGACCATGGACGCCTTCCACACCGGGACGGCGAACACCCTCGTCGCGACCGACATCGCCGCGCGCGGGATCCACGTCGACGACGTCGGGCTCGTCATCCACGCCGATCCGCCGGTCGAACACAAGGCCTATCTGCACCGCTCGGGGCGTACCGCACGCGCCGGCGCCTCCGGAACCGTCGTCACCCTCATGCTGGACGAGCAGGTCCGTGACGTCCGCGACCTGACCCGCAAGGCCGGGATCCGGCCGACCACCACCCGCGTAACGGCCTCCCACCCCCTGCTCGGCGAACTGGCGCCGGGGGAGCGCTCGTTCCCCGGGCCGTTC
>CAZEVN010000169.1:0-4242 GCA_964515145.1 uncultured Enemella sp.
TCATGACCGGCCTCGACGCCGGCATCACGGCGGTGGTGTGGGTGACGAGTGCCTATCTGCTGGCGTACGCGGTGCCGCTTCTCATCACCGGACGCCTCGGCGATCGCTATGGCCCCAAGCGGGTCTATCTGGTCGGCCTGACCGTGTTCACGCTGTCATCGGTGGCGTGCGGTCTGTCGTCCTCGATCGAGATGCTCATCGTCGCCCGCGCGGTGCAGGGGCTCGGGGCATCGATGATGACACCCCAGACGATGGCCGTCATCACCCGCATCTTCCCGCCCGATCGACGCGGCACTGCCATGGGCATCTGGGGGGCCGTAGCCGGCATCGCCTCGCTGGTCGGCCCCGTGCTCGGCGGCATCCTCATCGACACTCTGGGCTGGGAGTGGATCTTCTTCATCAACCTGCCCGTCGGTGTGATCGCGTTCCTCGCGGTCGTCCGCAATGTCCCGAGCCTGGAGAAGCACCCGCATCGCTTCGACTGGCTGGGCGTGGCGCTCAGTGTGATCGGCATGTTCCTCATCGTGTTCGGCATCCAGGAGGGCCAGACCTATGATTGGGGCCCCATCGTCGGGCCGATCTCGGTGTGGTCGCTGATCCTGTCGGGCGTGGTCATCCTCGGCTTCTTCGCGTTCTTCCAGTCGCGGTCGCCCGAGCCGCTCGTGCCGCCCGGGCTGTTCGCCGACCGCAACTTCACCGCCGCCAACGCGGGCATCTTCGTGATGGGCTTCCTGATCACCGCGATGGTGTTCCCGATGACGCTCTTCGCCCAGAGCTCCCGTGGGCTGTCCCCGACCCAGGCCGCCCTGCTGTCGCTGCCCCTCGCGGTCATCACCGGGGCGATGGCACCCCTGGTCGGCAAACGGATCAACAAGTCCGACCCGAAGGGTTATGCGATCGCGGGCTTCGCCCTCATGGCGGTGTCGATCGGGCTGTATGCCTGGCTGACCCGGCCCGGCATTTCCATCCTCTGGGTGCTGATCCCCTCCGGGTTGCTCGGCGTCGCCAACGCCCTGATCTGGGGCCCGCTGTCGGTGACCGCGACGCGCAACCTGCCACCGCATCGCGCGGGGGCCGGCGCGGGGGTCTACAACACCACCCGCCAGATGGGGGCCGTGCTCGGCAGCGCCGCGATCGCCGCCCTGATGGAGGCGCGCATCACGGCCGAGCTCGGTGCCGGCACTGCCGGCGGCGGCATGGGGCACGCCGGCATGGTGATGCCCCCGGCGCTCGAGGCTCCGTTCACGGCGGCGATGAGTCAGTCCCTCCTCATGCCCGGGGTGATCGCGCTCCTCGGGGTCGTCGCGACACTGTTCTTCGCGCCGACTCGGCAAACTCCCCAACCCAACCAGACCCCCGGAAAGGTCGACGCATGACGATCTCCCTGGCCGCCGATCCGGTGGTCGACGAGCAGCGCCGGGCCGGCCTGCGGCGCATGCGCATCGTTGCGACGTCGCTGCTGGTGCTCGCCGCGATCATCTTCCTGCTCACGCTCGGCCAGCCGCCGAAAGGTGTGCTCGGGTTCGTCAACACCGCGGCGGAAGCGGCGATGGTCGGCGCGCTGGCCGACTGGTTCGCGGTGACGGCGCTGTTCCGGCATCCGCTGGGCATCCCGATTCCCCACACCGCGCTGGTCAAGCGGCGCAAGAACGACCTGGGTCGGTCGCTGCAGCAGTTCGTGACCAGCAACTTCCTGACCCCCGCGATCGTGCGCCAGCGGCTCGAGCAGTCCAACCTCGGCCTGCGCCTCGGGGAGTGGTTGGGCGAGGACCGGAACCGCCATCGCGTCCTCACCGAGGTCTTCAGCGTCGCCGGCAAGGGCCTCGACAAGGTCAGCGACGACGATGTGCGCACCATCGTCGAGACGAGCGTCGTCCCGCGCCTCACGAAGGAGGAGCTGTCGCCGGTCGCCGGCAAGTTCATCGAGGGCATCGTCGAGGACCAGTCCCACCACGGCATCGTCGAGTTGCTCGTGCGCGAGCTCGATCGTTGGGTCGAGCGCAATCCCGAGAAGATCAGCAAACTCATCGGCGAGCGTGCCCCGATCTGGAGCCCGCCGTGGGTCGATCGCATGGTCGGCAAGTGGGGTTATGAACAGGCCCAGACGTGGGTGCGCCAGATCCGCGACAACCCGCTCCACCCCATTCGCATCACGCTCGACGAGCTCCTCGTGGACTTCGCCCAGAACCTGCAGGAAGACGAGGAAACGCGCGAGCGGGCGGAACAGTTGAAGGTGCGGCTGCTCACCCATCCGTCGTTGAGCACGACCGTCGTGCAGCTCTGGGACTCGGTCCGCGGCTCGCTCCTGGGGGCGATGACCGATGAGAGCAGTTCGCTCTGGCGTCGCGGCGACGGTTGGCTGGCCGAGTTTGCCGACCGGCTGGAGAACGATGAGGCGCTCCGCGCGCGACTGGAGGCCCGGTTCAACGACATCGTCGCCTATCTCATCGAGCGCTATGGGCCCGAGCTCGCCGGGGTCATCTCCCACACCGTCGAGAGCTGGGACGCCGATGAGGCGAGCAACAAGATCGAGCTCTTCGTCGGCCGCGACCTGCAGTTCATCCGCATCAACGGCACCATCGTCGGTGCGCTCGCGGGTCTTGTCATTCACACCGTGGCGGTGTTGATTTCGTAGTGCTCGGTCAGTGCCTCGCCAGGCGGGGCACTGACCCAGTGCCCCGCACCCGGGTGGTCTCGGCAGGCTCAGCGCTCCGGGGTGCCCTGGTGATAGCGCTGGACCCAGTCGCCGCTGCGGCGTACCCACAGGGACGACCGCAGGTCGTTCCGGTCACCCCAGGCGCTGCGCCACAGCAGGAGGATCTGGTCGGGGCCGAGGTGCTGGACCTCCAGGACCTCCAGCGTGGCCGGCGGATCGAGCGGGCCGATCGTGGCGAGGATGTCGGGCCGCTCCTGGAGTCGTCCCGAGGCACCGATCTCGCGGAACTCCGGGTGGAGCAGCGCGGCCACGCGGCTGGGGTCGGACCGCACGGCATCGGAGAGCAGCAGCCGCTCGAGCTCGATCACGCGCTCGCGATCGGTGACATTCACATCGAGACCGGGAACATCGGTCGGACCGAACAGGTCATCGGGATCCGGGTCGGGCAGCTCGTCGCCGGGCAGCGCGAGGTCGTCCTCGGTGTCGTCGAGCTCCGGGTCCGCCGGGTCGAGCGCGAACAGGGCCAGGTCGGGCTCGGTCTGGCCGATGCGGAAGTCGTCGGCGTACGCCATCGCCGCGGCCGGGGACTCCTCCGGCCCGCCGAAGCCGGGGCCGGTCTCGGGATCGGTGCCGGCCTGGTACGCCGACGCGGCGGCCCGGGCCAGGCGATCAGCGGCCTCGTTGAGCTCGTGGCCCGCATGGCCCTTGACCCACCGGAACGAGACGTTGCGACCTTCCATCGCCGCGTCCAGGGCCTTGATGATCTCGACGTTGAGGACGGGCTTGTTGTCGGCCTTGCGCCAGTTCTTGCGCTTCCAGCCGCCCATCCACTTGGTGATCACGTTGATCACATATTGGCTGTCGCAGAGGATCTCCAGGGGTTCGGAGACGTCCGCGGTCTGCCGCAGCAGGTCCAGCACGGCCATGAGCTCGCCCATGTTGTTGGTGCCATGGGGCCAGCCGCCGGCGGCCCAGCAGGTGTCATCGACATACCACGCCCAGCCGGCCGGGCCGGGGTTGCCGAGGGCGGATCCGTCTGCTGCCGCAATGATCGTCACCCGCGCGATCCTGCCACAGGTGGGCGGCGGCACCCCGTCGTAGTGTTGCCCCATGAACGTGCGCTGGGGGTTTGCGGGACTGGGCCGGATGGCGGAGCTGGCGGCCGAGTCGCTGGCGGAGTCACCCCGCAGCCGACTGGTGGCCGTGGGGTCGAGATCGCAGGCGAATGCCAGGGCCTTCGCCGCGCGCCACGGCGTACCCGATGAGAATGCCCATGGCACCTATGCCGACCTGATCGCCGACGCGGAGGTCGACGCGATCTATGTCGCGACGCCCCATCCGCAGCACACCGACATGGCGCTCGCGGCCATCGCCGCGGGCACGCCGGTGCTGGTGGAGAAGGCTTTTTCGGCGACCGTGGCGGACACCCGGTCCATCGTCGATGCGGCCCGCGCGGCCGGGGTCTTCTGCATGGAGGCCATGTGGACGCGCTTCAATCCCGGTGTTGCGCGGATCCGGGAGCTGATTGCGGAGGGGGCGATCGGGGAGGTACGCGGGGTGCACGGGGACCTGACCGCCGCCCGGAC
>CAZEVN010000170.1:0-4159 GCA_964515145.1 uncultured Enemella sp.
CGCCCCGCCCTATGACCCCAATGCCCCGACCATGATCCGGCCCGCGGCCGATATTCCGACCCGTGCGATTCCGGCCCAGGAGCGCGAGGCGGGCGTACGCCTGCCCGTCGAGTCCGACGCCGTCGATCCCGACGATGCCGACGAGTGGTCCGACTCGGAGGACTATGACGGGGACGAGGAGGCCGAGTACGCAGACGACATCCACGAGGACCAGTACGAGGACGACCCCGACGGGGAGGACGCCGACGAGTTGGAAGAGTCGGAGGACCCGGACACGGCCGAGGAACTGCATCCGATCCGCGCGAAGGCGGGGCAGCTGCTCGGCGGGCGCTATGAGTTGGAGGAGTTGCTGGTCCGGCGGGCGGAGACCGAGACCTGGCGCGCCCACGACCAGGTCCTCTCGCGTCCGGTATTGATCCACCTCGTGCCCGAGGGCGAATCGGAAGAGCTCATCGCCGCGGCCAAGCGCGCGGCCGTGGCGACGGATTCGCGCTTCCTGCGTGTGCTCGATGCGCGGCTGGGTGACCCGAAGGGCATTCCGGCCGCGAACGACGATGACCGGGTCTCCGACCACTTCATCGTGTGTGAATATGCCCCCGGACAGTCACTCGAATGGCTGCTCGCCTCGGGGCCCCTGAGTGCGCTGGAGGCTGCGTGGGTCGTGCGGGAGGTCGCCGACGGACTGGCGGGCATGCACGAGCACGGCCTCTATCACGAGCGCATCAATCCCGACACGATCATCATCACCGCCGCCGGCAACATCAAAATTGTGGGCTTCCTGCTCGAATCCGAGCTGGCGCCGGTGCACGACCATCCGATGACCGACGGCACTGATCCCGAGGCCGTTGACGTGGCCGACCTGGGCCGGCTGCTCTATTGCACGCTCGTGTCCCGCTGGCCGGGGGGCCATGCCCATGGCATGGCGAGCGCACCGTTCGACTCCGAAGGGCAGTTGCTCACACCGCGACAGGTCCGCGCCGGTGTTTCGCCCGCGCTCGACACGATCTGCGACCGCATCCTGTCGCCGATCCCCCGTTATCGCGAGACGCGCCTCACCACCGCCCTGGATGTCGTGCAGGCTCTCAACCAGGTCCTCGGCACGGCCGATGCCTCCCAGGACCTCGAGCGCCGCCTGCACTATCCGGTGCCGGTGGTCGAGATGGACGACGAACCGGAGCCGGAGCCCGATCCCGGGACCATCGGCGCGATGGACACCGCCGCCGGCCTGCCGCTGGCCCCCATGGCCGACCCCGACGCCCCCACCGGGCGCATTCCCGTGGTCTCGCCGGACGACGAGGAATCCACGGGCCCGATCCAGCCGCTCTCACCGGCCACGCCGACCGAGTACGACGACGAGGACGAGGACAGCTGGGTCGAGGTCGAAAAGCGCTCGTTCTTCGCCGACGGGGAAATACGCCGCGACCCACCCCGCCGCTGGATCCCCTTCCTCGTCCTGCTGACCATTCTGGTCATGGTCGGCAGCCTCATCGCCGTCGCCATGAACCTGACCCCCTCCGAGCGCCCAGCGCCCCCGGCGGCCGAGCCCACTCGATGGGCGATCGTCAGCGCCCGGGATTTCGACCCCCGAGGGAACGACCGGCAGGAGAATCCCGACACGGTCCCGCGTGCACATGACGGGAATCCCGACACTGCCTGGACCACGGTCCCCTATCGCAACGCCGATATGGACAAGGCCCCGGACGGGGTCGGCCTGATTTTCGATCTCGGAGAAGTACGCCAGGTCTCGCGTGTCGACCTCACGCTCGCGGGTGCCGGAACGTCGCTCGCCGTTCGCATCCCCACCAGCGGGGCCGACACACTGACCGAGCCACCCACGACGAGCATGGACCAGTGGCGAACCATCGCAGAGGCAAAGACAGCCCCGGCCCAGATCACGCTGACCCCGAATGAGCCGGTGCGGACCCGGTTTGTGCTCGTGGCGCTGACCGAGTTGCCCCCGGATGGGCCCGGATTCCGCGGCGGCATCGCCGAAGCGGTGTTTCTGGGGTGATCGGGTGACGTATCCTGAACTGCTGAATCGATCCCCGGGGGGTGCGACGTGACGGATGACGAGCGTTCGGACAACGAACTGCTCAGCGACCACGTCGTCGGCGACCCGCACGCGTTCGAGGTGCTCGTGTCCCGCCATGCCAACCGACTGTGGGCCATTGCCCTGCGCACCATGCGCAACCCGGAAGAGGCTGCGGATGCGCTGCAGGATGCCTACATCTCGGCTTTCCGCCGCGCCGACACCTTCCGCGGGGATGCCGCGGTGACCACGTGGCTGCACCGCATCGTCGTGAATGCGTGCCTCGACCGCATCCGCCGCAACAAGGTCCGCCGGGCCGAGCCCCTGCCGGAGGACCCCGACCGGTCCGTCGAGCTCGGCATCATCACCGACTCCGATCAGCTCGAGATCAAGGAGCGGCGGGCCGACGTGGTCAATGCGCTCGCCCAGATCAATGCCGACCAACGCGCCGCGCTCGTGCTCGTCGACATGGAGGGCTATTCGGTGGAAGAGGCGGCAGCCATCCTGGGCTGTGCGACCGGCACGATCAAGAGTCGGTGTTCGCGGGGACGTGCCAAGCTCGTCCCCCTGCTGTCCCATCTGCGCGAGACCCGGGCGGAGGCAACCGCATGACGAGGGAGACGGTGGGGCGTACGCCCGACATGGAACCCGCAGGGCGTACGCCTGCGTCCGACTGCCGGCGCTCCGTTCTGACCCGATCGTGGTCGACCCTTGAGCGCAGCCGGTTCCAGAGTGAGGATGCATCGTGACCGACGACGTGCAGAAGCAGGCCGACCATCCGAGTGTGGAAGTCCTGTCGGACGCTGCAGCCGATCTGCTCAGCGCCCCCGAAGCACAACGCGTGCAGGCCCATCTCGAGGCCTGCGCCGAGTGTCGCGACGTGGCCGTCGCGCTCGCCGATGCCTGTCTCGCCCTGCAGTCCCTGCCCGCACCTCCCATGCCCGACGCGGTCTTTGCCCGCCTGACCGCTGTGCTGCAGGCAGAGTCCGAGCGCCGGGCGACCGGTGTGGCCCGCGCCGAGGAGGACGCCGAGATCGCCGAGGCCGCCAAGCGCACCGATCTCGGGACCTTCGGCCAGAACCCCACGATCGGCAAGCAGGTGCCGATCTCGGACGCCCACCTCGTCGGACGCCGACTTCCACCGGACAGCGATCAGGAGCGATGAGCTTCGGGAACGGCACGCCCCCGGCGACACCTGACCGGGGCATCGGCATCTGGGTGGGATTCAGCGTGCTCGTCACGCTGCTGGTCGGCGCCCTGTTCGTGATGATCGTGCTGTCCGACGCACCCTCCCCCATTGCCAACCGCGGCACACCCGTGGTTCCGGGATCGAGCGCAACACCCACCCCGTCCCCGACGCCGAGCCCCACCCCGACGCCGCGGATGGAGCCCCCCGACAGCCCGCTGACGCGGCTGGGCCTCGCCGAGGCGCAGTGCCCGGACTTCAGGGTGCGGCGCAGCGCCGTCCCGAAGGATGAACTCCAGGGCTATCTCAACGAGGTGCTTGACTGCCTGACGCTCGTCCACAAGCCGGCTTTTGCCGCTGCCGGGCTCACCCTGTCCCGGCCCAGCCTCCATCCCGAGTCGGAGATGAACGCGTCCCGCTGCATCAACGACAACACCTCCAACGACTGGGCCGGGCTTTATTGCGGAGCCGATGAGGCGATCTATTACCGACCCGACTGGGCACCAGACGACCCTGTCTTTCTGGTCGATGTGATGGCCCACGAATATGCCCATCACCTGCAGGAGTTGACCGGCATCCTCGACCCTGTCAGCCGTGATCAACTGGCTTCCGAGAATGAGCCCAACGGCGAGATCCGCTCACAGGAACTGTCCCGCCGTGTCGAGCTGCAGGCCGAATGCGTGGCCGGCGTGCTGACCCGCCCCAAGGGCCCGCTGGGCGTACGCCAGGCCGACTTCGACACGCTCGTCTGGGCCCGGGCATCGGTGCCACCCGAGTGGGCCGCCACGCATGGCACCGGGCGCGCGCAGCGGCGTTGGTTCCAGACCGGCGCCGACTCCAAGGGGCCAGAGCACTATCGCCAGTGCAATACGTTCACCGTGCCGGCCGACCTGGAGTGTTCCCGAAAAAGTGGAGGCATAGTTTATGCCGCGAGTTCGTGGATG
>CAZEVN010000171.1:0-4017 GCA_964515145.1 uncultured Enemella sp.
AACTGGCCATCGCCCCCAAGGGCGAGCTCGAACCCACCCCGGCGCTGATCCTCCGCGAGCGCACCAACCACGGTCTCGGCGGGTTGCTCGGCACCATTGCCGACCGGATCCGGACGACCGGTGAGGTGCCGGCCGGGATCCTGCCCCTGGTCGAGCCCGAGGTCGCGGTCGACGAGTTGCCGGAGGCACCGCCCGGCGCCGTGATCGAGATCGCCGGCGAGCACTATCTCCCCCTGCCGGTCAACGAGACCCAGCGCCGCATCATCGACAAGGTCGAACACAACGCCCAGGTCGTCGTCCAGGGCCCGCCGGGCACGGGCAAGACCCACCTGGTCGCCACGCTCCTCACCCACCTGCTCGCCCAGGGCAAGCGCGTCCTGGTCACCGCCCAGACCGACAAGGCCCTCGACCGCGTGCGCGACATGCTCCCCGAGTCGGTCCGGCCGCTCGCGGTCAGTGTGCTCAGCTCCGGCACCGACAACGATGCCGACCTGCGGGAGGCCGTCCAGACCCTCGCCCGCGAGTCGGTCAACAACGACCCGGACGCGCGGGGCGTACGCATCGACCGTCACCTGGCCGAGCTCGATCGCATGGCCGGCGAGCGCGCGCGGGCGTACGCCGAGATCGTGGCTGCCCGCGAGGAGGAAACCCGCACCTGGCCCGAGTCCGGCATCGATGCCACGGTCGGCGGCATCCGGCGGGCGCAGGCCGAGGGCCGCGAGGCGAATGGATGGATCGAGGAATATCTGGCACCCGGGCGCTATCTCGGCGATCTCGACATCGCTCTGCTCCGGCGCTTTCGCGAACTGGCTCTCGCCCAGCCCGAGGTGGACGCCCGCTCGGTCCACCTGGTGGAGGGCACGCTCCCCGATCCCGGCGAGTTCGCCCGCCTCGCCCTGCGCCGCACGGAGGCGCTCCGCAACGTCCGCCGGCTCCGCGACGAGGGGGCCGGGCGGTGGGCCCGGGTCGTGCTGTCGCTGTCGCCGAAACAGCGCAAGCAGTTCGGTGCGTCGCTGACGGCGCTCAAGGCGTCCCTGGCCAAGCTCCGCCAACACGACAGCCCCTGGATCACGGGTGCGATCGATGACGTCCTGAGCGGTCGGACCGGGGTCTGGGCGGAGCGCTCGACCCGGCTGGGCCGCCTGCTCCGGGAGGCGCGCGCCGCGTCCGACGACATCGGCACCAACAACGAGGTCCTCATCAAGAGGGTCGTCGACGGGCTGGAGCCACTGGCGGAAAGCCTGCTCGACCACGTCGAGAGCGCGCCCCTCAAACTCGATCCCCAGGGCCGTCCGCGCACCGGCCTGCTGACCCCGCGCACGGTCAAGGCGTCCACCGCCCTGTTCGACCACGTCACGGTCAACGGTCGCACCCCGGTGACACCCGAGGACCTGCGGATCCTGCTCGGTCACCTCGCCCTCGAACGCGTGTTGCGCCTGCTCGACGCCGAATGGAACACGACGACACCCGGCCCGATGAGCCAGCGCCTGCGGCGGCATTCCGACGAGCGGGGTCGCCTCAAGGAGGTCGTCGGCCTCCAGGCCGGGCTCACCGGCATCACCGAGTGGTTCGAGCGCGAGGGTTGGGAGACCCCGGATTGGCGGGACTTCCGTTCCGGCGAGGAGCTGCTCGCCACCGTCGCGGCCCTCCCCGACCTCGAGCACGAGGCCTCGACCCGCCGTGAGATGGAGAAACTCCGCAAGGAGGCTGTGGCCGAGGCCGCGACCCCCGGTGCTGCCCCCTGCGTGCGCGCCCTCAGCGAGGCGGTCGAACACGGGGACATCGAGGCGTACGCCGCGGCGTACCGGACCAACGCCGAGCTCTTGGACCAACGCACCACCGACGCCGAGCGCGCGCGAGTGCGGGCCCGTATCGAAGCAGCGAGCCCGCGGCTCGCGACCGACCTGGCCAACCCCGATTCGGCCTCGAACGACGAATGGGAACGCCGGTTCGCCGGCTGGGACGACACCCTGCGCTGGGCCCGCACCGAGACCTGGCTCGCGGGCCACCGGCCCACCCTCGATCACGGTGCCCGGCAGCGCGTGGCGCTGCTCGATGCCGAGATCATCCATTCGGTCGAGAAGCTCGCGGGCGAACGCGCGTGGAGTCATGCGCTCGCGCCCGAACGGTTGACGCATCAGACCCGGGCGGCTCTCACCGCATGGAGCCAGCAGGTGCGGCAGCTCGGCAAGGGCACCGGCCGCTATGCCGGCCGCCTGCGTGCCGAGATCCGGGCCACCATGAACGAGTGCCGCGATGCCGTGCCGGTGTGGATCATGCCGCTCTATCGCGTCATCGAGCAGGTCGAACCCGTCGAGAACGCCTTTGACGTCGTCATCATCGACGAGGCCTCCCAGGCGGGGCTCGAGTCGTTGTTCCTGCACGCGCTCGCGCCCCGGATCGTGGTGGTCGGCGACGACAAGCAGGTCTCCCCCGCCGGGGTCGGCACGGATCAGCAACAGTTGCGCGAGCTCGTCCGTCGCCATCTGCCGAATCACCCGCACGCCCAGTTGTGGGCCAATCCGGCGCGGTCGTTGTTCGACGAGGCCACGGTGCGCTACGGGGGTCGGCTGGTGCTGACGGAGCACCACCGGTGCGTACCCGAGATCATCGAGTTCTCCAACCGCGAGTTCTATGAGCCCGACGGGATCCGGCTCGAGCCCGTGCGCCAGTTCGCGCGCAGCAATCTCGAACCCGTCCGCACCGTCCACGTCCCCGATGCCTCGCTCGGCGACAACGATGTGAACGCGGCCGAGGTCGAGGCGGTCGTCGCGGAGATCGAGCGCTGCATCGCCGACCCGGCGTACGGTGGCCTCACCTTCGGCGTCGTCACCCTCCTCGGGTCCGGGCAGGCCCGGGCGATCGAATCCGAACTGATGCGGAGGATTCCGGAGGGGGAATGGGTACGCCGACGGCTGCTGTGCGGCGACGCCCCCACCTTCCAGGGCAGCGAACGCGATGTCATGTTCGTGTCGATGGTGGCCGCGCCGAAGGGCCGCAAGCTGGTGGCGCAGACGCGCGAGGCCGTGGCCCAGCGCTACAACGTGGCGGCCACCCGGGCCCGTGACCAGTTGATCCTGGTGCATTCGGTGCTGCCCGCTGAGCTGCCGAACTCGACCGATCTCCGCTTCCGGCTGCTCAGCTACTGCCTGGGGGTGGTGCGCTCGGCGACCCAGCCGCGGATGCTCATCGACGAGGTGGTCGAGGATGTCGTGGTGCCGCCGTTCGAGTCGCTGCTCGAACAGAAGGTGTTCAACCGGCTCGCGCGCGACGGTTATTTCGTCCGTCCCCAGCAGGAGCTGCTCGGCTATCGCATCGACCTCACGGTCGAGGGCCGGCACGGCAGTCTCGCGATCGAGTGCGAGGCGGACACGTGGGAGGGCGAACAGGCGTACGCCCGCCAGCTCCGCCGCCGCCGCGAACTCGAGGGCTCGGGCTGGACGTTCGTCACGGTGCGCCAGTCGGAGTTCGACGCCGATCCCGACGCCGCCTATGCCACCATTCGCAACTCGCTCAACGTCCTCGGGATCGAGCCCATGGGCTCCGACGTGCAGCCGCGTCGCGCGACCGAGGGTGAGGACGAGCCCGAGGTGCCGTTCGGTCCCGAGTGGGAGGCAGCCGAGGCGACCGGCCCGAATCTCGCACCGCCTCCGCGCGCAGCGGCGATCGAGGACTATGTCGCCTTCTCGGGCGAGCTGCCCGATCCCGGCAATGCCACTCTCGCCGAGATCGCCAACGCGGTCCTGGAGGTGATTGCGGTCGAGGGCCCGGTGACGGGGGCGCGGCTGCAGCAGGTGTACGCCGATTCGCTCGGCTGGGACTCCATCCCCTCCCGCAATCGCAGTGACATCGCCAAGGCGCTCGTAGAGCTCGGTCGCACCGATCGCATCGTCGTCGACAACCCGCGCGAGAACGCCGACTGGCTCGAACATGCCTTCCGCACCCCGGACCAGTCCGCCGCGAGGGCCCGGACTCTCGGCCCCCGGGCCCTGGACCAGATGCCCCTGGCCGAGGTGG
>CAZEVN010000172.1:0-4001 GCA_964515145.1 uncultured Enemella sp.
CCCGGGGATCGGCTGACCTGCTTCGACTCCGGCTGCGGCTTGAGCAGGACCGACGTCGAGACCTTCCTCGCCACAGTCGGCCGCTCGGCCAAGCGCGACGACCTCGGTCTGGCGCGCACCGACCTGATCGGCCAGTTCGGCATCGGCGTCCTCTCGTGTTTCCTGGTCAGCGAAGAGATCGACGTCCTGAGTCGCTCCTCCGAGGGTGAGATCGTGGCCTGGCGCGCCACGGGCGACGGCACCTATCGGACACGATCCTGGCCGGACGTCGCCACCTGGGCCGAAGAAAACCCGGCCGACCCCGACGCCCACGAGTGGCTCGATCAAGGCCCCGGCACGATCGTGCGCCTTGCCCCGCGACCCGACGCCCGGGGCTGGTTCGCACCGGACCGGGTCGCTCGTCTCGCGCGCGAGTACGCCGGGCACGCGCATGCGGACATTCGCTTGCGGGTGTCCGATCGCGAGGTCCCGATCGGCCGGGCCCCCTGGCCGTGGACGCTCCCTGCCCGTGACCGGATCTCCTGGGCGGTCGAGGATTTCGGCACGACGCCCCTGGCCACGTTCCCCGTGACCGTGGCTGCCGCCGGTCTCCACGGGTTGGCGATCGTCGCGGGCGAACGCATCAGCCCCGGCATCTCCCCGAGCCACCGGGTTCACATCAAGGGCATGCGCGTGCTCGACGGTGAGGCCGACCTGCTTCCGCCGTGGGGATTCTTCGTCAGCCTGGTCGTGAACGGTGACCTGCTGCACCCCACCGCTGCGCGCGAACAGCTGCGGGACGACGACCTGCTCGCCGAAACCCGCGAGGAGCTCGGCCGTCAGGTCATGGCCTGGCTGTTGCGCACCGCACGCGGCGACTCCGACCTCTTCAACCGTTTCCTCGGTCTCCACCTCACGGGCCTCAAGGCGCTGGCCGTGGCCTGCGACACCGACGACTTCCTGGCCCTCGTCCAGCTCCTGCCGTTCAGCAGCACCGTCGGGGAGCGCTCGCTGCCCGACCTGCTGACCGAGCACGATGACGTCCTGGTGGCCGACTCGGTGGACGAGTTCCGCCAGATGGCAGCCGTGGCCACCGCCCAGGGCACGCCGCTGGTGAATGCGGGCTATGCCTATGACGGCACCGTCATCGAGCGCTATCGCCGTGAGGCCCCCGAGGGCCAACGCCTGACCCCCGTCGAACCCGAGCGTTTCGCCGCCACGATCGACACCCTCTCCCCGGCCCGCGGTGCCGAGGTCGCACCCCTTGCCGCAGCAGCACAACGGGTGCTGGACGAAGCCGGCGTACGCGTCGAAATCCGCACGTTCGCCCCCGAATCCGTCCCGGCCCTGCTGCTGGACTCATCCCACGACCGCCACCGCCGGCTCAGCAGGGAGACGGAAGCCTCGGGCGACCTCTGGGCCGGACTGCTCCAGGCCGTCGATGACCGCGCCGACGCGCGGCCACGGCTGATCCTCAACGATGCCAACCCGATGGTGCGACGGCTCGTCGGAGTCGACGACCTGCGGATGCTGCGCCCGGCCGTGCAGGCTGTCTATGCCCGGGCCCTCCTCCAGGGCCAACACCCCGTATCGGCGGGCGATGCCCGCATGATCGAACACGCCTTCGGCGGGCTGTTGGAGCTCGCCCTGACCTCAACGGAGGGGCCATGAGCCCGACCCACGAAGACGTCGCCGGCCTGCTCGAGGTGCTGGAGGGCCTCCCCCACACCGAGTGGCTCGCCCCTGCGGAGGCGGCCCATCGCGCAGCCACCGAGCTCGGGGACGAGGAATTGTTGTGGTGGGCCGATCACCAGCTCTGGACGGCCTGGAGCTATTCGGGAGGTGAGCGGACGCGGGGCCTGCCCTACTTCGTGCGCATGGTGGCGCAGCTCGAGGCCCAACCCGAGTGGTGGGATGACGACTACACCCGATTCACGCTGTGGGCCTACAAGGGCGCGGTGATGGCCGCCCTCGCAACCCCGGACATCACGCTCGACCAGATCGAGGGGTTCATCGGGTCGATGCGCGCCAACTTCGCGCGCTTTGGTCGGCCCGACCGTTCGGTGCTGATGACCGAATATCGCGTTCGGCGCCACACGCACGGTTATCCGGCGGCTGATGACCTGTTCGGGCAGTGGACCGAAATGCCCCGGGACGACCTGAGCGATTGCGAGGGGTGCGAACCGACCACGCTGGCCTTGCACGCCGCCGAGCTCGGGGATTGGGAGGAGGCGACTCGCATTTCGATGCGCGTCCTCGAGGAGGCCAGCCTGCACTGCTCGGAGCAGCCCCAGCACATCTGTGCCGTGGCCGTCGAGCCGCTGCTGCGGAGCGGCGAGATCGAGGGCGCCCGCTGGGCCCACCTCACCGGCTGTCGCCTCAGCGGTCACAATCCCCACGACGCACTCGAGATGGCGCGTCATGTCGCCACTGCGGCCCGGTCCGGGGAGCCACTGCGCGCCCTGGAGCTGATGGAGGCCCGCCGCCGGCTCGGCTTCGGTGATCCGATGGCCCAGCTGACCTGGCTGGCGAAGGGAGCCGGCGCGCTCGGGATTCTCGCGGCGGAACATCCCGACCTCGAGGTGCACGTCCACGCCGATCTCACCGAGACCGCCGCGGCAGCCCGCGACCGCATGCAGGCCGAGGCCCTCGCCCTTGCTGCGCGGTTCGATGCCCGCAACGGCACCGACACGGTCTCGACGTGGGTGCGGGCCGCCTTCGCACCCGAGCCCCTGCCGGGCCTCGATCTTCCGGTCTCGGGCCTCGATCGCGTACGCCCGGTCCGCGACCAGGACTTCGCCGCTCTGGTGCAGGATCCGCTGGCCGCCGATGCCCGGCGTCGCGAGATCCGGGATGCCGAGGACGATCTCGCGCTGGTGGCCCTGGGCGCCGCCTGGATCGCTGCGGACCTCCCCGATCCGGACACCCCCGAGGGGCTGGTCGCCGCCGCCGAACTCGACTGGGTGGCCGGATTCGTGCATCTGCGGCGCAACGAACCGACGCTGCTGGAGGCGGCCCAGGAACGTGGGCTGCGGCGTCTGCGCGCGGCTGGGCGGGACGCCAAGGCGGCGCTGTGGGAGATGTTCCGCCTGCGGCCACCGGTGCAGGACGTGGACGACGAGGCCATCGCCGAGGCCGACAATTGGCATGCGCAGGCGGAGTCGGACCCCGATCCGATCGAGGTCGCGCGCGCTCATCAGGCCTATGGCGAGGTGCTGCATGCCGGGCAGCGATTCGACGAGGCGTCCGGGCTCTATGACCGGGCGCTCGCAACGCTCAGGACCGTGCCCGGCGACGACCCCGAAGCGCTGCGTCTGAAGGCCCGGATCGTCGCCCGACGGGCCTGGTTGCCAGAGGCCGACAGCGACCGGCTGCTCGCCGAGGCCCTGGAGCATGCCAGGGCGGCCGGGGCCGGCACCGCGTTGTTGCTGGCCCAGGTCGCCCAGTTCCGGCTCGCCTCGGGTCACCCCGATGTGGCGGAGTCGGTCTGCGAGTTCCTCGACCGGGCCGGGGTCGAGAATGACTTCGCGGCCTGGGGTGCGGTCCCCCTCGCCACCCATCCGGAGGCCATGTCCGCGAGCGAGCGCGCGATTCCCCTGGTCCAGCGCATCGTCGTGCGGGCACAGGGAACGCCGGAGGGCTGGCAGGCCCTGCGAGCCCTCGCTGACCTGTCCCTGCGCAGCGGCAGATTGCTCGAGGTAGCCGAACTCGCCGACCAGGGGCTCCGCGTGGCCGAGACGGCGGATTTCCCGTCCGATGAGGTTGAACTCGGGACGGGTCACCTGCACATGCTGGCCGCCCAGGCCAACGACGGCCTCGGTGACGCCGCTCGGGCGGCTCACCATGCCCGGGCCTATCTCACCGCGGTCGGCGACAACGACCGGCATGCCTGGGCACTGACCCTCATCGCTCATCACAGTGGTCTTTCGGTCGACTGGGAGGCCGCCCTCGCAGCCGCTCTGACCGAAGACGACCCCGCCAACGCCTCGGAGGCCATCCAGGGTGGTGTGCTGGCCCTGCGC
>CAZEVN010000173.1:0-3892 GCA_964515145.1 uncultured Enemella sp.
GGACTGCGGTGTGCCCCCGGCGGGAACTGTCACCTCGACCCCCTGGTACTCGGGCTGCGCGATCACGCCCGTCTCGGTGAGTTCGAAGGCTCCCGCTGCGAAGGTCGCGAGCTGGATGGTGGTCGGGGGGATCTGATTCCACACCGAGGTGTCATTCATGTCAGCGCCATAACCGGATGCGGTCGCCGTCAAGGTGCCGGACCCGTCGGGATTGACGCTCAATTGCGGATCACTGGCGATCCAGTACGCCAGGCCCCCATAGAACACCAGGGTGAAATCGCCGTCCCAGGACAACGAGGCGGCGCCTGCTGCGGTGTCCACCGTCCCGGTTCCGTTGGAAAGAACGACCTGGTTCCCGGAGGCGGTCGAGGAACTGAGGGGAGCACCGCTGGCGTTCTGGCACTTCGTCGCCCACGTGGGGGATGTCTCGCCGCCGTCGGCCGTCGGCTTGACGATTCTGACGTTGCCCACTTCGCTGCGATAGAACCCGTCGGCCTCGGTCCAGGCCCGGCTGCTGCCGGTGCTTCCCGCAGCACCTGCCGACAGGAAGTTGCAGGTGCCCGGCAGGAATGCTCCCGAACCGACTTCGGTGTTGATTCCCCAGCGGAGAGTGGCGTCGGAGACAGACTGGGGGCTGGCGTGGGCAGGGCTCGCGGCGAAGATCGCCCCGGTGCCAACCACGGCGGTGGCTGCGACCATCGCACTGCCCCGCCGCAGCGCGCGACGAAGAGAATGGGAATGAGACATGGATTTCCTTTCGGTCAGCCCCTGCTGGACGGATTGGTCGCAGGGGACTTCTGTGGTGTCGTGGAGGCGGGCGTCCGCCAGGGCAGTTGCAGCCATTTCCCCCGGAACCCGACCCAGGCCACGCTGGCGAGGAGCAGCAGGAGGGTGACGGCCCACGGGAGCAACCGAGCTGCCTCGGCCGCGGAGCGGAAGCCGGGGATCAGCCCCGAACCGGGCAGCACCGTTGTCGCACCGACGGGTGCAATCCCGGCGACCCCTGCCGCGGGCAGACCACCTGCCGATGAACCGACGAGCGGCGCGGCCGAGGTGATGGCAGGCGTCCCATTCATCGCAGCATTGCCGGCGCCGCCCGTGCCCGAGCCACTCAGTGCCCCACCGCCGAGAACGCCGCCGGTCAGCTCGGGCAGGTCATCGCCGCCACCCCCGGAGAGGACGCCGTTCCCGGCGTTGGGAATGGGCTGGGCTGCGTCATAGCTGATATACAGCGTGGTTGCCACCTTGGCTGCGTCCCTGGCTCCGCCGGTGGAATACCAATAGGCGCCCTGCCCGGTGCGGACCTGATAGTCGATGAGGGACTGCGGGAATGATCCCCATGCCGGGCCTTCGCGCACCTGAGGAACGGAACCCGGGGGGGTGGACACTTCGATCCCGCGATAGTGCGGATCCGTAGCGAGCCCATCGGCCGTGAGGGTTGCCCCACTGAGTTCCGCCAGCACGATCCTGGCTTCGGGGAGGGCCCCCCAGCGGCTGGAGTCCTCCTGCGACGTAGCGAAACCACCGGCCACCGCCGTGACATTTCCGGTGCCATCGGCATTGATCGTGAGCACGGGATCGGAGAACCACCAATAGGTGAGGCCCCCATAGAAGACGATCGAAACCGAGCCCGTCCACTCGATCGTGGCTGTGCCCGAGGCAAGATCCACCACGCCCCGGCCGCTGTCCATGACGGCCTGGACCCCGCTACCGGTCATCAAGGCCGTCGAAAGCCGCGCTCCCTCGGCATCGGTGCAGCGGTCCGCCCACTGCATCGGGTGGAACTGGGTGCCGACCGGTTTCTCGATTCGAACCGCCCCGTCCGTGCTGCGAAACAGCGCTCCGACGTCCGCATCGGTCCAGACCCGTGAGCCGCCGGCGTCGCCGGCTCGCCCGGCCGACAGGAAGTTGCAGTCCCCGAAGAACGCCGCCGAGCCGACCTCGTGGTTGATCCCCCACCGGAACTGGGCGTTGCTGATCTCGGTGGCACCGGCGCCGGCCGGTGCCGGAATCGTCACGGTGACATCCACCGGCTGGCCGATGGCGGGCACGGCCGGCGCACCCAACAGGACCAGGGCAGCAGCGGACAGGGCTATGACCCGGTTGAGCCACCTCATCTGCGTGCTCCCGTCGCATCGAACACCAGCGTGTCGACGTTGTCGGCGTTGTCAGGCGGTGGGGCCGCGAACTGCCCCGTGGGAGGCGACGCCCCCAACGGCCGGCTGGTCGTCTGCTCCGGCACCTCGGTTGCACTTCCGCCACGCCTGGCGCCGGCGCGCTTGGCGCCAGCGGGTCCGCCGGACCGGCGGCCACGTTTCGGTCGCTTGCGCGGCTGTGGCCTGCGACCCGCCCCGGCACTGCGGCGACGTCGGGCGAGGGCAGTCACCGCTGACACCAGGATGAGCAGCAGCAAAAGGGCCGCAGCGCCCAGCACAGCTGACAGTGCCCACCTCTGGGGCCCGCCCGTCTCGGCCTGCTGGGCCGCCAACAACGGGTCGGCGATCACGGTGACCTGCACTGCGGGCGTCTGGCCGGAGGCGGCTCCGACGAGGGTCAGGGTGTGGGTGCCCGGACGGATATCGCCCGGCAGCGCCAGCACTCCCGCAACCTCACCACCGTTCCCCGCAACCAGGGGACCGAGGGCTGCCTGGCCGCCGCTGAGACTCGCGACGATCTGTTCTCCGGGGGTGAACCCTCGGCCGGAGAAGGTGATGGCGCGCCCCACCACCACCGTGGTGGACGTGACCCCGACACCCGCGGGCTGAGCGGGCGCAGTGGGCTCCTGGGCATCGGGGCCCGCGGTCGATGCGTCGACCGGCTGAGCACCCTGCTGACTGTTCGTGGCCGCGGCCGGGGCCGTCGCCCGGGTCGTTGCGCCCGCGGATGCCGCCGCCGAGCCGGCAGTGGCCCCCGAGCCCGCAGCACCCCGAAAGGTCACCGGGGTGAAGGTCTCATTCGTGGCGTTCGCGACCCCATGGGCCCCGACCGTGATGATTCCGCATCGCACGGCAAGACAATCGACCTGTTTGGCGTTGCCGTTGCGATCCCGGGCGGTGAAGCGCGGACCGGGCACCACCATGTTCACCTGCCAGCGGCCGTCCGCACCCACGACACCCCCGTTGGCCGACTCCGCCGTCGACGAACCGGGGAAGGAAACAAACCGTTGATAACCCTGATTGCTCTGCGTTTCCGAATCCGGGACATACAGATAGTTGCGACCCGGAGTGCCACCCCTGCTGGGCCGCCAGGAGTCCCCTCCGTCAACCCATCCGAACATGACATAGATCCCGCCGAACCCGCCGGACACGGATTGGAAGCCACTGCCCTGCACAGTGATCGGCGTGGCTGCTGTTGCGGAAACCGTCCCTGCGCCGAGGCTGCTGGATACGCTCACGGTGCCTGCGGCGCGTGCCTGGGGCACGCCCACGGTCGCGGCGGCCCCGACCACGAGGCCCAGCGCCAGCGCTACCCCCACGACTCGACGAATGACGGCGATCACAACAACACTCCTGAACGATTCCGGACGGGAAGAACCATGGGCTGCCCGCCCACATCGACCACGCGGATCGGATAGCCATAGACCTCGGACAAGGTGTCATCGCGCAACACGAGGTCGGGTGCGCCTTGGGCAACGATCCGGCCACCGTCGAGCAGGGCGATCCGATCGGCGTACGCGGCTGCCAAGGACAGATCGTGCAACACCACCAGCACGCTGGCCCCTTCGCGCGTACGCCGACGCGCAACGCTCAGCAGCATTTCCTGGTGGCGGATATCCAGCGCAGCGGTCGGTTCATCGAGGAAGATGACCGCCGTCTCCTGCGCCTGTACGCGGGCGAAACCGGCCCGGGCCTTCTCACCTCCGGAAAGGCTGGGAAAGGCACGGTCCTCGAAC
>CAZEVN010000174.1:0-3876 GCA_964515145.1 uncultured Enemella sp.
CTCCCCCGCGGCTGCCGGTCCCCCGGTCAACCCGGCCCGGCTGGCATTGACCACGTTGTTCTCGGCGTCGAGACGCTGGACCTTCTGGGCGCTGGCCCTCAGCTTCTTCGTCTGCGGGTGGACGACCAATGGGCTGGTGCAACCCACTTCATCCCCGCGGCCCATGATCACGGGATGCCGGCCACGACGGCCGCCGGTCTGTTGGCGCTGGTCGGCGTGTTCGATGTCGTGGGGACGATCCTGTCCGGGGGGCTGACCGACCGGGTGGATGCCCGGATCCTGCTGGCTGTCTATTACGGCCTGCGCGGAGTGTCCCTGCTGTTCGTGCAACAGATGCTGGCGCCCCATGTCGAGCCATCGATGTTTGTCTTCATCATCTTCTATGGCCTCGACTGGGTCGCGACCGTGCCGCCCACGGTCGCCCTGTGCCGCCAGTGGTTCGGGCTGCAGGACTCGGGCATCGTCTTCGGCTGGGTGTTCGCCAGCCACATGGTCGGGGCCGCTGCTGGAGCAAACTTCGCCGGCTGGGTGCGCGCCGACCAGGGCAGCTACGCGCTCGCCTGGCCGGTCGCCGCCGGTCTCTGTTTCGCGTCTGTGGTCATCGTCATGACGATCCGCAAGAGGGCGCTGGAGGAACCGGTCAGAACAGGCGTACCGGCGAAATGATGTCCGCCAGGATCAGCACCACGCCGGAGATGGCGATGAAGGCGAACACGGCGTACGCAATCGGCAGGAACTTGGCCGTGTCGAGATAGCCCGGATCGGGCCTGCCGAGGAGCTTCGCCGCTGTCCGCCGGATCCATTCGATGATCGCGCCGACGATATGACCGCCGTCCAGCGGCAGGAGCGGCACGAGGTTGAAGATCGCGACGAAGAGGTTGACGGCCCCCAGCAGGGTCATGAAGGTCGCGACCTTGTCGCCGGCCGTCAGCTGCTGGGTGCTGCTGATCTCACCGGCAGCCCTGCTCGCACCGACAATGCTCATCGGCCCGTTGACATCACGGGGCTGACCGGTGATGAGGTCGACCGCGGTGTTCCACACCTTCACGGGGAATTGGGACAGCGCAACGATCGATTGGCCGGTCATCTCGGCCATGTCCCGCACGACCATGCCGGGCGTGCTGTGGACCCGCTCGGTCGTGGGATAGAACCCCAGGAATCCGGCTTCGATCCGCTTCGCCGGGTCCCAGCGATCGGCGACGCCGGTGATCACGGTGTTGACGGGAGTGAGGGCCACCTGACGGCCATCCCGCTCGACGACGATCTCGGCACGGCCGTCGCGGTTCTCCCGGATCAGGTCGCTGAGTTGGCGCCACTCGTTGACCGCCACCCCATTGAACGACACGATCTTGTCCCCATCGGCCAGTCCGGCGAGCGCGGCCGGGGTCGCCGGGTCACCGGGCAGGCACGTGGCCTGGTCTGCTCGATCGGCCGGGATGATGCACTGCGAGACCTCACGCACCACCGGTTGGGGCTGATAGCTGCCATGGATGCCCATGACGCCCCAGAAGATGAAGAACGCCAGGATGAGGTTCATGGTCGGGCCGCCGGCCATGATGATCAGCTTCTGCCAGGTCTTCTTCTGGAAGAACAACCGGCCATCGTCCTCCGGTTTGATGTCGGCCCATTCGGCCTCCCGACTCGACTCGATCATGGTCGCGAGAGGATTGGCCGACGATCCGGCATTGGGGACGCGGCCCTTGGCGTCCGGTGGATACATCCCCACGAGCTTCACATAGCCGCCGAGCGGAATGGCCTTGAAACCATATTCCGTTTCCCCACGCCGGAAGCTCCACAGGGTCTTGCCGAAGCCCACGAAATATTCGGTGACCTTCACCCCGAACAACTTGCCTGGAAGCATGTGGCCGACCTCGTGCAGGGCGATCGAGGCCATGATGAGCGCGAAGAACAGCAGCGCTCCGCCGATATAGATCAGGATGTCCATGGAAGTGTGCGGCTCCGGGTCAGCTCTCGGATCGGGTCAGTTCGTCGGCCCGATCGCGGGCCCACTGGTCGGCCGCCAACACGTCGTCGACGGTCACCCGATCGGGCCCGATGAGCCTTGAGCCTATGTCGGCACCCGAAACAGAATCGTCGGCAAGGTGTTCGGCGAGGACCGCACCGATCGTGTCGACGATGTCGAGGAACCCGATACGCCCGTCACAGAAGGCGTCGACGCAGGCCTCGTTCGCCGCATTAAACACGGCAGGCGCGGTGCCACCCGCCCGTCCGGCACGCTTGGCGAGCGTGATCGCCGGGAAATCGTCGTGGTCGAGCGGCTCGAACGTCCACTGGGTGGCTTTGGTCCAGTCGCAGGGGTGGGCCGCATCCGCCAACCGGTCGGGCCACGTCAGCCCGAGCGCGATGGGGAGCTTCATGTCCGGCGGCGAGCACTGGGCCATCGTCGACCCATCGTGGAATTCGACCATCGAGTGGACGACCGACTGCGGGTGCACCACCGGCTCGATGTCATCGAGGTCGAGGTCATAGAGCAGCGCCGCCTCGAGCACCTCAAGGGCTTTGTTGACCAGCGTGGCGGAGTTGATGGTGATGACCCGGCCCATGTTCCAGGTCGGGTGGTTCATTGCCTGTTCGGGTGTCACCCCGGCCATCTGCTCCCGGGTCCACCCGCGGAACGGCCCACCGGACGCAGTCACGATGACACGGCGTACCTCATCCCGACGACCCGCCCGCAGGCACTGCGCGATCGCCGAATGCTCCGAGTCGACCGCGACTATCTGGCCCTCTGCGGCGGCTTCGGTCACGAGCCGCCCGCCGATGACCAACGACTCCTTGTTGGCCAGGGCAAGCGTGGTGCCGGCCTTCAGAGTGGCCAGGGTGGCCCCCAACCCGGCGGCACCCGTGATGCCATTGAGCACGACATCGCACGGCTCTCCCGCCAGTCGCGTGGCCGCCTCGGGACCGGCCCAGATCACCGGCAGCGACGTCTCCCCGGCATTCCAGCCACGGCGCTTGACCTCGGCATACAGGGCGAGCTGGAGGTCCTGCACTGCTGTCGGCTTCGACACGGCGACCACATGGGGTCGGTGATCCAACACCTGTCGGGCGAGCAGCGGGATGTTGCCACCACCTGCGGCGAGCCCCACCACCCGGAACTGGTCGCGTCTTTCGTCGATCACGTCCAGAGCCTGCGTTCCGATGGAGCCGGTGCTCCCGAGAATCACGACATCACGCACCTCGCCAGTCTGGCACGTCGCGCGACCTCCACCCGATCCTGCGCCCCGGGGCGGGACCGGGAGCGGCTCAGGTCACGGAACCAGGGCCAGCACCTCCCGCGGATCGGTCGCGGTCGACAGTCCCCCGCCCGCGGCTCGCTGTTCCAGGTGGAGATGACACCCGTCGGGAGCCCCGAGCGCTCCGTTGCGGGCGATCGCCCGGCCGACCTCGACGCGGTCGCCATCGGCCACGAGCAGCTCCTCGGCGTGCGCAACAAGCAGGTCGTGGTCAGCGGTGCGGATCCGGAACGCGTTCTCCCCGTACGCCGCCCCGAGGCCCCCGACCACGATCCGGCCGGCCACTCCGGCGCGCAGGGTCACCCCGCACGGGATCGCCACATCAATCCCGTGGTGGAATCCCTGACCACCGCGACAGCGCGCGTCCGCCCGGTAGTAGGGCGCCGGCGTACAACCGAAATCGATCATCAGCCGACCGCGGCCGTCATACCAGGGCGACGCGTACGCAGTCTCGTCCGCGACGAAAAACCGCCAGCGAGGATCCGGGGACTGCTCCGGGGCAGGCGTCGCTGACGGGGTCTCGATCGGCGACCCCTCCGCCCCTGCGGAGGCCGTTGGCGTGGTCGATCCGCCCGGACTCGACTCAGCGGAGTACGCCGACGGCGACGGGGTCGGCGTACCC
>CAZEVN010000175.1:0-3815 GCA_964515145.1 uncultured Enemella sp.
CGACGAAATCCTCAAGAAAGCCAACCGTCAACCAACTTCAAACACGGCCCACTAGCCACGTTCACACGCTTGGATGAGTTCGGCCTGGAATCGCCGGCCAACCCCTCGCGGCTGAGCGGGCCGTGTTGTTGTGTCGGGTGATCGAGCCATCGCCTCGCCAATTCCCCATGGCCCGGAGCGAGGTAACCTCAGGTCAGCGATTGTCAACCGAAGGAACTCAGAGAAATGATCGACTGGAGATCCCTGCGTCTAGGGGTTCTCGGCGCAATTGTCACAACCACGGCTTGGGCCTTGGCCGGATGCACCTTGCCTTCGCTTTCCGGAGCAGGTTCCCCGTCTGACTCCAACCCCCAAGCGGTGCAGACTGCGGACAGTTCCGAGAAGTTGTTGAGAGACCTCATGACACGCAGCTCCAACCAGTGCAAAAAGGGGGTCCGTGCTGCTTTTCAAGATGTTGACCAGAATCTCAAGAGCGCCTCTTTCGACCCACAGGATGCCTACGGCATTTATGCGGAGGACAAGAATCAGGGCACCACAGTCGGCTACTTCGGGATCATTGCCCAAGAGGGGACGCCATACTTCGAGAATGGCGCACTTGTGCTCACCTGCCACGGCCTTGGCTCAAAGACGTGGGTCGTGTATCCGACCGAGGACCTTCCCATGGAGATGAAGAGCAGGTTGGGTTCTGGGGCCGCCACTAACGATGAGGTCATGCAACTCGCCTTGGAGTTGGACGACTCGAAGATCTCCCAGGTCTTCTTGACCTATAACACCAAAGACTTCCAGCAGGGCGCGGTGGTTGGGCGCCTCCCCGTGGGGCCTGGTCAGGACAGGCGGCGACTCGGAATTCGCTCTCAAGTCGGGGATCTGGATTCGCTCCATGATGCGCGCGTTGTCCTCCCGGAGGATTCCGATTTCATGAACGCCGTCACCCAGGTGTCCGAACTGGAAGCCGCGATCTCGAAAGGGATTGACTCCACACTGGCGCAAGCGGGGATTTAGTGGCTCGGCACGTTGCAGGTGCTCTGATCGCGGCTCGCGGCAGACGAACCGCGGACAGGCGACACGCCGACGATTGGATTCTGTCGCGCCAAATGGCGTGACGGCAGGACCGGACACCGCGCGCCCCATCTGCAGTCGTGCCACTTGGCAGATCGGCCCCGACCAGTTAACGTGGTCGGGGCCGATTTCTGTTTGTTGGCTCAGAGGTCGATCACCAATAGACGACGACTCGGTCACCCACGCGAACCTGGGTGTCATACAGCCACTGGATGCCGGCGTAGTCGCGGATGTTCACACAACCGTGCGAGGCCCCGGCGTACCCGCGAGCAGCGAAGTCAGCCGAATAGTGCACCGCCTGGCCACCCGAGAAATACATCGAGAAGGGCATCGGGGAGTTGTAGAGATAGGACCAGTCATCGCGGACCTTGCGGAACACGGTGAAGGTGCCCTCCCGGGTGGGGGTCGATGTCGAGCCGAAGCGGGCGTCGAACTCCCGGATGACCTGACCGTCGATCATCCAGCGCATCTTGCGGTCGGCCTTGGAGATGCAGAGGACGCGGCCGGTGCGGCAGCGGTCATCGACGGCGGGGCCGCGCATCTGGATGGAGAAACGGCCACCGATGAAGGAGATCCGGCCGTTCTCGAAGTCCTGGGTCCAGCCACCGTCGACGACGTTCTCGTCGCCGATCGGCGCACCGAGGCGGCCACCCTCCCAGCCGTTGCGGCCATATTCGTCGAGGATCGCACCACGCACGGAGAACGCGCCGGTGCGGCCGGTCCAGATGATGATGCCGTTCTGGAAACGGTTGACGCGCGCGCCGTTGCGGCCCGCGAACTCGCTCGTCGTGGGAAGGCCCATGACGCCGCCCTCCCAGCCGAGGCTGGCGTACGCCGACGCGATCGAGCCATAGACCGCGTTCGCACCGGTGGCCGGGGACCAGATGATCTGGCCGTTCTCATAGTTCTGGACGCGGGCACCGCGGGCGCCGGTGAACTCGGGCGTGCGGGGCAGGCCGAGCACGCCGCGCTCGAAGCCGTGGGCCCGATAGGTGCTGAAGATGGCGCCATAGACCGGGTTTGCGCCGGTCCCGGCCGTCCACAGGATCACACCGCGCTGGAAGTTGACCGCGCGGGCCCCACGGCCGGCGGCGAACTCGCTGCTGGTGGGCAACCCGAGCGGACCGGCCTCGGAGCCGGTGGCCCGATAGGACTCATAGATCGCGCCATAGACGGCGTTCGCACCGGTGCCGGGCGACCAGATGATGACACCGTTCTGGAAGCGGGACACGCGCGAGCCCGCGACGCCGCCGGCTTCCTCGTCGGTCAGTGGCAGGCCGAGGACGCCGTTCTCCCAGCCGAGGCCCGCGTACGCACCCAGGATCGCACCGCGCACGACGCGGGTGCCGGTCGAGGCCGACGTCATCATCAGGCTGCCGTCGAAACGCTGCACGGTCGAGCTGCGGCCGGCGGGGAACTGATCACTCGTGGGTACGCCGATGGCGGCGGCCCCGCCCCCTGCGGCGTACTTGGTCGCATGGGCACCGACCACGGCAAACGCACCGAAGCGGGGCGACCAGACGATGACACCGTTCTCGAAGCGGGACTGGCGCGCATCGGCGCCGCCGGCCTCCTCGTTGGCGAGCGGTCGGCCCAAGGTGCCACCCTGGGCACCCATCGCCGCATATTTGGCCCAGATGGAGCCATAGACGGCGAAGGCGCGGCCGGTCGTGGCGTTGAAGATGATGGCGCCGTTGGCATAGCGCTGGGTGATCGTGTTGTTGGCACCCGCGGTCTCCGCACCCACCGGGGCGCCGAGCTCGGCGCGCAGGCCGGCGTACACAACCTCGATCGCATCCGTCGACGCTGCACGCGGGGTGGCGACTGTCGTCGGGGAGGGATTGGCGCTGGCGCTGGGGGAGGCGGTCGGGGTGGACTCGGGAGCGGCCGGGGCAGAGGTGGTGGCGGTGGCCGTCGGGCTCGGAGTGGGCGACGTGGTGGGAGCAGCCTGCGCGATGGCCGGAACTGCCAGCATCACCGCAGCGACTGCCGTCCCCACGAGGGACTTGACGCTTGCTTTCATCACGATTTCCTTCACTAGCCTCGAACAGAACTGCCGCACGCCCTGTGGGGAAGAACCGGGCGGAGTCGAAAAACTCCCCAGCAAATCGGACGGTACGCCTGATTGGAAGAGTCCGGAAACCATGTCTCAGTTCCGCCGTTATGCAACCGAAACCAGTGTGACGCGGGTCTCGCGACCCGCGTCACACTGCCTGTTCACCCCGTTGGGTCGACTCAGCCCTGCTTGGCCCGGTTCCGCGTCTTGCTGCGGTCGTTGGCCGAGAGCTGCACCTTGCGGATGCGCACGTGGGTCGGGGTGACCTCCAGGCACTCGTCCTCGCGGCAGAACTCCAGGGCCTGTTCCATGTTGAGCAGGCGCGGGGGGATGAGACGTTCGAGCTCGTCACCGGTGGCGGAGCGCACGTTGGTGAGCTTCTTTTCCTTGGTCGGATTGACGTCCATGTCGTCGGGGCGGGAGTTCTCGCCGACGATCATGCCCTCATAGACCTCGGCCGTCGGGCCGACGAACATCGTCCCGCGCTCCTGCAGGTTGAACAGCGCATAGGACGTGACCACGCCGGAGCGATCGGCGACGAGGGACCCGGTGGGACGCGTACGCAGTTCGCCCGCCCACGGCTCATAGCGCTCGAAGACGTGGTGCATGAGGCCGGTGCCGCGGGTCTCGGTGAGGAACTCGGTGCGGAAGCCGATGAGGCCACGCGCCGGGACGATGTATTCCATCCGCACCCAGCCCG
>CAZEVN010000176.1:0-3773 GCA_964515145.1 uncultured Enemella sp.
CTATAAACCAATAAGTGACCCAGATCACTTACACAGAAAACTTGACAAGCTCTGGGAGGCTCGTACACACCTGAAGGGGCTCGCTCCGGGCAAAACCTAGGCAAAACCCCGGGTACCAGGAGTCTGTAACTCCTGACACCCTTAGGGCGACCTACCGGGGTGCATGCCCCGACACATAACGTGCAAGGAGGCACAATGTCGCAGGCAACTGCAGCAGCACCACCTATTGACTATGACAGTCCCGAGATGAAGAAGAAGCGGAACAGCACCGTTGCTTGGGTTGTCGGCCTGGCCTTCATGGGCCTGGTCTTCGACGGCTATGACCTGGTCGTCTACGGCGCGGTGCTGCCGCGCTTCATGCTGGACACGCCGGACGGCGCCATCTTCGAAAAGGCCATGTCGCCCGAGCTGGCTGGCGTCGTGGGCTCCTACGCGATGATCGGCGTCATGATCGGCGCCCTCGTCGCCGGCACCATCGGTGACATCATCGGCCGCCGCATGGTGGTCCTGGTCTCACTCGCGTGGTTCTCGATCGGCATGCTGCTGAGCGCCTTGGCACCGACCATCCTGATGTTCAGCATCTGGCGCTTCCTGACCGGTCTCGGTGTTGGCGCTCTGGTGGGCATCACCGGTGCCATCGTGGCCGAATTCGCCCCGCCCGGGAAGAAGAACCTGGCGACCGCCTTCGTCTATACCGGTGTCCCGATGGGCTCGCTGGTCTCCGCCCTGATCGCGATGAACGTGTTGCCCAAGATCACGGCTCCCATCGACGATCAGCACCGCGCATTCACGATCCTGTTCATCATCGGCGCCCTGCCGCTGGTCACCGTGCTGCCGCTGGCCATCTTCAAGATGCCCGAGTCGATCGCTTGGCTCGCTTCCCGCGGCAAGATGGACAAGGCCATCGCCCTGTCCCAGAAGACCGGTGTCCCGGTGCCCGAGGTGGCGCCTGTTCCCGCAGTCAAGACCAGCGATTCGCGCTCCGGCTGGGCCGGCCTCTTCGGCTCCTACTTCGTCTCGACGATCCTCATCGGTCTGATCTCCGCCTCCTGCCTGCTGCTGGTCTACACCCTCAACACCTGGCTGCCCCGCATCATGCAGGGCGTCGTCGGCCCGACGGTCAGCCTCGCGCTGCTGCTGGTCCTCAACGGTGGCGCCATGGCCGGCACGCTGTTCGGCTCGCGCTTCGCTGACAAGTTCAGCCCCCAGCGTGTCGTCGCCATCGGCTTCGTGGTGGGTGTTCTCGCCATCGGCGCCATCGGCCTCCTGGTCTCCAACATCTCCATCCCGTCCGCGGCGGAGCAGAAGGCCGGAGCGATTGCTCAGGGTGTCCCGGGCACGACCATTGCCCTGCTGTGGCTCACGATCATCCTCGTCGGCGTCGGCACCTCCGGTGTCCAGTCGCTCATCTATGCGATGGCTGCGAACTACTACCGCACCAATGTCCGCGCGGCCGGTGTGGCCTGGACCGGTGGCTTCGGCCGCCTCGGTGGTGTACTCGGCCCGATCATCGGTGGCCTGCTGGCCGCTACCTTCGCCGCCGACATCGAGAACATCTTCTATGTGCTCGCGGCGGTCGCCCTCGGCGCGATGATTCTGACCCTCTTCCTGCCGAAGCCCAAGCCGGAGGCTGTCGCGACCCAGATCGATCCCAACACCGAGTCGGTTCGCACCGCCGAGGCCGCCGGACCGGTCGAGGGGCATCGTCTCTATGACACCGTCATGGTCGTCGTCGACGAGACCGGCAACGAGCTCACCCGTGAGCGCATCTCCGAGTTCGTCGGCCTCACCGGCAAGAGCGTCCACCTGGTCTATCTGGCCCCGGAGCGCGTTCTCGCCGCCGAGGTTGCCGACAACGACGCCGTCGTCGACCCGAAGCACGTGGCCAACCTGCAGCAGTATGTCAACCAGGTCAACGCCGGCGGCGTCCCCGCCACCGGCCAGGTGCTCACCGCCACCCTGTTCGGCCGCGGCGGCGCCGTGGTCGACCTGGCCGAGCAGCTGCATGCCGACCTGATCATCCTCAACACCGAAGAGGGTGGCCAGCGGGCCAAGGCTGACCTCGCCGAGCAGGTTGCTCGCAACAACCCGAAGATGGCCGTCCTGATCGCTCGTTCGACCCAGGGCTGATCTTCGTCAGCTGAACAACAGCCCCGATCGGCTTCGGCCGGTCGGGGCTGATTCACGTTCTGCGTCAGTTGTCGATCAGGGGCACGAGGTCCGGGGCGGCCAGGCGTACCCGCGTCGCCGACTCGTCATCGCCCTGCTCCGCTGCGGCGTCGATCGCGGCTACCCGTTCGCGCCAGTTCTGCTGCTCGCGGGCGGCCTGCTCGTCATCCCAGCCGAGCAGCGGTGCCACGATCGCGCTGATCTCGGAGAGTGCCCCTACGCCGCGGTCGCGGGTTTCGACCGACAACCGCAGGCGGTGCAGAAGGATGTCCTCGAGGTGGAGTGCGCCTTCGGCGAGGACGGCGTACGCCACCTCCGCGCGCAGATAGGCCGGCGCGGACGTCAGGGGCAGGCCCCACTCGGGGCGCTCGGCGATCAGCTCGAACAGTTCGGCGACGGTGCTGCCATAGCGGCCGATCAGGTGCTCGACGCGGGCATCGTCCCAGCCCATCGTCTCGGCCCGCCGGGCCAGGTCGGCGCGGGCCGCGGCCAGCGCGCTGCCCCCCACAATCGGCGTATCAGCCGTCACCGACGGAATCTGCTTCGCCGTGACGGGACCGAGCGCGAAGTCGACGGCGTCCTCGGCCATCGCCCGATAGGTCGTGAGCTTGCCGCCGGCGATCACGATCAGGCCGGGGGCCACCTCGCTCACGGTGTGTTCGCGCGACACCTTGGTCGAGGAGGTCGACGCAGCGGGTTGCAGCAGGGGCCGCAGACCGGCCCAGGTCGACACCACATCGGCGCGGGTCAGGTTGCTCGACAGCACCGAGTTGGCATGTTCCAGCACATAGTCGATGTCGGCCGCGGTCGCGACCGGGTGCAGCCGATCGGTCTCCCAGACCGTGTCTGTCGTGCCGATCACCCAATAGCGCTGCCACGGGATGATGAACAGCACCGACTTCTCGGTGCGCAGGAACAGACCCGCATCGCCGGAGATCCGGTCCCGGTCGATGACCAGGTGAATGCCCTTGCTGGCCAGCACCCGGAGCCCGTGCTGGTCGTCGACGTCGGCGAGACGTTCGGTGTCCTCGGTCCAGACGCCCGTCGCGGAGATGATCCGGCTGGCCTTGATGATCGAGTGTCGTCCTGTTTCGAGATCGGCGATCTCGGCCCCGACGACCCGGGCACCGTCCCGCACGAGACCGACGACCCGGGTGCGCGACGCGGCGTACGCCCCGAAGCCGGACGCCGTCCGCACCAACCCGAGCACGAGCCGCGCATCATCGACCCGGGCGTCATAGAACCGGATCGTCCCCACGAGCGCATCGGGTCGCAGGTCGGGGAAGATCTCCAGCGAGCGCTTCTTGGAAAAGTGCTTCTGCGCGGGTACGCCCGCTCCTCCGCCCGCGCCGACATGGGCGAGCGTGTCATAGAGGCCGACCCCGACGGCCGAATAGCTGCGCTCCACCACCGGCGTCTTCAACGGCCAAAGGAAGGGCTGGGGCTGCACGAGATGGGGTGCGAGCTTCTCCAGCAGCAGCCCACGCTCGGCGAGGGCCTCGGCGACCAGCGCGAAATCGAGGTTGTAGAGATAGCGCAGCCCACCGTGGATCAGCCGGCTGGAACGAGACGATGTGCCCGCCGCCCAATCCTGCATCTCGACG
>CAZEVN010000177.1:0-3766 GCA_964515145.1 uncultured Enemella sp.
GAGGCCCAGGAACAGTCGGCGGTCGAAGCGGGACTGGCTTATCACCGCAACGAAGTCGGCGACAAGGTCTTCAAGGGCCTCTCCGTCGGCTCCGGCGTGATGATCTTCGTCATTCTCGCCCTCGTCGCCCTTTTCCTTATCCTGCAGGCCCTTCCGGCCTTCCGTGCCGAGCCCGGCACACTGCCCTACGGCAACGGCGAGTTCTGGCCCTATGTCCTGCCGTTCATCTTCGGCACGCTGTGGTCCTCGTTCCTGGCGCTGCTGCTGGCCGTTCCGGTGAGCATGGGCATCGCCCTGTTCATCTCCCACTACGCGCCGCGCAAGCTGGCCTCGGGTCTGGGTTATGTCATCGACCTGCTGGCCGCGGTTCCGTCGGTCGTGTTCGGCCTGTGGGGCATCAACACCCTGGCTCCGGCAGTGCAGCCGCTCTACAGCTGGTTCGTCGACAACCTGGGTTGGATCCCGATCTTCGCCGGACCGGTGTCGGGCACCGGTCGGACCATGATGACCGCCGCCCTCGTGCTGGCCGTCATGATCCTGCCGATCATCACCTCCCTGTCCCGTGAAGTCTTTCTCCAGACCCCGCCGCTACAGGAGCAGGCGTCCCTGGCACTCGGAGCCACCCGCTGGGAGATGATCCGCCAGGTCGTGTTCCCGTTCGGCCGTTCCGGCGTCGTGTCCGCCGCCATGCTGGGCCTCGGCCGCGCGCTGGGTGAGACCATGGCCGTCGCCATGGTGCTCTCGGGTGCAGGTGTGATCACCTTCAAGCTGCTGACCTCGGAGAATCCGAACACCATCGCCGCCAACATCGCTCTGGCCTTCCCCGAGGCCTACAACATTGGCGTCAACCAGCTGATCGCGACAGGCCTGATCCTGTTCGCAATCACCCTCGCCGTGAACATGCTGGCCCGCTACATCGTCGGCCTGCAGAACGCCAAGGCCGAGGGCGAGAAGGGGAAGAAGAAGCGAGCATGAGCACCGCCATCCAGGATCCCAAGCCCACCGGGCAGCTGCCCGAGAAGAACCACCTGACCTCCGGCCAGCTCCCCCCGTGGATCGAGGCCGCCGCCGGCCTGGTCTCCCTCGTCGTGTCCTTCGCCGTCCTGGCGTTGTTCGGCAATGCCAACCCGGCTCTCGTCATCGTCCTCGCCTTCGTCATCTTCCTCGCGATCATGTACGCCGCCTCCGCTGGCGTCGAGGGTTCACGACAGGCCAGCAACCGCACGGCGAAATACGTCGTCTTCCTGGCCTTCGCGCTCGCACTGATCCCGCTGGTGTCCCTGATCTGGGACACGGTCACCAAGGGCCTCCAGCGATTCGATGCGACCTACTTCACCTATTCGATGAGCGGCGTCTATGGCGACATGGCCGGCGGTGCCGTCCACGCCATCTGGGGCACGCTCATCATCACCGGCATCGCGACCCTCATCTCGGTCCCGATCGGCCTGTTCACCGCGATCTATCTCGTCGAATACGGCGGCAAGAACGCGCTGGCCCGTGGCATCACGTTCCTCGTCGACGTCATGACCGGCATCCCGTCGATCGTCGCCGGCCTGTTCGCCTTCTCGGTGTTCGTGCTGTTCGCCGGCCCCGGCACCAAGTCGGGTCTCGCCGGTGCGGTCGCGCTGTGCATCCTGATGATCCCCTATGTCGTGCGCAATGCCGAGGAGGTGCTGCGCCTGGTGCCCCGGGGCCTGCGCGAGGCCTCCTTCGCCCTGGGTGTCACCAAGTGGCGCACGATCGTCAAGGTGGTCATCCCCACCGCGATCTCGGGCATCATCTCCGGTGTGATCCTCGCCATCGCCCGCATCATCGGCGAGACTGCCCCGCTGCTCGTCACCGCCGGTCTGGCGACCACCCTGGTCACCAACCCGCTGCCGACGCAGGGCGTGCCCAACCAGATGACCACGCTCCCGGTGTTCGTGTACTACCAGTACATGCAGCCCGGTACGAGCCCCGACGCGAACTATGCGCGCGCGTGGACCGGCGCCCTGGTCCTCATCCTCATCGTCATGGTGCTGAACCTGGCCGGCCGCTTCATCGCCGCCCGCTTCGCACCGAAGACCAAGAAGTAATCCCGCAGGAACTAGGAGAGATACATGGGAAAGCGACTTGAGCTCAAGGACCTCTCGATCTACTACGGGAAGTTCCTGGCGGTCGAAAAGGTAAACATGATGATCGAGCCGAACGCGGTCACCGCGTTCATCGGTCCCTCGGGCTGTGGCAAGTCCACGGTGCTCCGGAGTCTCGACCGCATGCTCGAGGTGACCCCCGGTGCCTACACGCAGGGCGAGGTTCTCCTCGACGGTCACAACCTCTATGCGAAGAACGTCGACCCGGTTCGCGTACGCCGTCAGGTCGGCATGGTGTTCCAGCAGCCGAACCCGTTCCCGACCATGACCATCGCCGACAACGTGCTCGCCGGCGTCAAGCTCAACTCGAAGCGCTTGCCGCGCTCGGAGCAGCAGGACCTCGTCGAGCAGTCCCTGCGCGGTGCGAACCTGTGGGAAGAGGTCAAGGATCGCCTGGACCGCCCGGGCGGCGGCCTCTCCGGTGGCCAGCAGCAGCGCCTGTGCATCGCCCGCGCCATTGCTGTCAAGCCCGACGTCCTGCTGATGGACGAGCCCTGCTCGGCTCTCGACCCGATCTCGACCCTCGCGATCGAGGATCTGATCCAGGAGCTGAAGCAGAACTACACCGTGGTGATCGTGACCCACAACATGCAGCAGGCCGCCCGCGTCTCCGACAAGACCGGCTTCTTCAACATCGAGGGCACCGGCAAGCCCGGCAAGCTCATCGAATATGACGCGACGGAGACCATCTTCTCCAACCCGTCCATGGAGGACACCGAGAACTACATCTCGGGTCGCTTCGGCTGATCCCAGCAACGCTCCCGCAGCACCGCCCCGGTCCTAGACTGGGGCGGTGCTGTTTCGTTTCCCCCTCCCCCACCCCAGGAGGCTGGGTGCGGGCCTGATCGCTGTGTCCCTGGTGCTCGCGCTGAGCGGTTGCCCGACGACCCCCTCCGCGGGTCCGGGCCAGACCGAGCCGACGCCCGACCCGGCGTACGCCTGCCCCGCCGGGGACCTGCTCATCGAGGGGAACCCGACCGACCAGGCCCTGGTGGAGACCCGCGCGGCGGACTACAGCGCGATGTGCCGCAATGCCGGTCGATTGCTCGTGAGCGCTGCCCGCGATGCCGGAACCTCCAGCTTCCTCAATGGTCTGGTGCACATCTCCGCGGCCGACAGCCCGCTGGATGCCACTCAACAGGAGCAGGCCATGGTGCGCTGTCTCTCCCACCCGGCGTGGCACCTGCCGGTCACCGTCGATCCCGTCGCGCTGGTCTATCGCGTCGACGGGGTGGACGAGTTGACCCTCCGACCGGAAACCCTCGCGAAGATCTTTTCGGGAATCATCACGCACTGGAACGACGCCGACATCGTGGCGGACAACCCGGGCGTACGCCTGCCGGATCAGCGCATCGAAGTCGTCCCAAGGTCCGGCCGGACCGGTCTCACCGAGGCTGTCGGCAGCTATCTCGGGCGCGAAGCTCCTGCCCAGTGGACCACGGGCGCCAATCCTGCCTGGCGCGGCCAGGGCCAGGCCCGGACGACCGCGCAGGAGGTGCTCGACGCGGTGTCGACAACTCCGGGCGCGCTGGCCTATGTGGAATATTCCCAGCTGCCACGCCAGGTGCTGACCCCGACGCCGACGCCCTCTCCGGTGACGGGTACGCCCGACGGGACCACGCCCACCCCTGACT
>CAZEVN010000178.1:0-3749 GCA_964515145.1 uncultured Enemella sp.
GGCTGAGTGAGCCTCCGGGCACGGCGTGCGCCAGCGCAACGGGGCGCATCCCGTCCCACGCATAGAGCGCGAGAACCGTGGCGCCCGTGTATTTCAGGAACGCGCGGCGCGTGATCATAGCTCTCATCCCCCCAGGAAGAGCTGACGACTCGCCCACCACCCTAACCCGGAACGACTGGGACAGCAGACCGAGTCGAGACATTGGAGAATCCTCAGCCAGATCCGGCGACCCGGCCGCGGGTTAGGGTGCGCCGGTGGCGAGGCTGATCTCCAACCCCTGCGTACGCCGCTGGATCGTGGGCGTGAGCGGTCTCGTCGTGTTCATTTTCGCCATCGGTGTCTTTGGGGGCTTCGAGGCCCGCGGGCTGGCCAGCATCCCGGAGCGCCGTGCCGGTCAGGACATCGTGCTCCAGCGGATCACGATCCGGATCGATCGCGTCACGCATTCCGCCGGCTATGGCATGCCCAATCTGAAGGTGCACGCCACCATCCCCAACACCACGCGCGAATCGTTGATGGTCACCAACCAGCTCCTCTATGTCAGGCTGCCCGACCGTTCGGTCGTGCCGAAGGTCGGCTCGGGCGAACACATCTTCATCCGCGACGACCTGACCGGTGCGAGATTGGACCCGGGCATCCCAGCCGCCGCCTCGATCACCATCCGCACGGGTATCCCGGATCAGAGACCCAGCGACGTCGTGGTCGGCGTGACCGACGAACGCCTCCGACCCGCCACCGAAGTCGCGGCCGAACGCTGGGTGGTCGGTGACCTCGTCGCTCGCGTCCCGGCCCCGGTGACGGAGTCGACGCCATGACGGGCGTGCGACGCTGGCAGGGCGCGCTGGTGCTGGCCGTGGCGCTCCTGCTGGTCGGGCTTCTGCAGCTCCCGTTCCAGCAGTCGAGCAGCGACACGCGGTGGTACGCCGGCGTACCCGGCGAGACCGTCGCCACCGAGACCGTCGCCGTCCAGGTCGACAATCCCCGCTTCGCCACCACCGTGAAGGTGAACGGCAAGAGCTATGAGACCAACCATGTGTTCGTCGTGCTGGATGTGCGCATGGATCTGATTCGCGAGGTCGTACGCCTGCAACCCTGGCTCGTCACCACCGACGGCTATCGCTATGCCAGCCGGGGCATCGGCGGCGAACCGCTCGTGACGGCCCAGGGATTCGCGTCGCAGGGCGTGCTGGTATTCGAGGTCCCCCGCGAGCGGATCGCCGGTGCCACCCTCGAGTTCGAGCCGATCCGCGATGTCGACACTATGCCGGACGCATCCGCATCGACGACGCGTTCCCGGCTCCAGCGCCGCCGGGCGAGCGGAGCGAAGACCTGCCGGCCCAGCCGCGAACGTTGGTGCGACCATGAGCGATCCGGTTCGCGCGGCCTGGTTGGAGCCGCTGGCGCTCCCGTCGGTACGCGGGGCCTGGCTGCGGTTCGGGATCGTTCTTCTGGTGGCGGTTCTGATCGCCACGGGCGTCGCCCTCAGCCGCAAGAATCAGTTCCATCCGATCCCCACGGCGACCCTGGGCAGCAGTGGTCATGTCGATGTGGGCGGCTATCGCTTCACCGTGGTTCACCCGTTGCGCCCGATCCCGACTCCGCAGTCGGAATATGACTGGGAAGACTTCGATACCCCCGGCACACAGTGGTTCGGGATCGAGCTGACGGCGACGACCCTGCGCAGCGATGACCTGGGGGGCTGTCAACTGGAGCTGCGGACCGACACCGGCTCCTGGAACTCGAACAGCACCCTCGCCGCGCGGGCCAACACCGTGAGCAGTTCCCCGTCGAGCCCGTCGGTCTATTTGCCCGATCAGCCACGGCCACCGGCCGGGCAGACCCAGCACCTCATCGGCTATTTCCAGGTGCCCGAACGGGAGCTGGTCAATCAGCGGGTGGTGATTCAACTGAACGGGTTGCCGGCACAGGCTGTGGCGGTGAAAGCCTGACCTCCTCGTCGTTCCCCGGCTCGACGCGCCCCGATCCCACACTGGCCGCGAGGATGGCGCGATCGAAGGCGCGGGCATAGAGAGCCACCGACAACGTGGTGAACACCAGCGCGGTCGGCAGGCGCAGGAACGGGTCGGCGACCATCTGACTGACCAGCCCCTGCGGTCCATAGAGCTCCTGAAGAGCAACCTTGGCACCACGCTCCAGCAGGGCCAGCGTGGCCGACGCCACCAGATAAGCCGCCACGAAATGAGCTCCGGCACGGGCGATGATGCGGGCTCCCTGCCCCAGCGGCAGATAATCCTCGGCCAGACCCTGGACCTGTCGCCAGGCGAGACGCAACGGCCCGGCGGCGAAGGCACCCCGCACGCGTTGGCCGATCCGCGACGCGGCCACCCGGTCTCCGCGGGCGAGCAGTGCCTGTTCGGTTTCGGTCGTGCCGAGCGGGTTGCTGGTGAGGTCGCGCCAGCCGAAGACACAGGCCGTCAGGGCGAGCCAGGTCAGGGGCAACAGCG
This sequence comes from uncultured Enemella sp., assembly GCA_964515145.1. Taxonomy (GTDB): domain Bacteria; phylum Actinomycetota; class Actinomycetes; order Propionibacteriales; family Propionibacteriaceae; genus Enemella. Next base: position 2,466 of record CAZEVN010000178.1, read on the forward strand.
CCGCGCCCAATATCCCCGGAATCACGGTGAACACGAACTGATCGAGCGCAGCCGGCAACGCCAGCTCGATCAGTGGCAGATGCCAGTCGGGCAGGACATCGAGAAACCCTCGCCGGGCCGCCTCCACCCAGTCCCACAGGACGCGCGTAGTGATCCAGTCACCGGCCCGCCGCATGAATTCGGTCACCACGATGAACGCGCTGAGCACGACCGTGCCCTTGGCTATGACCTGGCCGATGCCCGTGAGCGTGCCCGGCCGCCGGGCATGGAGCAGGCCGATGAGCCGGAGCAGAATCCAGGCTGCGACCAGGATGCCGAGATAGGTCGGCCACTGCTCGAACCGGACCGGCTGGAGCCCCAAGAAGTCCGCGCCCAGCCACAGCAGCGCGCTCTGCTGCACCGCGCCGACCTGCTCGGCGGCGAAGCCGCCCAGGGCATAGACCGCGAGGAAGGGCGTCGCGCCGTGCGCCAGCAGGTCCTGGCGGGAATGCTCACTGCTGAGCCCGGCGAACTGCGTCTTCAGCATCGGGTTCTTGTCGAACCGCAGCGCCGGGCCCAGCGACCCGATCATCAGCACCAGGCAGACCACCCAGGCCACCAGGCCCAGCACGAAGATCAGGTTCGCCGGAATCGGATTCTTCGCACCAAGGACGACGGTGGCCTGGATCGCGAACTCCCGGAGGGCCCAGCCGGTCAGGAACCAGAAGCCGAGGATCGGGAAGAACCGCCACCAGAGCGCGACCGTGCCTCGCAACAACTCGAGATATTCGATCAGCGCCCGCACCCGGACAGGCTAGGTCGCTCCGGTGTCGATGACGCGCGGATCATTCGGCTCCCGTAGGTCTCTTCAGCTCGCGTTGACGTCTTGAGCTTCCGCCCCATCTCATCCAGCTTGTCTTCGCGTCTCCAGCGTCCCGTGCACCGGGGGCGGAGTCGGCGAGGGCAAGCTGGACGGATTTCGGGCCGAGGAAGCGCACGCTCAAGCGGTCAAGGGGCGCTGACTGCCGGGAACGCACGCTGAACGACGGGTTTTCTCCCGCGATTGCACGTTCCCGGTGGTTTCGGCAGGGCTGGTACGCCCGCCCAACAGGAGGGCAAGCTGAAGAGAGTTGCGGGAGCTGAAGGCACCCGCGGGGAGCCACCTGGAAGCAGCGTGGGCTTGGGGGTGCCATCCCAACAAATGACGCCAAGGGGGGAAACCGAATGCGGCACCACGTTCGCAACAGGACCTAGGAGACTGCTGAACAATCCGCGTGGCTGGGGGCGTGGTGCGGGGCTGACCTG
>CAZEVN010000179.1:0-3664 GCA_964515145.1 uncultured Enemella sp.
CGGGCGCTCCCGAGACCGTACGCCGGCTCGCCGCCCGGGATGTCGTCGTGGCGCTGGGCCATTCCGATTGCACTTTCGACCAGGCCCGGGAGGCGATCGACGCCGGCGTCACGGGCGCGACCCACTTGTTCAACGCCATGCCCGGGCTCCATCACCGCACGCCCGGCCCGATCCTGGCGCTCCTGGCCGACAGGCGGGTCTGGTCCGAACTCATCGTCGATGGCGTGCATGTGCACCTCGACCTGGTCGCCTGGGTGCTGGGACTCCACGACCGGATGGTGCTCATCACCGACGCGATGGCAGCGGCCGGCTGCGCCGACGGTCACTATCGGCTCGGCGACCTCCCGGTCGAGGTGGCCGACGGGGTCGCCAGGATCGCCGGCACCGACACGATCGCCGGGAGCACTCTCACGCTGGCGAATGCCGTCCGGACCGCGATCCGGGCCGGCGTACGCCCGGAGGTCGCCCTTCGTTCCGCCACCTCGAACCCGGCCCGCTACCTCCGGCTGGCCGATGTGGGGACGCTCGATCAGGACTCGTGGGCTGACTTCGTGACGTTCGACGCCGATTGGAAAATTCGGACGGTCGTACGCCGTGGCCGCCCAGTTGAACCTGTGCCGGTCTGAGATAGGGGACACCTGCGTTTCAGCGGGAGGCATTTCGTTCTCGCTCGGGCGAGGTTGGTCTGCAAGAATCGAGGCTGTTGGGGGTTAATGATGCCGATCGAAACTCAGAAGGTCTCGACAACCGATCCTGATGCCGCCTTCCGCGCGCTCAACGACATCTATGCCCCCGAGCGACCGATGTCGTTCTCGAAATCGCCCCAACGAGCGCCGCAGTTCGAAATGACCGCGAACCAGATCGATGGGATCCACACGGCGCGGATTCGCCACACGCTCAGCACTCGCTGCCTCACGCCCCCCTTCGAGGGCGTTGTCGGAGCCGGGATTCTGCTCTCCGGCCGGATGCAGTGGACGCGGGGCAACGAACAGCTGCGCTTTTCTGCCGGCACGGTGGGGCGTTTCCCCATGACTGAGGGGTGGGAGGCCGACGCCTCGGGGATGGATTGCGCCGTTCTCCGCGTTCCGCTGGCTTCGGTTGAGCGGGTGGCCGAGCAGTACGCCGGCATCTCCTCCGCGCAGCTGCGGTTCGATGGCATGAGCCCGGTGAGTGAGGCGGCCGCTGTGCAGTGGCGCGATCTGACGGCCTATGTCCACCGCACGATGGGCGGCGCGGGAGACCAGTGGGAGAACCCGCTGGTTCTGGCCCAGCTCGTCGACCTCGTCTGCGCCACTGCGCTTGCGGTCTTCCCCAACACGAGCCTGTCGATCAGCCAGTCGACGGCGCCGGGCGAGGTGGCCCCCGCAGCCCTGCGCCGGGCCGTGGCCTATATCGAGGAGAACGCCGACCAGGCCATGAACCTCAGCGATATCGCGGGAGCGGCCGGGACGACGGGCCGGGCGGTGCAGTCGGCGTTCCGGCGTCACTACGACACCACGCCGATGGCCTATCTGCGTCAGGTGCGCCTGGAGCGTGCCCATCGCGACCTGCAGGCGGCCGATCCGACCGCAGGTGCCACGGTCGCCGGCATCGCCTCCCGCTGGGGGTTCACCAAGGCCGCCCGGTTCACGGAGTTCTATCGCCAGAGCTTCGGTGTGTCGCCGAGCCGCACGTTGCGCACGTGACGCGCATTCTGGTCGGTGACTAGGAGAGTAGGGGGACTGTGTGTACAAGCAGGACGTCCGTGTCGAAGGCCTGACCGCGACCGTCGACATGTTGGCCTCGACCTATGCGGCGGTGCGGCCTGCGGGCACCCCCGAGGGCAGGCCCGGAATGGCCCTCAGCTCGGTTCCGGTCGGCCGGGTCCGCCTCGACCACGTCTGGCTCGACATGAGTTGCGAGGTCGGGATCGAACCACTCGGAGCGCTGGTGTTCAACTATCTGCATGCCGGTGCCATCCACTATTCGCTCGGCGGTGAGGAACTCGCCATCGTCGCGGGCGACATTTACCTGACGGCCGATCCTGAGCTGCCCTACACCGCCCGGTTCGGCCCTCACGAGTGCACCGTTGCCGTCGTGCCCTCGGCTGTCGTCCACGAGGTTGCGCAGGGTGCCCCCGGCTCCCACGACTGGCCCATTCGTTTCACCGGGCTGGGCCCGGTGTCACCGATCGCGGGCGAGCGGTGGAAGCAGGTGCTGAGCTATGTCTGGACGCTCGCCCGCACGAGCCCCAACCTGGCAGCCCAACCGCTGGTGGCCGCCTCGGCGCCCGCATGCTCATCGCTGCGGCCCTGACGACCTTCCCCAATACCGCACACCTCGATCCCACCATCGAGGATCGGCACGATGCCCATGCCCGCATGGTCCGGCGGGCGATCGCCTACATCGATTCGTCGGCCGATTCCGACATCACAGCTGCGGACATCGCCCGGGAGTGCCGCACCACCATTCGCGCCGTCCGGCTCGCGTTCCTTCGCCACCTGGGCACGACGCCGACGGCGTACCTGAATCGTGTCCGGCTCCGCGGTGCCCACGAGGATCTGCTGGCGGCGTCACCCCAGGACTCCACCGTGGCCGTGATCGCCGGCCGCTGGGGCTTCGGGCACGCGCCGGACTTCACTCGGACCTATATGCAGGAATTCCACGAACTCCCGACCCAGACGCTGGCCCGCTGAGAAACGCAAAGAAACCCTGCCGGATCAACTCCGACAGGGTTTTTGTTGGTGGAGCTAAGGGGATTCGAACCCCTGACCTCTTCCATGCCATGGAAGCGCGCTACCAACTGCGCCATAGCCCCGAAATCGCATTTGGCCTTGTGAGCCCCGCGATTGCGACCAGAGAAACATAGCGCAGCCGCCGGGCCCGTGCAAATCTGACACCGGCGGCCGTGCCGTTCTCGGCAACGCTCAGCTATAGACCACGACCTTGTCGCCGACCCTGGCTTGGTTGAACAAGGACTCGGCACCGGAACGGCTGCGGAGGTTCACGCACCCGTGCGACCCACCGTTGTAGCCCCGCGCGGCGAAGTCGGGCGAATAGTGCACGGCCTGCCCGCCACTGAAGAACAACGCATAGGGCATGGAGGTGTGATACAGGTTCGACACGTGGTCGCGCGACTTCCACTGCACGCTGAAGGTGCCTTCGCGGGTGCGGAACTCACTGGTGCCGAAGCGCGCGTCCATGGTCATCTTCACGACACCGTCGTTGACCCACCAGACCTTGTTGCTCTTCTTGGAGATGCAGATCACGCGACCGGTCATGCACCGCGGATCGAGACCCTGTGCTTTTCGGTCGCCGCCATTACCATTGTTGGCGGCCGGCTGGCTGGTGGTGCGCGTCGGGGTCGGCTTCGGCTTGCCGGACAGCTCATCGGCGGTCGGCTTGCGGGTCATGCCCACCAGACGGTCCCAGGTGGCCTGGTCGACGGCACCCGTTTCGGGAAGCCCCCGCTTGCGCTGGAAGCCCGCCACGGCAGTCCTGGTCTCGGAGCCGTAGTTCCCGGTCACCTTGCCACTGAACCAGCCGATCTGGGCCAGTCGGGCCTGCAACTCCTTGACACGCTCGGACTGGTTGCCCTGCTGCATGATGGCCTTGCCAGCCTGACGGGTCGTCGGAGCAGCGGTGGGCGTCCGGCTCGGCTCAGGCGTGGGCGACGGGCTGAGCT
>CAZEVN010000180.1:0-3628 GCA_964515145.1 uncultured Enemella sp.
CTCCGGAGGTGCTGGAGGCGGTGCGCCGGGCGTACGCCGCAGGGGCCACGCTCCTGACCGTCTGCTCGGGTGCCTTTGTGCTCGCCGAGACGGGTCTGCTCGACGGGCGGGCGGCGACGAGCCATTGGTTCCATCATGACGAGCTTGCGAGTCGTTATCCGCAGGTGCGCTGGGAGGTCAATCGGCTGTTTGTCGACGAGGACCGCATCATCACCAGCGCCGGGACCGCGGCCGGGATCGATGCCTGCCTGCATCTGGTACGCCGGGAGTTGGGCGCCGACATCGCGACGCGGATTGCCCGGCGCATGGTCGTGCCGCCCCAGCGGGACGGTGGGCAGCAACAGTTCGTGGAGGTGCCCCTGCCCGAGCACCATGCCGATGCCCTGGCACCGCTGCTGGAGTGGGTGGTCGCGCACCTCGCCGAGGAGCACACGGTGGAGTCGCTGGCTGCTCGGGCCATGATGAGCCCGCGGACGTTCGCGCGGCGGTTCGTCGCCGAGGTTGGGAGTACGCCCCACCAGTGGCTTCTGGGCCAACGCGTGCTCGAGGCGCGTCGACTGCTGGAGGAAACCGAACTGCCGGTGGAGCAGGTCGCGGACAGCGTGGGGTTCGGCTCGGCTGCGGTGCTGCGCCAGCATTTCCGCCGGGCTACCGGCCTGGCACCGCTCGACTATCGCAGGCGGTTCGGCGCGGCCTGATCAGGGGATCCGGCCGCAAGCAACCCTGCCAGTTCGGCCGGCGTCGCCGCCACGGTGAGTGCCTCGGACCCCTCGCCCGGCTGGGCGTACCCCCAGCCCACCAGGATCGTCGGAATCCCGAACTGCGCCGCGCCCCCGATGTCGTGGGAGCGATCGCCGATCATGACCGGGGTGGTGAGGTCGACACCGGCGGCCCGGAGGTCGTCGAGGGCGATGCCGATCACCCGGGCTTTGTCGGCACTTGACGCCTCGGCGCCTGCACCCTGGATGGTGACGAAGAGGTCGGCCAGATCGTGTTGCTCGAGCAGGCTGATCGCGGCCGAGCGCAGCTTGGACGTGGCGACGGCCAGCGGGACGCCGGCGGCGGCCAGCTGCCGGATAACGTCCGGAACCCCCTCGAACGCCGGGGTCTCGGCCATCAGCTCGTCATAGATCGCGCGATAGTGGGGCACGAGGCGCTCGATGACGTCGGGCGGCTCGCCGGTGACCTCGGCGAAGGTGTGCCACGGGGGCGGCCCGATATAGGGCAGGAACACTGCTGGCTGGCGCGGGTGGCCGAAGTCGGTTGTGGCCCGCGCCATCGCCGCGCTGATGATCGGCGCGGAGTCGAGGATGGTGCCGTCGAGGTCGAAGATGACCGCGGACCAGGTCATGCCTGCGGCGCTCCCGGTTGATTCTGGCCCTGCTGGTCCTGCTGGCGAGCCTGGTCGATGCGGGCACGGGCGCCGTCGAGCCACTTCTGGCACACCTCGGCGAGCTTTTCGCCGCGCTCCCACAGCTGCATCGACTCCGCGAGGGTCGCTCCGCCTGCCTCCAGCTTTTTCACGATCTGGATCAGCTCGTCGCGGGCGGCTTCATAGCTGGGTTCTTCACTCATAGATACCTTCTCCGAACTCTTCGAGGGGGTTGCCGTCGGCATCGGTGACTTCGTGGACTTCCAGCACGAGCTGGCCATCGGCGAGCCGGGCATGGAGCCCGTCACCGGCGTCGACCCGGCGTACGGACGAAATCGCCTGGCCCTCACCGTCGAGCAGGATCGCATAGCCCCGCTCGAGGGTCTGCTTGGGCGACATGGCGCGGATTCGTTCGAGCGCATGGCGTACGCCCGTCGTCTCGCGGTCGAGTCGCGACTGGAGGGCCCGACCGGAGCGGTGGCGCAGGTCGTCGATCTCGCGGTGGCGCAGCGCGAAGGCATAGAGCGGATCGGTCAGGCTCGGCCGATTGCGGAGCTGGGTCAGGGTGTGTTGCTCGCGATCGACGGTCGCGACCACTGCCCTTCGGAGCCGGGCGCGGGCCTCGCCGATCAGCGCGTATTCCTCCCCGACGTCGGGCACGACCCGTTTGGCGGCATCGGTCGGGGTCGACGCGCGGAGGTCGGCGACGAGGTCGAGGATCAGCATGTCGGTCTCATGACCGATCGCGCTCACGACCGGGGTCTTCGCCGCGAACACCGCGCGCACCAGACCCTCGTCGGAGAAGGGCAGCAGGTCTTCCAGCGAGCCGCCGCCGCGGGCGATCACGATCACATCGACACGCGCGTGGGCATCGAGTTCGGTCAGGGCGACCATGACCTGTTCGGCCGCCTGCGGCCCCTGCACGAGGGTGTGGCGAATCTCGAGGACGGCCCCGGGCCAGCGCTGGCGGACGTTCTCGACCACATCGCGTTCGGCCGCCGAACCCGCGCCCGTAATGAGGCCGATGGCCTTCGGCAGCAGCGGTAGCCGCTTCTTCAGTGACCGCTCGAACAGACCCTCGGCCTGGAGCTTGTGCTTGCGTTGCTCCAGCTGCGCGAGCAGGCGACCCTCGCCCGACGGGCGCAAGTCGTGACAGGCGAACGTGAGGCTCGCGTTCTTCTCGAACACCCGCGGGGAGAGCAACGCGGTCACGGTCATCCCCTCCGTGACCCCGGAGGCTTCGAGGACCTCGGCCGGAACGGACACGGAGGCCGACACCTCGGCGTACCGATCCCGCACGGTCATGAATTGCAGCATTCCCGTCCGGCGTTTGATCTCGATGACCTGGCCCTCGACCCAGACCTGACCGCAGCGCTCGACCCAGACGCGGACGGCATTGACGATGCGCCCCAGCGGTTGCGGGGCCTCGGGTGAGGATTCGATAGCCACGCGCCTACCCTAGGCCGACCGGCTGACAGTTCCTTCCTCCTACACTGGGCGGCATGTCCGAAACGGGTAAGCGAGTCCTGGTTGCTGCGCCGCGCGGTTATTGCGCGGGAGTCGATCGTGCGGTGGTGACGGTCGAGAAGGCGCTCGAGCACTATGGCGCGCCGGTCTATGTCCGCAAGCAGATCGTCCACAACAAGCATGTCGTCGAGACGCTGAGCGAGCGAGGGGCGGTGTTCGTCGAGGAGCTCGATGAGGTGCCCGAGGGCGCGATCACGGTCTTCTCGGCCCATGGGGTGTCGCCCATGGTCCATACCGAGGCCAAGCAACGCCGGCTGCAGACGATCGATGCGACCTGCCCGCTGGTGACGAAGGTGCACAACGAGGCGAAGCGATATGCCCGTGAGGACCTCACCATCCTGTTGATCGGCCACGAGGGCCACGAAGAGGTCGAGGGCACCGCGGGGGAGGCGCCCGAGCGGACGATTCTCGTGCAGTCACCGACGGACGCCGAGACCGTCGAGGTGCCCGATCCTGATCGGGTGGCCTGGTTGTCCCAGACGACGTTGAGCGTCGACGAGACGATGCAGATCGTGCGACGGCTCAAGGAACGTTTCCCCAACCTGATCGATCCGCCGTCGGACGATATCTGTTATGCGACCACCAACCGTCAGGCTGCGGTGAAGCAGATCGCGAGCCACTCCGACCTGATGATCGTGGTCGGCTCGGCCAACTCCTCCAACTCGGTCCGGCTGGTCGAGGTGGCGCTGGAAGCCGGGGCCAGGGCCGCCTATCGCGTGGATCACGCCA
>CAZEVN010000181.1:0-3626 GCA_964515145.1 uncultured Enemella sp.
TCGATCACGCGGTGATCGAAGCTGCAGGACACGTTCATGACCGTGCGCGGCACGAACGCCGAACCGTTCCACATCGGCCTGGTCGCCATGCGGTTGACACCCACGATCGCGACCTCGGGCGCGTTGATGATCGGCGTGGTGACCATCGCACCGAGCTTCCCGAGCGACGTCACCGTGATGGTCGAGCCCGTGAGCTGCTCCCGCGTGGCTGTGCCGTCCCGAGCAGCCTCGCTCACGGTCGCCAGCGACTCCGCCACCTGCCAGAGGTCCTGGGCCTGCGCCTCCCGGAGGACCGGCACCCGCAACCCGTCCGGACCCTGCGTCGCGATGCCGACGTGCACGGCAGCGAACCGGCGTACCACCTCGGCCTCGTCGTCCAGGTGGGCATTCACCTCCGGATGGTCCGCGATAGCGCGGACCAGCGCGAGGACCACGAACGGCAGCAGGGTGAGGCGCGGTCGGTCGCCTTCGTTCAATCGAGTACGCAGAGTCTGCAGTTCGGTGACGTCGACCTCCTCGACGATCGTGATGTGGGGAATCCGCTGCCAGGCGTCCTGCATACGCCGGGCGGTGGCACGGCGTACGCCCGTGAGGGGAATCTCCTCGACGCCCTCGCGCCCCTGCCCCGCCGAACCCGACCCCAGGAACGCGTCCAGATCGGCCTGGGTCACGCGCGACCCGGGACCCGACCCACGGATCGACGCCAGATCCACCCCCGCCTCGCGCGCCCGGGACCGAACCGCGGGCGCGGCCAGGACCTTGCCCGTGTGCACCGGATGGGCCGCTCGCTCGCGACGGGTGATCTCCTTCGAGACGTCGTCCTCCGCGGACCTCTCGGGGTTCGGAGGTGCCTCCGCAGGTTTCGACTTTGCCTTCTTCTCCCCCGGCACATTGCCCGACCCGGCGACCGTGAGCCGGACCAATTCGGCCCCGACGGCGACCGACTCCCCCGGCTCTCCGCCGACCCGGAGGACGGTCCCGGCGATGGGCGACGGGATCTGTACGCGCGCCTTGTCGGTCATCACCTCGACGATCGGCGCATCGCCGGCGATGTCGTCACCGATGTCCACCAGCCACTCGATGATCTCGGCCTCGGCGATGCCCTCACCGATATCGGGCATCTTGATCACGAACTCCCCCATGGATCACTCCGCCTCGACGACGGCCCGGAGGGCGCGACCGACCCGCTCGGGCCCCGGGAAGTAGTTCCACTCATGCACATGCGGATAGGGCATGTCCCAGCCGCCGACCCGGAAGATCGGCGCCTCGAGGTGATAGAAGCACTCGCGCTGGATCAACGCCGCGAGCTCGGCCCCGAAACCACTCGTGAGCGTCGCTTCGTGCACGACGACGCAGCGGCCCGTCTTGCGCACTGACTCGGTGATGGTCTCGAGATCGAGGGGCAGGAGCGTACGCAGGTCGATGACCTCAGCGTCGATGCCGCTCTCCGAGACCGCCGCGAGCGAGACGTGCACCATCGTCCCGTAGGTCACGATGGTCACAGCACTGCCGGGACGCCGCACGGCCGCCTTGCCGAGCGGTTCGACATAGTGACCGGTCGGCACCTCGGCGAGTCGATGGTTCTTCCACGGCACGATCGGACGGTCGGGATGTCCGTCGAACGGGCCGTTGTAGAGCCGCTTTGGCTCAAGAAAGATCACCGGATCGGGATCCTCGATCGCGGCCAGGAGCAGCCCCTTGGCGTCATAGGGATTGGACGGCATCACCGTCTTGAGCCCTGCGACATGCGTGAACAACGCCTCGGGTGACTGGCTGTGGGTCTCGGCGCCGAAGATGCCACCACCCACGGGCATCCGCACGACCATCGGGCACGTGAAGTCTCCGGCCGACCGATAGCGGATGCGGGCGGCTTCGGAGACGAGTTGGTCATAGGCGGGATACATATAGTCGGCGAACTGGATCTCGACGACGGGCTTCAGCCCATACGCCGCCATGCCGATCGCGGTGCCCACGATCCCCTGCTCGCAGATCGGGGCGTCGAAGCAGCGGGTCTTGCCGTATTTCTCCTGCAGCCCGGCCGTGCAGCGGAAGACGCCGCCGAAATAGCCGACATCCTCGCCGTAGGCGGCCACGCGGTCGTCGGCCGCCATCGCAACATCATGGGCATCGCGGATGGCCTCGATCATCGTCATGCGCTTGGTCGTGGAGGGTGCTTTCGCCTCGGCCTCGCGGCGTACCGCAGGCCTGTTCATCATCGTCGTCATCAGAACCCCGCCTCCTTGCGCTGGCGCTGCAGATGCGGCGTCATCTCCTCGAAGACGCCTTCGAACATGAACTTCTTGCTGGATCGGCTGCCGGAGTGCAGCGTGCCGATGGCCTCGGCTTTCTGTTGGGTTTCGATGACGTGCTCGGTGACCTTGGCGATGAGTTCGGCCTGGTCGAACTCGGACCATTCGCCCGAGACGATGAGGTGCTGCTTGAGCCTTGCGATGGGGTCGCCGAGCGGCCAGGCGGCGGCGGAGCCGGCCGGCCGATATGCCGATGGGTCGTCCGAGGTCGAATGGGCCCCGGCGCGATAGGTGACGTGTTCAATGAGGGTCGGCCCGAGGTTGTTGCGGGCGCGGTCGGCGGCCCAGCGGGCTGCGGCGTACACCGCGAGATAGTCGTTGCCGTCCACCCGCAGCGAGGGGATGCCGAACCCCAGGCCGCGGTAGGCGAAGGTCGGTGATCCGCCCCGGGCAATGCCCTGGAACGTCGAGATCGCCCACTGGTTGTTGACGACATTGATCACGACAGGCGGGCGATAGGTCGAGGCGAAGACCATGCCGGCATGGAAATCGCCCTCGGCCGTCGAGCCGTCACCGACCCAGGCCGCCGCGATCTTCGTGTCACCGGCGATCGCGGACGCCATGGCCCAGCCGACCGCCTGCGGGATCTGGGTAGCCAGGTTGCCGGACAGGGTGAAGAACCCGTGATCCTTGGCTGAATAGAGCACCGGGAGCTGACGCCCGTGGGTCGGGTCGCCGGCGTTGGCATAGATCTGGTTCATCATCGACAGCAACGGATAGCCGCCCGCGATGAGCAGGCCCGCCTGGCGATAGGTGGGGAAGTTCATGTCGCCGTCGTTGAGAGCACGCCGGAAGGCACACGACACGGCCTCTTCGCCGAGGTGCTGCATATAGAACGACGTCTTCTGTTGGCGTTGGGCGAGCTGCATCCGCTCGTCGAACACCCGCAGCGTGACCATGTGTTCCAGGCCCTCGCGAAGTTCGTCGAACGAGAGTTTGGGCTCTGCCCAGGGGCCGACTGCCCGACCCTCGTCGTCCAGCACACGGATGATCGTGAACGCGAGGTCGGACATGGATTCGGCAGGCGCATCAAGCGCAGGACGTGGGGCCGCCCCTGCAGGTGGGATCTCCACCTCGGAGAAGTCCGGATTATCACCGGGGCGGCACTGTGGCTCAGGGATGGTGAGTTTCAGTGGCTCCATTCCCCTATTCTGCCATGCGCATGTGATGCGGGTCACAGTCCTGATCGGGTACGCCGGAACTCAGGTTCCTGGGCCGACAAGTCAGACATCAGCGTTCACGAGCGGATAGGTCTCACGCAGGCGCCGCAGCATGAGTCCCATGAACAGTTGACTGCGACCGTAGGTATCGGAGATG
>CAZEVN010000182.1:0-3523 GCA_964515145.1 uncultured Enemella sp.
GAATTGAGCAAGTCAACCGCGTTTCGCCTCCTCGCAGTGCTGGAGAAGAACGGCGCCGTGGAACGCGCCGGAAGCAATTATCGGCTCGGTCCGCTCCTCAACGAGCTCACCGCCCCCGTGACGGTGCCCGAAGTCGAAGAGGTCCGGGACGTGCTCACTCCCTTCCTGGCCCATCTCTATGAGCGGACCCGCCAGACGGTCCATCTGGCCGTGCTCGAGGGCACCGATGTGGTCTATCTCAACAAGCTCCACGGGCTCCACCACGTGCCGGCGCCTTCGCGCATAGGAGGTCGCCTGCCGGCTTTCTGCACCGCCGTCGGCAAGATCATGCTCTGTTACAACCAGAATCTGATCGACGAGGCCCTCGCCGAAGAGCTCCCGCAGTGGACTCCCTACACGGTGACGGACCCCGATGAACTCCGCAAGCAATTGGCCGATGCCAAGAATCGCGGTTTCGCCTTCGAGCGCGAGGAGACCATGCGCGGCCTGAGCTGCATCGCCGCGCCGATCCTCAACGCGACGGGTACGCCGGTGGCCGCTCTTTCGGTCTCCGCTCCGACGGGGCGGTTCGATCCGGCAGCCGAGGCACACGCCGTGCGCGAGGTCAGCGCGAAGGCATCCCAGGCGTTCGCCGCCCGCAAGCGTGCCGTGCGCCGTGCTGCTGTCGAGGCGGCCAACGCAGCCGCGAAGGACGCGTGAAGACGGGGCGCCGCAAAGTGCGCCCCGTCTCTTCCTGACACGTCTGCCCGGCTTCAGGCCGCCTTCTGCTGCTCACCGAAATAGTCGATGGTCGCACGGATCCCTTCTTCCAACATGACCGTTGGCCGCCACCCCAGAAGGCTGCTGGCGCGGGAGATGTCGGGTCGCCTTCGCACCGGATCATCGACCGGCAGCGGCAGATGATCCGTCCGGGACTGTGAACCAGTCATGTCGATGACCAGCTCCGCGAACTCCCCAACCGTCCACTCGTCCGGGTTTCCGAGATTGACCGGACCGGGATCGGGGTGATCCAGATCCGCGAGGCGGAGAATGCCCTCGATCAGGTCACTGACATAGCAGAACGATCGGGTCTGGGACCCGTCGCCATAGATGCTCAACGGCTCACCGCGCAGCGCCTGCGTCACGAAGTTGGACACGACTCGACCGTCGAGTGGGTCCATCCGAGGCCCATAGGTGTTGAAGATCCGGGCCATCCTCAACTCGATCCCACGCGTCCTCGCGAAATCGGTGGCCAGGGTTTCCGCGAAACGCTTGCCCTCGTCATAGCAGGACCGGGGACCGATCGGGTTCACCCGCCCCCAATAGCTCTCCTCCTGCGGATGCATTTCCGGATCCCCATAGATCTCCGACGTGGACGCATGGAAGACTCGCGCTCCGTCGCGTTCGGCCCGCTGCAGCACATGCCACATGCCCTGGCTGCAGGTCAGTGCCGTCGCCGTGGGGTCGTCCTGATAATGCGGCGGCGAGGCCGGACACGCGAGATTGTACATCACGTCGAAGCGTGGCAGCCCCGCGTGGAAAGCGTCCCTGACGTCATGCTCCACGAAAATCATGCGCCCGGTCGCCCGTGCCTCGGCGAGATTCTCCAGGCGGCCGGTGAGCAGGTTGTCGATCACCCACACCCTGGCGCCCCGCGCGATCAACGCGTCGACCAGATGGCTCCCCAGAAATCCTGCCCCACCGGTTACCAGAATCGTCCCCGGAACCGAATCCCCCGTGTTTACTTGATCGGACACGCAATCACCCCCAGCGGGACGAGGCGACCCCCTGTTGGGCCGCCTTCATTCGCCCTATCAGCCCTGACGCTGGGCCTGTTCTGGTGGTGGTGGTTCCAGCCGGGCAACCGATTCGGTGGCCGGGTTTCATCCTCAACACCGTGCTGATGGTCTACATCACCACGCTGCCCCTCTACTTCTTCTCGATGGTCAACCGGATTCGGCGAGTCTCCCCTGCCGTGCCGGTTCCCGACCTGCGGGTGGCCTTCCTGGTGACGAAGGCGCCGTCCGAGCCGTGGTCCATGGTCCGCACGACCCTCGAAGCCATGCTGACCCAGGTCTTTCCGCGAGAATTCGATGTCTGGCTCTGCGACGAGGCGCCCGCCCCGGAGACCGTCGCCTGGTGTGCCGAGCGGGGCGTACAGATCTCGACCCGGCAGGGCATCGATGCCTATCAACGCACGACCTGGCCCCGCCGGCGCCGCTGCAAGGAAGGCAACCTGGCGTGGTTCTATGACAACTACGGCTATGACCGCTACGACGTGGTGGCGCAGTTGGATGCCGATCACGTCCCCGGTCCGGGCTACCTGATCGACATGGTGCGCCCGTTCAGGGAGCCCGGTGTCGGCTACGTCGCCGCGCCGAGCGTATGCGACGCCAATCGGGAGGTTTCCTGGAGCGTACGCGGCCGGCTGCACGAGGAGGCAGGTTTCCACGGCCCCCTGCAGACGGGGCACAACGACGGTTATGGACCGGTCTGCATCGGCTCGCACTATGCGGTGCGGACCCAGGCGCTGCAGACCATCGGAGGCATCGGTCCGGAGCTGGCCGAGGACTTCTCGACGGCGTACCTGTTGAACGTCGCCGGCTGGCATGGCGTTTTCGCCATCAACGCGCATGCCCATGGGGACGGCCCCGACACCTTCGCCGCGGTGGTGACCCAGGAGTTCCAGTGGTCGCGGAGCCTCACGACGCTGCTGCTGACCCTCATGCCGCGGACCATCTCCCGGCTCCCCGACCGGCTCGCGACCCGGTGCTTCTTCTCCCTGGTCTTCACCCCCCTCGTCGCAGTGACGGCCCTGGCCGGCCTGGTGCTCATCGGGGTGGCGGCGGCCTTCGATATCCCATGGGTGCGCGTCAACTACTTCGTGTTCATCGGTTATTGGTGGCTGCTCGCGGGCTGGGTCATCGCGGTGCTCGCGATCCTGCGTCGCCGACGCCTCCTGCGCCCCCAGGACGCCCCGTTGCTGAGCTGGGAGCGCTGGCTCTATGTGCTCTCACGAGGGCCGTTCGTGTTCTATGGCGCAGTGGTGGCGGTCCTCGATGTCGTGTCCCCCCGGGCGATCGATTTCAAGGTCACCCCCAAGGGGCAGACCGGCCCCGAGCCGTTCCCGACCGGGCTGGTGCTGCCGTTCGCGGCGATCGTGCTCGCGCTGACCACATGCGCCCTGTGGGGACTCCGCAATCCGCGGGTCATCGGCTATGTCGCCCTGTGCCTGCTGAGCGCCACGATCTATCTGGTCGTGATGATCGCCCTGTGCCGGCTCCACGCCGCGAGCGTGCGGCGGCGTCTGGGCCTGACCCGGGCTGCAGCCTTCGAGTTGGTAGGCCGACCCCTCGGTGTCGCGCTGCTCGTGTCGGTTCCGGTCGTGATCGGCTGGATCGCAGTGCCCATGACCATCGCACGACTCCTGACAGGGGGATGACAATGGCAACGATTCTTGTCACCGGCGGCACCGGCTACATCGGCAGCCACACCGTGGTCGAGCTGCAGAATGCAGGCCATTCGGTCGTGATCGTGGACAACC
>CAZEVN010000183.1:0-3471 GCA_964515145.1 uncultured Enemella sp.
CGACCACGAAGCCCGCGTTCTGTTTGGTCATCTGGGCCGCCTCGGCCAGCTCGGTGAGCCGTGATCCCCCGTCGTTGATGCGCGCGGCCACTCTGGCCTGTGCGACCGTGATCGGATAGCCCGCCTCGCGGACTGCGTCCAGGATGCGGGTCTCCATCGCTCTGTGGGCGATGAACATCAGGACTCCGAGGCCCGGCTGTTCGGGCTCTTGCTGCGGCGACACGGGAGAAGCATAATTGGTCAAAGTCTTTTACTAAAGCCGGAGGCGAGATGAGCGCGGACATGTGGGATCAGATCCAGGCAGAACGCCGCAGTCTGGTGGCGATGCTGGAGGGGCTCGACGAGGCGCAGTGGGAGGTCCAGTCGCTGTGCAGCGAGTGGACGGTGCGGGAGGTTGCGGCCCATGTGGCGATGCAATGGCGGAGGATGACCCTGCCCACCGCCCTGCGGGGGCTGTGGCACAGTCGCGGGGATCTGTGGGGCGCGGGTGGCTGGCTGGCGCGGGAGTACGCCGAGCGGCCGCTGACCGAGATCATGGACGAACTGCGCGCGGCGATCGGCTCCACCACTCATCCCCGACCGATGACGCCGGCCAATATGCGCACCGACCTTGTGATCCACGGCCAGGACATCGCCGTGCCGCTGGGCATCGACCGGCCGGTGCCCTCCGCAACGGCATCTGCCACGGTCGATCACCTGTGGTCGATGGGCGGGCCGTTCCACGCGCGCAAGCGGTTCGCCGGCGTACGCCTGGTCGCCACTGACGCAGCCATCGCCGTGGGCGAGGGACCAGAGGTGAGCGGGCGAACCAGTGACCTGCTGCTCGCCCTGGTCGACCGGCCGGAAGGCGTGGCCCGGCTGAGCGGACCGGTCCCGAGCACGGCCTGATCGGCGGAAGCCAAACCGGCCCGCAGATCACCCTCGTGGTGGCCTGCGGGCCGGTCGAGTCATTCACGTTCAGCTGTGTGCCACGTGCTTCCATTCCGGGCCACCGCTACCGGGGCGGTTGCCGGGGAAGACAGCGACGTTCTTGCCGACATACCAGCCATTGCGGTGGGCGACGAGCGGCACCTGCGGGGTCCACTCACCCATGGCTGTCTGGAGCTCGCTGTAGAGCTGTTCCTTGTTGTCCTGGCCCTCCTTGGTCTGGAGCTTGTCGAGGATCTCGTCGACCTTGGGGTCGCCCTTGCGGCCGTTGTTGCCGCGAGAGGTCGAATAGAACTGAGTGCGCATGTTCTGGTCCACCTCGGCACGCACCTCGATGAACCGGATCTGCGCCTGGAAGTTGCCCGACAGGCCCTCGGTCACCGACGTCGGCTGGTCCACCATCCGAAGCTCCACCGTGATGCCCGCGTCCTGCAGCATCTGCTGGATCAACTGCGCCATCCGCTGATAATCCGGCGTCGCAACAACCGTGAGCGTGAACTGGGGATTGCCGCCGCTGGCCTTGAATTCCTCCACCAGTCGCTTGGCGGCTTCGGGGTCGAACTGCGGGAAGCCCGAATCGATGTGATATGGGTTCGACGGCGGGAAGAAGCCGTCCATCGCGGTCGCCTTGCCATCGAAGACGATGTCGACCAGGGCCTGACGATCGATGGCGTGCGCCACAGCCTTGCGGAAGGTCGGGTTGTCGAACGGAGCCTTCTCCAGGTTCATCAGGAAGTTGTAGAAGGTGCCATCCAGCTGATAGAGCGAGGTCAGGCCACCGTCCGTGGCGGCGGCGAGGTCACGGCCGTTCTGGGTCGATCCGGCGTCGAGATCGCCGGCGATCACGGCCTGCAGACGGGACTGGGTGTCGGCCGCGACGACGAAGTGGATGCCGTCGAGCAGCGGCTGGCCTTTGATGCGATAGTCCGGGTTGCGCTCCAGGATCACATCGCCACCGGCCGAGAACTGCTTGACCTTGAACTGACCCACACCCACGGGGTTGAGACCGTATTCCTTGCCGTACTTCTCCACCGCTGTCGGCGACGGAATCATCCCGGCAGACAACACGGCAGCGTTCACGAAGATCTTCGGGAAGGTCATGTTGGCCTTCTTGAGGGTGAACTGCACCGTGGTCGCGTCGGGGGTCTCCATGCGATCGATCTGGCGTACATCACCCGCGGAGCGGGCCAACGAACCCTCCGCGCCGACCCGCGTCACGTGCGCGACGACCGCCTGGGAATTGAAGTCGGTCCCGTCGTGGAACTTCACCCCCGACGGCAGCTTCATGATCCACGTGGTGCCGTCGTCCGTGGTCTCCATCGACTCGGCCAGCTCGGGCTGGACATTGCCCTTCTCGTCATAGACGAACAACGAGTCATAGATCTGGCGCATGATGAGCGTCTGTACGGAGACCGCACCGGCCGGATCGAGCGACTCGGCGGCCGCCGTGAGTCCGACCCGGAGTACGCCGCCCGGTTTGGCCTCACCACGCTGGAGAGTCTGGGAGCCATCGGAGTTCACGATGACGTTCTCGCCGACAGGAATGGAGTTGTCCTGCTCCTGCGAGGACTGGCCGGACGGCGTACCACCGCCGCCTCCGCACGCCGACAATGCCAGGGCGAGCGCAACGCCCACCACTCCCAATTTGAGTCTCTTCATCCGATCGTTCTCCTACCACCGCACTGTGTGACCAGAAAGGGCCCCTGCCCTACCCCACGAAAGGTACGGACGTCAAGAACGCGGCCCGCTCCGACTCGCAACGACTGGAAAGTAGCCTGAGCCTGCTCGCAACCAACGGAATTGAGTCGGTCGCCGTAGTGCCCGGGCAAAAGAAGAACTCGGCCGGAGCCGGGTTGGGATTGTGGTGGAGGTAGCGCGACAGTGCTCGAACCTTGCCCCGGCCCTCCAGCTGGCAGTCTCGTCGCATCTGGCGATCCGTCGGCGGCGCAGGCCGGCAGCGGCGCGGCTGACCACTGCACGTCAGTTGCCATGCCCGGTGCCTCGGTTGAACACGAACGGCCTGGCGGCGGTGCGGTCCTATTTGGACGATCTCTGGCCCGGGAAACTGGCCGCGTTGAAGTTCGCGGTCGAACAGCGAGAGGCAGACCAGCATGGCTGAGTTTCGAGACTCCATCGAGAGCGGCGCATCCCCGCAGGCCCATGCTCCGGCGCCTCACCACGACGAGAGATAGCGGTATGGCTGGGCCCGCAGGTCGGTCTCAATCGCAAGAGTTCCATGTTCCAGCGCTGCGGCCCAGATCGAATTGAGGGCTTACCCGGAGGGTCATCGACATGAGACTGACACGACTGTGAAGCAGGCTCGGCGTCAGGATGCCGAACGATCCCGTGTCCGAAGCCGACCGGCAAGGGTTCAGCGTCGTGGGCGGTGACGGTACGGCCCCGACCCACCAGGAGAATCACCCGTCGGATGCCGGCCCATTTATGGACGTCCCCGCGCGGAGCGAAGTCTTGGCCGCGATACATGAGATGTGGACCGTTCCCGGTTTGGTGGAGGGTGGGCATGCCTGACGGGTTCCTGAGCTG
>CAZEVN010000184.1:0-3460 GCA_964515145.1 uncultured Enemella sp.
CTCCGGCCGCTCGGGCTCCCAGGGCGTGGCTCCGATCGAGCGGATCTTCGCCGGCCAGTCGGGATGGGGATAGTCGAACGGCTCCGATGAGGTCACCAGGACAGCGTGCGCGCGGGTGAAGAAATCGTTGACCGAGCGGCAGGGCGGCAGGCCTTCCGTGGCACGCACCCGGTTGAGGGTCGGCAGGAACTGGGCCCGACCGCCCCGAGCACGAGCCGGTTGACGATGGCATCCCGGATCCTGCCCTTGAGCGACAGGTCGCGCGTGAGCCCCGGGCCGAACGGAGGCGTCCCTTTCGAGCGGACGCTCAGGATGTAGGGGCAGATGCTCACCCACGGCAGCCCGGAGGCCTCGGCCACACCGACGGCACCCCACGCGTTGATGTACACCACGAGCAGGTCGGGCCGGACTTCGTCGATGGCCTTCCTCAGGTCGGGCGCGTCGACCTGGGCGCGCGTGGAGAAGATCCGGGCCGTCGTCTCCAACTGGGCCTTCGCGCCCTTGGCCTCCTGGGTGGGGAACTGCGCGAGAACCGGCTCGATCGCCGGATGGATGGCTTCGGCCTTGAGCCCGGCGGCGCGGACATCGGGGACCGCGCGATCGAGCGTGCGGACATGGACATCGTGCCCGCGATTCTTGAGCTCCAGCAGCACCGGCATCGTCGGATAGAGGTGGCCGATCGCCGGCGATGTGTAGGTGAGGATGGTGGTCATGCTGACCTGCCTTCGGTGAGTGGGGCGAGCATTTCGAGGAGTGCGGTGCGGGTCTGGGCGAGGCTCAGGCCGGCTTGGTGGCGCAACAATTTCCAGGTCCAGACATCGCAGATCGCGATGAATTGGGCGAGCCTGCGGCGGCGGACCGTCGGACTCAGGTCAGTGAGATAGGGCGCGAAGACGCGGGTGCACCATTCCCGGTGGAAGGCCCGCCCGCCTTCGGTGTAGGCGGCGATGGCCGGACTGAGGTGTTCGTCGGCGAGGAGCCGGAGCGCGGAGGCCGCGTGCGCCTCGTAGTGCTCTGCCAGGTTCTCGACCAGCCGTGGCACGTCCCGCGCCGGGGCACCGCTGCGCTGGTCAACGATCTCTGCCGAGGCAAGCCTGCCGGCGGCCGCGGTGAGGCCTTCCTTGTCGCCGAACCGTCGGATGACGGTCTGCACGGTGACGTCCGCAGCGGCGGCGACGTCGGCGAGGGTGAGTCCGGCGTACCCCCGCTCGTTGAACAGCCGGATCGCCGCGCGCAGGATGCGCTCGCCGGTTTCCTCCGACTGTTGCGCCCGGGCGGTCTGCCGGTGGGCCTATTCATGTTAATAACAGTGACATCAAAGTGCGGCCACGGCTAGGGGTCAGCGGGTGCTGGGTTCCCGGCCCGGCATGCCGAGCGACAGGGCCGCGAGCACCAGGCACATGACGCCGGGCACGAGCATGGCGTGTTGGATCCCGACAGCCCCGATGAGCCCGCCGATGACGGCGGGGCCGGCGAGGAAGGTGGCGTACCCGAACGTCACGACCACCGCCAGCACCCGCCCGCCGCCGAGGTGACCGGCGATGGCGTACACCTGCGGTGCGATCATCCCCACGCCGAACCCGACCAGAGCCCAGCCGGCCAGCAGCATGGGCAGGGGCTGGGTCAGCCCGGTCATGGCAAAGCCCAGGGCAGCGCACAGCCCGCCGAACCGCACGATCGCTCGGCGGCCGAACCGTTCGACGAGCCGGTCGCCGATGAGGCGGATCAGCACCATGAAAGCCGCAGTCACGGTCAGTCCGATCGCGCCGACGTCGGGGGAGACCCGCGCGACGTCGGTGACGTGGAGGGACGACCAGTCGTACGCCGTGCCCTCCGCCAGCCCGAATCCGATCGCCATGACGCCCAGTAGCCACGCAATCGGTGGGATCCGGCCGCGGCTCTTGTTGTCGGTCGCCGTCTCCACCGGGGGCGTCGCGGGCAGGCGGCGCGCGAGTTGCGCGCTGGTGACGAGGGTGAGACAGGCGACGAGGCCGAGTACGCCGGCCAGCAGGGTTGCCGGACCGTTGCCGCCGTGAGTGAGGGCGCGCAGACCGAGGCCCACGAGCAGGACCAGGGCGGCGCCCGCGAAATTGCCGAGGGACCACAGGGCATGGAGCAGGCTCATGATCGGGCGGCCGCGGGCCTGTTCGACGCGTACGCCGAACGCGTTCATCGCGATGTCCACCGTCCCGTTGCCGAGGCCGAGGAGCGCGGCGCCCACCAGCGCGAGGGGGAAGCTGGGGGTGAGGCCCAGGATCAGGGCCGCGACGGCCAGTGCGGGGAAGCCCACCAGGACCACGGGTCGTGCGCCCAGCCGGTCGACAAGTCGCCCGGCGACCTTCATGGCGGCGATGGCGAACACTCCGACACAGAGCAGCAGCACCGGGAGTTGCACCTCGGTGAGCCCGAGGCGCTCGCGCAGCAGGGGCAGGGAGGCGGCGTACGCGCCGATGACCAGGCCGTTGGTCGCAAACATCGCCCCCGCGGATCGGGCTGCCGTGGGTGAGGCGAGCGTCGTCACCGTTCGCGCAATCGTGGCCTCGGTTCGAGGTTCTTCATGCCGTTCCAGGCGAGGTTGACGAGATGGGCCGCGACGACCTGCTTCGAGTGTTTGCGGTTGTCGAGCCACCACTGGCCGGTGAGCCCGACCATGCCGGTCAGCATCTGGGCATAGATGGGGGCGGCCCGGTGGTCGAGTTTCCGGTTCTTGAAGGCCGTGACGAGGATGTCCTCCACCTGCGAGGCCACGTCGGAGAGAATGCTGGCGAACGAGCCGGAGCTGGTGCCGATGTTGCTGTCGCGGACGAGGATGCGGAAACCCTCGGTGTGCGTGTCCACGTAATCGAGGAGGGCGAGCGTGGCGAGTTCGATCATGTCCTTCGGCCCCTCGGCCTCGGTCAGCGAATCGCGGATGATGTCGAGCAGCCGCCGCACCTCGCGGTCGACCACGACTGCATAGACGCCTTCCTTGCCGCCGAAGTGTTCATAGACCACAGGCTTCGACACCTGGGCCCTGGCGGCGATCTCCTCGACCGATGTGCCGTCGAACCCCTTGTCGGCGAACAGTCCCCGCGACACCTCGATCAACTGCTCGCGGCGCTCCTGGCCCGTCATCCGGACGCGGCGCCGGTTTTCGCGGGCTTCACTCATGTCTTAGACCCTAGATGATCAACTCCAGGGTGGGATCTCCTTGGGATGCCGCCCGAAGGGGCGTATGGGCGCAGGCCGGCCAGGGGTGGGGTCGGTGGTCCTATGGAATTGCGCCCGCTCCGGAAGCGCGCCCCAGAGCTGAAGGTTGTGGCCGATCGGCCATGGCGGCTCCGAACGGGCGTTCTTGCCCGGTTCGGGGTAACCTGTCTGGGCATCCCTTGCGGGTGCGATCCCCGGTTGGTCTTTCGGCAGGGCCCGCCTGACTTTGAATCAGGATTAGCGAAGTAGGTTCGACTCCTACCCGGGGAGC
>CAZEVN010000185.1:0-3416 GCA_964515145.1 uncultured Enemella sp.
CGAACCGCGCCACCTCACACACGTCCACGCCGATGCCGATGATCACCTGCCCAACCTATCGTCGGGTCCGCACCAGGTGCTCCCACGAGCAGGCCTCCCCAGAGGACGAACGGCGGATCCACACGAATGCATATCCGATGGCACCCAGGCCACGGTGTCGGCCAAGAATTCACCGCCTGCATTGTTGTGTTGAAGTTGCACTGGCGAAATTATCCACAACTAGCACTAGTGTTGAATTGTGGACCTGAAACTGTTCCAGAAGAACATGCCCGGCGTGCTCGTGCCCATCTCGGGGAACACCCCCGGAGCGGGGCCGTGGGAGCACCATGGCTTCCTCCCGGATCCACTGGGTCAGCGCGAGCCCGAGCTTTCGGCGGTGACCTACCGGAAGGTCGCACAAGCACGTGCAGCCTTGGCCACTCTCGATGCGACTGCTCAGCGGCTGCCCAATCCCCGCCTCTTCCGTCATTCGGCTCTGCGCCTGGAGGCCCAGTCCACGTCCGCCCTGGAAGGCACCTACGAGCCACTCCCACTGGTGCTCGCGTCCGACCTCAGTGAGGCGAACACCCCCTCGCTCCGCGAGATTCTCAACTTCATCAAGGTTGCGGAAGAAGCATTCGCCTGGAACGACGACGGCCGTCCCTTGACCGTAGGGGGCCTCGCCAACCTCCAGCGTGACCTTCTCACTGGCACCAACTCGCAGCGCGATCACGTGGGGCTCCGACCAACTCAAGTCGTGATCGGCCAGCGCGTTGATGTGGAGCCATCCCTGCACCCCGTCCACGCGGCGCGTTTCGTGCCCGGCCCCCCGGGACCGGACCTTGAGGCGAGAGTCCGGGATCTCTTGACCTGGATGAGTGCCGACCATGGGACAGAAATCGATCCGGTCGTCGCGGCGGCGATGGTGCACTACACGTTCGAAGCACTACACCCGTTCCACGATGGGAACGGTCGACTCGGGCGTTTGCTCATCATCCTCCAACTACACCAGCAACATGTCCTGTCCGAGCCGATACTGACGGTGTCGCCATGGTTCGAGGCCCGACGAGCTGCGTACTACGACTCCCTGATGGCCGTCTCGACGGATGGTGACTGGTCACGCTGGGTGGGCTTCTTCGCCGATGGCCTGGCCCAATCAGCGAGAGACACCTGCGCCCGCATGACCGAACTGGTCGACGTTCAGACAGACCTCACCGAGATCGTGCGCCGATCCTCCCTACGTTCCCCCAATGCCAGAATCCTTGTTGACTACGCCGTTGCCCGTCCCACCTTCACCGTGACCGAGGCAGCTGAGCATTTGGGCATGAAATACCAAGGGGCTCAGAGACTCATCGTTTCTCTCCAGGGCCTTGGTGTTCTCGCCGAGTTGGATGATCGGGTCTACGACCGGCGTTACCAAGCCCCCCGAGTCATCGAGGTGCTTGTTCGTCATCGCTAGAGCGACGGACCAACCAGGGCGCATCATTGGGTCCAAAATTGCACCTGTAGCTACAAAATCCGGACCCAATGATGGACGACTGCACCTGCCGGCTTAGCCGAGCGAATGTCGGCTCAGGAAACGCCAGATCTCGGTGGTCGCGCGTGGCCCCCGACGATCACTGAAGGCGAAGTCAGCGGCACCGCCCGACCAGGCATGCCCGAGGCCGTCGACCAGCCAGACCTCGAGAAGGCGATCCCGCCCGGCGGACCAGCGGCGCACGGAATAGCCCCGCGCACTCGTCTTCGTCCACGGCCGCGCCAGCGGCCGCTTGACCTCCCGGGGGCCGCCCAGTCGCGCGGCACCGAAACCTGCCGCCTGATGATGTGCCAGCCACTGGTCGGCGATCTTCTGGGCATTCGCCGGCCAGACCGTCCCGTCGAGGCTCCCCTGGAACAGCACCGTCGGCGGCAGGACCCGGGCCTCGTGCGGCGGCGGAGGCGGAGGCGTCAACCGGCGCCCCTGCATCGCGCTGATCGCCTGGGTCGCCGAGGACGCCGACCGGTAGGGTGGCGACGAGTGCGCTCCCACTGCGGCAAACACATCCGGATAGGTCGCCCCGAGCGTCATGGCCATGGTGCCGCCGGCAGAGAGCCCCACGGCGTACACCCGCGTCGGATCCACTCGCCACCGCGTCCGATCCGCCATCATCCGCTGCACGATCCCGGCCAGCGCGGCGGGCTCCCCGCCATACCTCTTCTGGTGCTGCGGCTGCGGCCAGTTCCAGCAGACCTGGCCATTGTTGATGCGCGCCTGCTCCGGATAGACGACCAGGAACTGATGCCGATCAGCCAGCTGGTTGAACCGAGTGATCGCCGCAAAGTCCTGCGCCGTCTGGTTGCAGCCATGCAGCGCCATCACCAACGGCGCGCGCGTGGTCCGCCGCATCCCATAGGGGACATACACCGTGTATGCCCGCGACCACGGCATCCCCGAGCGCGGGTGCCGATAGATCCGTCCCCCACCCGGGAACGGGTTCGGCGTACGCCCCGCGCCAGCCATCTGCACACCTCCGGATCGACCTGCCTGAATGCCGCGGCCACGATACGCGCCCGAACTGACAGCTTTGTGATTCGTCCCGTCGCGGAGGCTGTTGCCGTCAGCTCGTACGCCCCAGGCGGGCCTTCGCAGTCGAGCTGCTGGTCCCGACCGGCTCATGACCCAGCGCCCCGGCCAGGCCGAAGACGGGCATGTTGGCGTACACGGCCTCAGCGCCACCGGGCTGGACCTGATAGGTCTCGTGCCAGATCCCCACATCGCCATCGTGGCCGACAACCTTGGCGAAATCCCGCCACGGCCCGAGATGCGGGGCATCTGGGTTGGCGGCGAACCGCTGCAGGTGTTCGGGCGATTTCCAATAGCTGAGCAAAATCGTCGTACGCCCGAACCACTGCTCGAAGTGCAGCATCCCCGCCTCCGGATCCTGCGACAGGTGCTTCAGCATCGGCAGCATCTTCGACGCGGTCCAGACGACCTTGCGGAGCTTCCACCACCGATTGGCGCGCATGCCGATGAGGAAGACAGTGATGGGTCGGCGAGCGGGGCGTGGGTGAATCGACCGGGATGAACGGGGTTCATGGGGGTACTCCCAATTCGGAAACGATGTTACAAAACAGTGTTATGCAACAATGGGCCACATGGCAAGACCCCGAACCAATGACGAAGAAGTCGGGATGAGATTGCTCGCCGAAGCGGGCCGCGTCGTCGCGACCGAAGGCATCGGCGCCCTGAGCCTGCGCGCCCTCGCCGACGCCGCCGACACATCGACCACAGCGATCTATTCACTCTTCGGCGGCAAGGACGGCCTGCTCCTCGCGCTCTATACGCAGGCGTTCGAGGGCTTCGGCGGCGCCCAACGCGCAGTCCCGGAAACCGATGACCCGATCGCTGACCTGGCTGCGCTCGGCCTCGCCTATCGCGACTGGGCCCTGGCCAACCC
>CAZEVN010000186.1:0-3368 GCA_964515145.1 uncultured Enemella sp.
ACTGTGAGCGAATCACTCATCAGGCGAATGTCCTGATTGGTGAAAGGTTTTCCGGAACGTTTGTAGGCCGTGATCAATGCGCCCAGCAAGTCCGCAGCCATGTTCTGCCAGATCTTGTTGCGGTCTCCTTCACCGTCCACCTCCCCGACAAGGGAATGGCAGATCTCGGCGACCTGCTCGGTCAGACTCGGGCCATCGGTGAGTTCGGCGAATACGTTCCAGATCTGTGCGCCGGGGAAGTCACCGGTGGCTGACAGGGACACATCACCCGGACGAAAGAACTCCTCTATGAAGTCGCCCTTGCTGTCGAAGAAGACAAAGATGTCGTCCCTTGTTGCCTGGGTGCGCAGTGAGTCTACGAGATGGGTGATGCCGACGGTCTTGCCGGTGCCGATTCCGCCAAGAAACAGGACGTGGCGCCCGAGCATCGGGTCATCGAAACCGATCGCACCTTCGCGCCCACGAACCCCCGCGATGGGCGAGGGGGACCCCACCTGGCCGAAAACTCGGCCGATGGAGTCCCCCTCGATGATGTTGGGTTGCATCACGAGCCGCCGCCGTACACACCTCGGTTCTGCAGGTCAAGGATGAGCGGGCCGAACTCGTTGAACATCTGTTGGGTCGCCGCAGGATCGGCTTGGTCCGTGGCCGCCGAGGCGTCCGCCAGGCCGAGCCACTCCGCGAACAGCAGCAGCGGGTTGAACAGGGTGACGCCGATGGAGGCGAACAGTCCGAAACCCTGGCGCCACTGCGAGCCGGAGACGGCGATGGGGGATGCGTCGATGCTCCGCGCGTAGACCACGAGAGCGATCTCTTTGGAGAAATAGCGCACGACCAGCACGGCAATGGTGATGAGGACGGTCAGCACATAGAGCACGACGGTCCAGGGCGAAACCCCGCCGCCGTAACCGTAGCCATATCCGCCCTGGCTGTAGGACAACAGCAGCAGGAAGGGCTCGATGATCCTGATTACGACCAGAGCGAGGATGAAACCGAGCAGGATGGTCAACAGGTTCAGGGGAGTGAGACCGCGCCGGGTGACAAGTGCCGCGCCGCTGACGTCCTGGATCTGGACTTCGCGAGAGTTGGAACTGAAGCCGAGAAAGCTCTTGGATCTGGCGCGATAGATGACCCGTGCGTCGGTAACCGTCAGACACGAGTCGATCCAGCCGATCCGCTTCATCCGGCTGACGACCCACTCCCGCTTGATGACCTCACCGGGGGCGAGGGTCACCGGCGGGTACGCCGGAACGCCGGGGACCGGACCCGCCGGCTGCGGCATCATCGGCTGCTGCTGGTTCTGCCAATTGGCCTGCTGCGAGGGCGGCCAGGGCTCGGAGGCGCTCATGGGTGCAGACGCTGAGGCGTTCGGCTGCGGTGCCCAATTCCCGGGTGGAGGTTCATTGGCTGACCAACCACTCTGGGCCAGGGTCTGGCCGCACGAACCACAGAATTGGCTGCCGGCCGAAACTTCCTGGCGGCACTTCGGACATTGCATGTCATCCCCCGACAACGTGAGTGTGAACGGCCGGAGCCTAGCAAGCGATCACGGGGCGTTCGGGCGTTCCCGGGCGAGTGACTTATTCGTTACGAAGGCGCGTTGGTTGCTCACGGTTGCGGGAAAGGCGGCTCCGCGTACCCCAGGTTCTTCCACACGAACGAGGGCACACGCCCGAAGAACCCCTCGAGGAAGTCGACCATGGCATCCAGGTTCTCCACGGAGTAGTGGAGATCGGGCTTGATTCTGCCGTCACGGATGGCGAATCCGGGCGGTTCGGCTGCCTGGATCAGTGTCCACTGATTGAGGGACAGGTCACCGAACCCGCGGGGCGCGATGAACTCGATGATGTCCTCGTCGTGATGGCGTACCTCGGTGCGGGTCCGGCCCTCCGAGTCCGTGCTCGTGTGTCGAGTCTTCCAGTGATGCGTGAGGGCAATGAACGGCAACCGGCCGGAATCGCAGAAGGTGACGCGCTTGGCCTCGTGGTCATATCCGGAGGTGTCGTAGGTGACCCGGTCGAGCATCGAGTCGTCCTGCACCCGGAACCGCCAATCTGGGTGGCCGTGGACGCTGAGCTCGGGAGGGACCGGGGGAGCGGGAAATGCCGCGAGCCGGTCCTGAGCACTGGCAATCGCCCTCGCGACGTCGGCCCCGGCTCGCAGATAGGGCTCCATCTCTTCAGCCTTGTGGGGGATCGGGCCCAGGGTCAGCTGCGCCCCGTCGATCGTGGCGGCGCCCTTTGGCCTCGAATTTCTTGATCCAGCGCTGCCGGAGATAGACCCATACGCCGAGCCCGATCAGGCCGAGCACGACCACACCGATGACGACGCCGATGATGATTTCCACGCTGTGATGGTCGCAGCCGCGGGGCTCTTTGGAGCCGGGCCGCCGTTGGATCGCTGTCGGAGTGATCTGCGAGGGTGGGAGTCATGGCGGAACGTCCCGTGGTGCCCTCTGAGATGGTGGATCAGCTGGCGCGAATCCTGGAGCGATTCCCGGAGTGCGCGTCCGAGACTGCCTGGGTCGGTGTCCGGTGGCGGATCGCGGGGGCGACCGTGGCGCATGTCTTCGGCGGCGAGGACCAGCAGTTCCGACTCACCTTCAGGGCAGATCCCGACGAGGTCATGGCTTTCGAGCACCTCGGTCATCCCTATTTCCGCGCCGGCTGGGGCGAAAACGTGGTCGGCCTGGTCCTTGACGAAACTGTCGACTGGACCGAGATCGCCGAACTGCTCACCGATTCCTACTGCCTCCAAGCACCCGCTCACCTCGCGGCAGAGGTAGACCGGCCCGGACCGGCTGGCGTGCCCAGGAGTACGCCCGGGTCCTCATCCGGGCATGCCGATGGGCCCGGGGCATAGGGGTGCCCTGGGCTATCGGTCTGGTGGGTCGCGGTGGGTTAGAAGGGTGGGGGTGCGTCGGTGGGTTCCCACGGGTCGTAGGGCAGGGTCGATGCGCCCGGCCGGGCCGGTAGCGGAGCGCTTGGCGGGGGTGTTGATGTTGGCGGGGGTGGCGCGGCGGATGCCGCCGACTCGGTTGCTTCGGTGGCTGCGGCTTTGAGGATGGTGTGCAGGATCACCGCGGTGGTGTCATCCGGCTGGTTTGTCACGACCGTCGGGGTTGGGGTCTTCCACGTCCCATGGGTCGAGGTCCAATAGACCCGCCCGAGCGGGGTCTTCCAGCGGAACACCCCGGGGGTTTCCTGCACCATCTTGAACAGCCCGGACGTTTTGGCGTTGTGGGACCGCCGCGCCACCGGCCCCAGGTTGGTCGTGCACGTCGGCCCACCCGAGGCGTGGGTGATGCTGTGGTCCAGATCAATGTATTTCCCGAAGGCCGATCGTTCGGAGTAGGGGAACATTTCCCT
>CAZEVN010000187.1:0-3331 GCA_964515145.1 uncultured Enemella sp.
GAACGGAACTGCACCGGCATCAGCCCGGTCTTGGGCGAATTGTCCTCGGCCTCGGTCGCGAGCGTCTCGGGCGCGGGCAGCTCGCCCGGATGGTCGACGTGGCCCTCGGCAAGGGCGCGCGTACGCTGGGCCGCCGCGAGAATCGCCGACCGATCGAGCACCTCGGCGCCGACGGTCTGGGTGCTACCCGCTCCGCTCGTCGTGGTCTCCGGCCTGGGTCGGTCTCCTCGCCGGTCCTCGTGGAGGGCGACCGCGACGAAGGTGCCGAGGGCGAACATGTTCACGATGTTCCAGAAAGTGGCGATGTTGAACTGCTGCATCGACCAGTCGCGCCACAGGCCCACGACGGTGGCGCAGCACAGGAAGGCGAAGACCAGGACCTGCGGAATGATGTAGTTGAACGCGGAGTTCTTTTCGCGAGCCGCCCCGGTGACCGTCCACTTCTGATCAGCCCCGATCGCCGCATTGATCATGGCCTTGAAGTGGATCGGGAACGAGGCCGAGGCGAGCAACAGGACCTCCCAGCGGAACGAACCGAGGGTGAAGAACGCCAGGACGACCTGCAGGACATAGAAGCCCGAATAGAACAACGCCCAGGTGAGCGGCCCGACACTCAGGTTCACCGGCCGGAGGTCGAAGAAGATCTCCAGGGCCGGCACGAACAGCAGCAGGCCGACGGCGATGCCGGTGAGGTAGTGGGTGGCGGTCACGAGATACATCAGCCGCTGGTCGAGCGTGAGGCGTCGGCGCGGGCTGAGCGGATTGTGGGTGAAGAGGATCTCGAAACCACCGGTCGCCCAGCGCAGCTGCTGCTTGCTGTAGGCCTCGATGGTCTCCGGCGCATCACCGACCGCGAGGGTGTTGGGGATATAGACCGTGCGCCAGCCGCGCTCGTGGAGCATGAGCGAGGTCCAGACGTCCTCCGACTTCGACGGCGTATAGATGCCCCCGACATCGAGCACCGCAGCGCGGCGATAGAGCACGTTGGTGCCGACGCAGAACGCGGCGTTGAACTGGTTCCGGCCCGGCTGGACGAAGCGATAGAACATCGTCTGCATATAGCCGGCGCCGCGCGCGATGATGTTGTGGAGGTTGCCGTAGGTCTGCGGCGTCTGGACGAACGCCACCGAATCCTCGGCCATGAACGGGAGCGTCTCCTCGAGGAACGCGGGCCGCGCCACGAAGTCGGCGTCGAGAATGACGAAATATTCGCCCTTGGCGATCGTCAGCGCGTTGTTGACGTTGCCGGCCTTGGCGCCGTGGTTGGTCAACCGGCGGATATAGCCGCAGCCGATCTCCGCGGCGAGTGCCTCGACCTCGTCCGACTTGCCGTCGTCGAGGATCCACGTGCCATGCGCGCCGCGAATCTTCATCGCCGCCTCGGCCGTGCGGCGGATCACGTCGATCGGTTCGCCATACACCGTGATGAGGACGTCGACCGTGACCCGACGCCCGGCCAGGTGCAGGGGCCAGCGGGTGGGGTCGTCGGTCACGCCGAGGCGCTGGTTGGCATCGTCGAAATAGAGCGCCTGCTTGGCGGCATGGAAGGCGAAGTCACGGGGACTCTTGGCGCCGGACAGGATCGTCCACATCGCCATCAGCGCGTGGAACACCAGGATGCACTCGGCGAACATCACGATCAGCCACGGCAACAGGTCACCACGGTTGCTGGGGTTGAGGAGAAAGCCGGCGTACGCAAGGACACCCAGGGTCGCCAGGATCGACACGACCAGCATCACCGGGGAATAGGCCTCACGCGTGGCGCTGCGGCGTAGTTCTGTGGTGGCGGGAGTCGTCCACGACTCGTTCGAGGCAGCGGAACGGGACCGCGCATCGCGGCTGACAAGAATCGACATGGGTGGGCTTCCTGCGACATAGGGGTGGGGCCGGCAACAGATTCGACCGGTCTTGGAAGACACCACCAACGTAAGTGAATCGATTTGTTGATCATGGGAGCGTGTTGCTGAGCGAAACGGCCCCGGACTCGCTCCGGTGACGGCGGGGTTGGCTAGCGTCAGACCATGACCTGGGAACCCGCCGACAACGACGACGACCTCATCCGGACACCGCCCAAGAACTGGCCGCCCGATGTCGTGGGCGAATCGCTGGCTGTGATCGGCCGGCGTGGCTGGCGCCTGCAGGCTGACTTCGCCACGCCGCTGTGTTCGCTGTCCGAAGCTGACCTGGCCCACAACCTGGCCGGGATCCGGAGCTGGATCACCGAGGTCGGCGTCGAGTGGGCCCCGCACGGCAAGACCACCATGTCGCCACAGCTGATCGCCCGCCAGCTGCAGGCCTGTGCGACCGGGATCACCGCCGCGACTCCATGGCAGGCAGAACGCCTGGTGGACTGGGGCGTGGAGCGGGTGGTCCTGGCCAATGTGTGCGCGGATCCGGGGCCGTTGGCACGACTGTTGCGACGGCCGGTCGAGCTCGTGACGTTCGTGGACTCGGTCGAGTCAGTACGCCTGACCGCCGCAGCCCACGCGTTGTCGGGGCGAGCCGCTCCCCTGCCCGTGCTCGTCGAGGTGGGCATGCCCGGCGGCCGCTGCGGCGTACGGGATGGGGAGTCGGGCCTGGCCGTCGCCCGCGCGGTGGCGGGTACGCGGGGGTTGCGGTTGGCCGGCACGGCCACGTTCGAAGGGACTGTCACCGGTCGCGGCGCTGACCCCGTGGGCGCGGTGCGGTCACTCCTGCGGGTCGTCCGCGAACTCACCGAAGCCCTGATCCAGGCTGAGTTGATCGACGCCGGAGCCGATGGTTCCGTGGTGGTGTCCGCCGGCGGGTCGATGTATCCCGATCTCGTCATAGACCACCTCCGCGACGGCTGGTCGACTCCGGTGCGACTGGTGTTGCGGTCGGGTTGTGCGGTGATCCACGATCACGGGTTGTACGCCGGCTCTGCGCCCTCCCGGCCGGATGTGCGCCCCGCCCTGCGGGTGTGGTCGCGCGTCCTGTCCGTCCCCGAGCCCGGCTGGGCGATCATCGACGCCGGCAAGCGGGACCTGACCGTCGATCCCCCGGCGCGGGTGCTGGCGGTGCATCGAGTCGCCGGCGAGCGTACGCCCGTCAGCCTGGTGATCGACCATCACAACGACCAGCACGGATATGTGCTATTCACCGACGAGGACCTCCGCGTCGGAGACATCCTCGAACTCGGGATCTCCCACCCCTGCCTGACCTTCGACCGCTGGACCCACATCCCGGTGGTGGACGATGAGCTGCGCGTCATCGGCGCTGTCACCACCTGCTTCTGATGCCTGGGTGCTCCCTGGTCGGCTCCCCGCGGGTGCCCTTCAGCTCCCGCCACTCTCTTCAGCTTGCCCTCCCA
>CAZEVN010000188.1:0-3269 GCA_964515145.1 uncultured Enemella sp.
CACGACAGAAGCACCGCCGCCACCCCCTGCACCAACCACCGAGGCACCGGCCGACCCGCCGTCGACAGAGGCACCCCCAGCCGATCCGACCGAGGCTGCAGCGCAGCGCAGTGCCGTCGAAAGCACGGGTGATCCCACTCCATGACCCCCGGCCCCTTCGACGTTGACAGTGATCTCAACCGGTGGGCGCCCGAGAATCTCAGATCAGAACTCGAGCGTGCGCTGCGGCGCGCCCAGCACGTGTTGATCGTCGGGCGCCTGGGGTCGGGGCGGACCAGGGCGGCCCGGTTGGCCTGCCAACTGCTGGTGAACGCCGGCGAGTCTGCGAATGTCGTCCATCTGATCGATGGCGTGGATGCCGAGCCGCAAGGACGAACCATCTTCGTGGGCCACCCGGGCGTACGCATTTCCGACCTGCCCGATGCATCCTCGACGGTGCTCGTGACAGTGCACCCGTGGGAACGCGACGAACTCCGCATCACCCTCGCTCGCGCCGGAGTCGATCGGGGGCTGGCCGATCGACTGTACGCACACACGGGCGGTCACCTTGTGTTCCTGCGGGCCTGGGATGCTGCAGGGCGTCCGGAGGACCTCTCCGCTCCGGAGACCTGGCAGTCACCCGTCGACCGGGCGCTCGATGCCTTGTCGCCCGAGGCTCGCGCCCTGGCGGAAGAACTCTCGTGCGGCTACGGGGTGCTTGCCGAGCCGCTCGCTCCCACGCTCGCACAGGCCGCCGGCGACCCGTCGACGCTTCTTGCCGAACTGGATGAGGTGGCGCTCCTGGATGTGGGCGGCGAACTACTCCCCGTCGCACGGGGCACCGGCGACCGGCGTCTCCCGCCCTACCGTCGGCAGTGGCTGCGCCGCCGCTTCCTGGCCGATCTGACCGATCCGATCCGTCACCAGGATCTCTTGATCAGATGGGCACGTTCGGGACAATCGGATCAACACCTGAGCCGTCACCTCACGACGTGCGCCGATCGCATCCGGTTCAGCGATCCTGCGCTGGCCGTGGAGCTGTATGAGATCGCGTCGACCCACTCCCCCGATGAGCCGGAGACCCAGGCCGGGCTCGCCGAGTCCGCCCTGGTGCTCGGCGATCACGCACGAGCGCTCCGGGCCGCAGAGCCGGCCCTCGCCGCGCCCGGCCCGACGCGGTTCCGTGGGCTCCGCGTGATCCAGGAAGTGTGGTCGGGCAAGGGAATGCCGGCGCGGGCTGCCACCCTCAACAGCAGATATGCGGAGCATGCCAGCCTTCTTCAGGCCGCCACATCTTTTCTGACCCACGCACGGATCGGCGATCTCGCCGCCGCCGAACAGGCTTGGGCGGCCCGACCCGAGGGAGTTGCCACAACGGTTGACGAGATCGCCGTCGTCGCGCTCATCGACACTGTGCACACCAGCGTCAGCACCGGCGAGGCCGACCACACCGACCTGGATCGCCTGGCCGAGTTAGGATGCGATATCTCAGCCGCGTGCCGCAATATGACTGGGTGGGTCTCGGTGACAGCATCGTTGGCCATCGCGGCCGGACACGCGGAAGCCGCACGTTCCCTGCTCCGCCACCTGTCTGGGCAGGCCGACTTCACCGGTGAACACCATCTGCTGCTCGCGTGGACCGAACTGCAGGCAGGCCACCTGACCGAGGCGGTGGACCACCTCGCCCTGGCCCGGACACTGCCGCTCACGCCTCGTGATGAGCTTCTGGGTTGTGGCCTGGATCTGGCTCTTGCCCAACGTCGTCATGATCGGGCCACCCTCGCCGGGACGTGGCCGGGCGCTCTGGCTGCGGCCGTCCGCTGCGAACCCGACCTGTTCGGCATCACCGTCTATCCCGATCTGATAGTGGCGGCAGCCCGGCTGCGGGAGGGACCTGCCCTCGATCAGGTGTGGACCGGCGCACAGACCCTGCTGACTCGTCTCGGGCATCCACCGGTGTGGTCGAATCTGCTGGACTGGGCCAGGATCCAGGCCGCCATCCTCACGAGTGACAAGGATCAACTTCGCGAACCTGCACAGCGGCTCGCCCGCGCGGCGAACAGGTCTCCCCAGGCGGCGGTGCTCGCCTCGGCCGGGCGCGTTTGGATCGACGTGCTCGCCAAGTCGTTCGACCCCCACGCGGCCATTGCCGCCGCCCGGTCTCTGGCGACGGTGGGTCTGCCCGGGGACGGTGCCAGGCTCAGTTCGCATGCCGCCGCTCGGTGCGACGACCCGGCCGTTCGCCGGGATCTCCTGGACACGGCCCGTCTGCTCAACCCCGGATCGACCGGCAACTCCGGGGTCAACGCACCACCGACCAGCCTTCGCCTGAGCGATCGCGAGATCCAGGTGGCGGAACTGGTGGTGCGTCATCGCAGCTATCGCGAAATCGGCGAGGCACTCTTCCTCTCCCCCCGGACTGTGGAGAACCACGTCGCACGCATCCGTCGTCGCTCGGGCGCGGGCAGCCGACGTGAGTTGATCGACCAGCTCCGCCAGACCCTGCGCGAGCTGGGCCAACTCGGCTGAACGCCGCGCGGGCGGGCCTTCTGAGTCTCAGCCGGCCTTCGACTTCTTCGACCCCTCGCCCTTTTCCTCGCGCCGTTTCTTGGCTGCCTCCACCGAGGCGCGCAACGCGGCCACGAGGTCGACGACATCGGCATCCTGCGGCGCCGGGGCGGTTTCTTCGGCGGGAGCGGTCCCGGCCAGTTTCGCCTGCACGACCTCGTCCAGTGCTTCGCGATAGGAATCCGTATAGAGGTCGGGCTCGAACTCTCCCGACAGCGCATCGATGAACGTCCGGGCCATCGTCACCTCGGCGTCCGACACCGTGACATCAGCGGGTGGCGCGGCAAACGCTCCGTCGCGGATCTCGTCGGGCCAGATCATCGTGTGCATCAGGAGTTGGTTGTCCTTCACTCGCAGGAGCGCGAGACTCTCCCGCGAGCGCAGGGCCACTTTGACCAGCGCCGCCCGCCCCGTCGCGGTCAGCGCATCCCGCAGCAGCACATAGGGCTTCACACCGGGACCGTCTGCCTCGAGGAAATAGGTCTTGGCGAAATAGGTCGGATCGACGTCGGATTCCTCCACGAACTGCACGACCTCGACCGCTTTCGTGGTCGACAGCGGCAGGTTGTCGAAGTCGGCCTTCTCCAGGATCGCCATCCGCCCGTCGGCTGTCTCATAGCCCTTGGCGATCTCGGCGTACGGGATCTCCCGGTCGCACTTCTCGCAGACCCGCTTGTATTTGATCCGGCCCCCGTCCTCGGGATGGACCTGCCGGAAGCTGA
>CAZEVN010000189.1:0-3254 GCA_964515145.1 uncultured Enemella sp.
CCCCTCATCGGTCGCGACGCCGAGGTCGACGCGATCGCCCACCTGCTCCAGGCACCCGGACATCAGTTGGTCACCGTCACCGGCCCCGGCGGCGTCGGCAAGACCAGGGTCGCGGTGGCAGTCGCGGACCACCTCGACGCCGGTGAGTTCATCGACCTGGCCAGTGTGCGCGACCCGGCGCTGGTCCTCCCGGTGCTCGCCCAGCGACTCGGAGTCGACGACGTCCCCCGCCTGATCTCCGCGCTCCGGGGCTCGCGCCGGCTGCTGCTCCTCGACAACCTCGAACAGGTGGTGGCGGCCGGCGAAGAGATCGCGGGCCTCCTGCAGGCCTGTCCGGGCGTACGCGTCCTCGCGATCAGCCGCATCCCGCTGCGCGTGCGTGGCGAACACGAGTTCCGCCTCGCTCCGCTGCGGACCCCGCGCCCGGATGACGATCCCCAGGTCGCGGCGGCCTACCGGCTCCTGCTCGACCGGGCCCGCGCCGACGGTGGCGCCCCCGAGCCGGATGAAACCGACGAGATCGCAGCCCTCGCCCAGCTCGACCGCACGCTGCCGGTCCTCGTCGACGGTCCGCAGGACCTCCCCGATCGCCAGCGGACCATGCGCGACACGGTGACCTGGAGTCATGACCTGCTGTCGGAGCCGGCGCGGACGGCGTTCCGGCGGATAGCGGTGTTCGCGGGCGAGATCGCCGAACGGCTCTCCGACGACCACGCGCGGGCTCAGCACCTCATGATGCGCGGTTGGGAGAATTCGCACGCTGGGCGGTTCGCCGAGGCGGCCGTGTTCGGGGATCAGGCGGTGGAGATCTTCCGGCGCCTCGGGGACACGACGAAGTTGGCGGAGGCGCTGCGTACCCTCGGCGACTGCCTCTCCTATACACCCGAAACCCGCGCCCGGGGCAGGGATCGACGGCGATGTCGAGCAGGCCCGCTCCCTGCTCCACGAGGGCGCCGAAGCCTTCGCCATCATCCGCAACCCGCTCTATGTCGCGTGGAACCACGAGGGCCTGGCGGCTCTGGCCGTCACGGACGGGGACCTGGCCACCGCGCGTACCCAACTCGCCACCGCCGACCGCATCCGCGACGAGCTGCCGTCCCGCATCCTGCCGATCGATATCGAGCTGCTGGCGCGTACGCGAACGGCCGCTGCCATCGCCAATGAGAAGTGAGAGGATCGAACCCGTGAGTGTGCTGACCAATATCGAACTTGCCCCCCGCGACCCGATCCTCGGCCTGACCGAGGCCTACAACGCCGACGAGCGCGCCACGAAAGTGAACCTCGGCGTCGGTGTCTATACCGATGAGAACGGCAAGGTGCCGTTGCTGGAGTGCGTACGCCGGGCCGACGAGCTCCTCGCCAAGGACCGCAAGCCGTGGGGCTATCTCCCGATCGACGGCCTGAAAGCCTATGACGATGCCGTCGCCCATCTCGTCTTCGGTGACGTCGTCCCGCGTGATCGACTCGCGGTCGTCCAGGGCCTGGGTGGCACGGGCGGGCTGAAGGTCGCGGCCGACTTCCTGCACCAGGCCGATCCCAGCGCCCCGGTGCTGATCTCGGATCCGAGCTGGGAGAACCACAAGGCCCTGTTCACCCGGGCGGGCTTCACGGTGGCGAGCTATCCCTACTACGACGCGGCGACGCGCTCGGTGAACTTCGCCGGGATGCTGGACGCGCTCAAGGCCGCCGATGCCGGCACCGTCGTGATCCTGCACGCCTGCTGCCACAACCCCACCGGCTATGACCTCGCCCCCGATCAGTGGACCCAGGTCCGCGACGTCGTGGTCGAGCGGGGTCTCGTGCCGCTGCTGGACATGGCTTATCAGGGCTTCGCCGAGTCGATCGAGGCCGATGGCGCCGCCGTGCGGGCTTTCGCAGACGCCGGCATTCCGGTGTTCGTGACCACCTCGTTCTCCAAGACGTTCAGCCTCTATGGCGAGCGCATCGGCGCCCTGTCGGTCGTCTGCTCCGACGCCGATGAGGCCAAGCGCGTCCTGAGCCAGCTCAAGATCGTTGTCCGCACGACCTATTCCAACCCGCCCACCCACGGCGCCCAGGTCGTGGCGACCGTGCTCGGCGATCCCGAACTGCGGGCCCTGTGGGAGTCCGAACTCGGCGCGATGCGCGAGCGGATCA
Source organism: uncultured Enemella sp. (assembly GCA_964515145.1). GTDB lineage: Bacteria > Actinomycetota > Actinomycetes > Propionibacteriales > Propionibacteriaceae > Enemella. Next base: position 2,137 of record CAZEVN010000189.1, read on the forward strand.
AGGCGATGCGGGTCGGGCTGCGCGACGGCCTGGTGGCCGCCCAGCCGGGTGCGGATGTGGACTACATCGTCAGCCAGAACGGCATGTTCTCCTATTCCGGGCTGAACAAGGACCAGATGGTGCGTCTGCGTGAGGAGTTCGGCATCTATGGCCTGGACTCCGGTCGCATCTGTGTCGCGGCCCTGAATGAGGGCAATCTCCCAGCCGTTGTGGAGGCCATCGCCCAGGTGTGGTGACCCTCCGGCGTACGCCTGCGAGAACGCTCGATTGGCGCAGACCCCCCTCCGATTGCTACCTTTGTCGGCGGTGACGTGTCTGAGCGGCCGAAAGAGCTCGCCTCGAAAGCGAGTGTGGGGCGACCCACCGCGGGTTCAAATCCCGCCGTCACCGCCGGTGAAACTCCCCGGATCGAAATGATCCGGGGAGTTTCTGTCATTAATGCGGGGAATGGGCACCATTCACAGAGTGTGTCTCGCGGTGCGGCCACCGGCACGAGGGCACTTGCATCGCCCTTGGTGGCGGGGGATAGAGTCGGAGACTCAGGCGGTTATTCGTGACTGTCGGAATCAGGGCCCATCTTCGGGCCCGACACAGTACGCAAAGGAGCTTAAGTATGGGCATTCTTCGACTGGGTTACGCCGAAATCAACGTAACCGACATGGAAGAGGCCAAGTCCCATTATGAACGCACTCTCGGCATGAAGCATGTCGAGGACGTCAATGGCGCGGCCTACTACAAGGGCTGGGACGAGTGGGATCACCACAGCCTGGTTCTGCATGAGGGTGGCGTCGGCGTCAACAAGTTCGGCTACAAGGTGCAGCGCAGCGAGGACTTGGACTACTTCGAGAAGAAGGCCCAGGCCTTCGGTGCGACCGTCGAGCGCATGAGCGCCGGTGACACCCACGAGGTCAAGGACGGCATCCGCATCACCTCGCCGTCGGAGCATGTCTTCGAGCTCTATTCGGAGATGACCGAGGTCGGCAGCGACGTGGGCTTCCTCAACCCCGAGGTCTTCCCGCGCGACCTGGTCGGCGTGGGCGTTCCGGGTGTGGACCACGCCCTGATCTCCTGCGAGGACCCCAACCTCACCAACAAGTTCTTCGAGGACGTCTTCGACT
>CAZEVN010000190.1:0-3244 GCA_964515145.1 uncultured Enemella sp.
GCCTGCGCATCGCCCAGCTGGCCAACTTCGTGGGACCGGTGTCGGGCGGGATGCGCCAGGCGATCGATCGACTCGGTGCGGGCTATGTGGCGGCCGGTCACGAACGGGTGCTCGTCGTCCCGGGAGAACACGACGAAACAGTCGAAACCGAAGACGGGATCGTCGTCACGGTCGCGTCGCCGCATCTGCCCAACTCTGCGTACCGAATGATCGCCCAGCCGTGGCGTGCTCTGATCGCGCTCGACCGTTTCCAGCCGACCAGCGTCGAGGTCTCCGACAAGTGGACGCTGTCGCCGGTGGCGGGTTGGGCGAAGCGGCGGGGGATCGGGTCGATCCTCTTCAGCCATGAGCGGCTCGACGACATGCTGGGGCTGTGGTTGCGACGGCAGTTCGGTGTCGAGACGGCCGTGGGCGCGTTGAATCGCCGGCTCGCGCAGTCGTTCGACACGGTGGTGGTGACGTCGAACTATGCGGCGGGGGAGTTCGAGAACACCCCGGCGCGGTTGTCGATGGTGCCGCTGGGGGTTGACCTGGCCATGTTCCGGCCCGACCGGGGGACGCCGGTCGCCGACGGGGTGCTCAAGCTCTGTTATGTCGGTCGCTTGTCGCGGGAGAAAAGCCCCCACCTGGCGGTGGCCGCCGCAGTCGAGGTGCACAAGCGCGGGATCCCGATGCGAATGGACGTCTACGGCGACGGCCCGCATCGTGATGAACTCGTGGAGATCGCCGGCGACGCGCCGGTGGTCTTCCACGGCTATCTCGCGGGGCGTGACGAGGTGGCGAACGCGTTGACCGGGTCGGACATCTCACTGAGCGTGTGCCCCGCGGAAACGTTCGGGTTGGCAGTGCTGGAGGCGTTGGCGAGCGGTACGCCGGTGGTGACCTCCAATCGGGGTGGCGCCCGCGAACTGGTCGACGAAACCTGCGGCGAATGGGGACATCCCAACCCGCGCGACCTGGCCGATGCGATTGAGCGGATGGCCGCGCGGCCGAAGGCTGCAACGCGTGCGTCAGCACGGGCCCGGGCGGAACAATACGACTGGGCGCGATCGGTCGGGCTCATGCTCGACCTGCACCGCGAGCTGGCCCGCGACGAGCCCTATCGTTCGCGGTGGCGCGATCGATTGCGGGGCCAACTCAAGCCGCGCGAGGCCAAGGAGGACCGATGAAGAAGTGTTGGATTCCCGTGGCGGCGCTGGCTGTTGCGGTGGCGCCGGTCATTGCGCGTACGCCCAAACCCCGGGTCGCGACGCCCGAGGGGGTGCAGACGCTCGAGGATGCCGTGAAGGTGTGCCGGGCGTCGGGGCTGACCGGCTGGGACTTGGTCGAATTCGCCCAGCAACTCGTGCATCGGAAGTTCACGCGCTATTCGATCCTGAGCGTGTGGGAGCCGCCGGCGCTGGCATTCCGGAACTCGCGCGGTTATTGCAATCAATACAACTCCGCGTTGTGGTGGTTGCTGCGCGAGCTGGGGTTCGACGCCGAGCGGGTGTTCGCCACGCGCGTGCGGCAGGACATCAACCCCTGGTGGCGGATGGGGCACACGTGGGTGCGGGTGACCATCGACGGGTTGACCCTCGACGTGTGTGCTGGGAGGCCCGACCACCGGCCGGGTCGCGTGTCGTTCACGCCCGTCACCGACGTGATGCCCTTCCGCGCCTGGACCTATGTCAACACCACCAACGGGATGATCCTGTTCACGGTTGCGAATGTCTGGCGCTCGCTGCTCACCCGTGAGCCCCTGCCGCGGTGGATGGAGCGGGAGTTCGGCACGACGGTCCGCGAGCAGGGTTGAACGCAAACAGGGCCGACCCCGAAGGACCGGCCCTGCACATCAGTCAGGAAAGAGCGACTCAGAAGACGTCGGCAGCCTTGGCCTTGGCCAGGCGGGCGTTGGCGTCCTCCCAGTTGATGACGTTCCACCAGGCGCTGACGAAGTCGGGCTTCACGTTCTTGTATTGCAGATAGAACGCGTGCTCCCACATGTCAAGAAGCAGGACCGGAACCTGGCCGGCGGGCAGGTTGCCCTGGTGGTCGAAGACCTGGAGCAGGTTGAGGCGCTTGCCGAAGGTGTCATAGGCCAGGACGCCCCAGCCGGAGCCCTGCACGCCGAGAGCATTGGCGTTGAATGCCTTCTGGAACTGCTCGAAGCCGCCGAATGTCTCGCCGAGGGCGTCGGCCAGGTCGCCGGTGGCCTCGCCGCCGCCGTTGGGCGACATGTTCTTCCAGAACACCGAGTGGTTGATGTGGCCACCGAGGTTGAAGGCCAGGTCCTTCTCGAGCTTGTTGATGGTGCCGAGCTCGCCCTTCGAGGCGGCCTCCGCCAGCTGCTCAACGGCGGTGTTGGCGCCCTTCACGTAGGTCGCGTGGTGCTTGCTGTGGTGGAGTTCCATGATCTCGGGCGCGATATGGGGCGCCAGCGCGTTGTAGTCGTAATCGAGATCAGGCAGTTCGTAGGTCATTACGTTTCCTCCGGGTCTGAGGTGTTCGCCGAGCGGTCGCTCCGCACGGCCTCGCGGCTGATGCTTAAGGCGCGGCGAACCGGTCTTCTGTGAGTCTAGCCAGCCGTTTTCAGGGCGCACCACGGGGTCGTCATCGATTGTGTGGATCGACGCGATCACCGGTTGGTCGGGAAAAGGTACGCCCGAGAGGCGCCGTGTCGGCATTCCCCTCGGGCGGTCCTTGAACCTGGTGCGCGAACCTCAGCGGGTGACGTCCTTGGCGGCATCCTTGACGTTCTCGCCGGCCTGCTTGACGTTGGCGCCGGCCTGGTCGGCCTTGCCCTCAGCCTCAAGGCGCTCGTTGTCGGTGACCTTGCCGGCCCCTTCCTTGACCTTGCCGGCCGCGTTCTGGGCTGCGTTTCCGATCTTGTCGCCAGCTCCCATGCTTCCTCCTTGGTGAGGGACGGCTGCGGTGCCGCCCGATAGGAAGAGCGTACGCGCCCATGTCGACATATCAATCGGGGGGTGTGACTGGGCTCTCACTTGGTCACGGCAAACACGCGGAACCCCTTGGCCGATCCAACGCGCTCACAGGCGTACCCCTGCTCCATCAGCCACCGTTGCAACGAGTCCGCGCCGAGATTGCGGCCCACGACGAGTCGCGCGACACCGTCGTCGGTGAGGCGGGGGAGCCAGGTGAGGAGCAGGTCGTGGAGGGCGTCCTTGCCGATGCGGATCGGGGGGTTGGACCAGATCTCGTCATAGCGCGCCTCCGGATCGGCGTGCTCGGGGAGGGTGGGTCG
>CAZEVN010000191.1:0-3234 GCA_964515145.1 uncultured Enemella sp.
CGAGGCTAAGTCGCCCACCGAGGCGACCATCAAGCTGAGCAAGCCCTTCGCGTCCTTCGTCGACGCCATGACGCTGCCGGCGTTCTCGATGCAGTCGCCCGAGGCGATGAAGAAGTACAACGCCGACGATACGCAGGGCACCGAGTCCGATCCGCGCTTCTCCGAGTACGCCACCGCGCACCCGACCGGCACCGGCCCCTTCAAGTTCGAGAAGTGGGACCGCGGCCAGCAGGTCGTGCTGACCCGCAATGACGACTACCACGGCGAGAAGGCGAAGATCAGCAGGGCGATCATCCGCATCATCTCGGACCCGAAGGCGCGTACGCAGGAACTGCAGGCCGGCAACATCGACGGCTATGACCTCGTCGCCCCGGCCGATGTGCAGGCGCTGAAGGACAAGGGCTTCCAGGTCATGAACCGCCCGGCGTTCAACATCCTCTATCTCGCCTTCAACCAGAACTCCGAGCCGATGAAGGACGTCCGTGTCCGCCAGGCGCTGAACCACGCTATCGACAAGGAAGCGGTCATCAAGCAGTCGCTGCCCGAGGGCACCGTGGCCGCGACCCAGTTCATGCCCGACATGGTCAACGGCTATGCCACGGACGTGACGACCTACGACTACAACCCTGAGAAGGCCAAGCAGCTCCTGGCCGAGGTCGGCCAGGAGAACCTGACCGTACGCTTCGCGTACCCGACCGGTGTCTCGCGGCCCTACATGCCGACTCCCGAGGACACCTATGTCGCGCTGAAGTCGCAGCTTGAGGCCGTCGGCATCAAGGTCGAGCCGGTCACCGCCAAGTGGAGCCCGGACTACATCGACCTGGCGACCAGCCCCGAGGGCATCGACAAGCGTGATGTCCACATGCTCGGCTGGACCGGCGACTACAACGACCCGGACAACTTCATCGGCGTGTTCTTCGGCAAGAAGACCAACGAGTGGGGCTTCGACAACCCGGAGATCTTCTCGGCGCTGGGAGCAGCCCGTGAGCTGAACACCAAGGACGCGCAGGAAACGGCTTATCAGGACGTCAGCAAGAAGATTGCCGAGTTCGCCCCGGGCGTGCCGATCGCTCACCCGGCCCCGTCGCTGGCCTTCGGCAAGGGTGTCCAGGGCTACAACCCGAGCCCGGTCCAGGACGAGGTCTGGAACACTGTCACCGTCACGCGGTGACCTAGACCCCGACTGAGTGCCGTGATGGCCCGGATGGTTGCTTCCCGCAATCGTCCGGGCCGTCCGGCGTCAGGGCTGTCCGTTTAAGGAACTCAATGCTTCGATTCATCGTGCGCAGGTTGCTGCTGCTCGTTCCCGTGTTGTTCGGGTTGAGCGTGCTGCTCTTCATCTGGTTGCGCGCACTGCCCGGCGATCCCGCCCGCGCCCTGCTGGGCGAAAAAGGCACCGCCGAGGCCGTCGCGCGACTCAATGAGCAATACGGCTTCAACGAGCCCCTGCTGACGCAATATGTGAAATATGTCGGGCAGTTGCTCCAGGGCAATTTCGGAGCTTCCCCGCGCACCGGTGAGCCCGTGTTGGCCACTTTCATCGACCGATTCCCGGCCACGATCGAACTGGCCCTGGGCGCCCTGCTCTTCGCGGTGATCGTGGGGATTCCGCTCGGCTACTTCGCAGCCAAGCGCGCGGGCGGCATGTTGGATCTCGTGGCGGTCGGCAGTTCGCTGCTCGGTGTGGTCATTCCGGTCTTCGTGCTGGCGTATCTGCTGAAAGTCGTCTTCGCCATCGGTCTTCCGGGGCTGGAATTCCTCGCAGTCCTGCCGTCCTCGGGTCGCCAGGACGTGCGGTTGGATGCGACCCACATCACGAATCTCTATGTCCTCGACGGCCTGCTGACCCGCGAATGGGATGCGGCCTGGGATGCCTTCAAACACCTCCTGCTGCCGGCCCTCGCGCTGGGCTCGATCCCGCTCGCCGCGATCACGCGCATGACGCGGGCATCGGTTCTCGAAGTGCTCGGTGAGGACTATGTGCGCACCGCGACGGCCAAGGGCCTCGCGAAAGCGCTCATCACTCGTCGACACGTCCTCAAGAACGCGATGCTGCCGGTCACGACCACGATCGGTCTGCTCACCGGGCAGTTGTTGTCGGGCGCGGTTCTGACCGAGTCCGTGTTCGCGTTCAACGGCATCGGCTCCTATCTGTTCGAGGCTATCTCCAGCCTCGACTACGCCGTCCTGCAGGGCTTCATCATCTTCATCGCGATCGTCTATGCCGTGGTGAACCTGATCGTCGACCTGCTCTATGGCGTGTTCGACCCGAGGATGCGTGTGCAATGAGCGAACTGACACCCGGACGGCTCGATCCGTCCGTGAGCGCCCCGGGCGAACCTGACGAGGCGCGCCCCGAGATTCCCGACGAGCCGGGCGTACGCCGACCCCAGTCGCTGATCGACGCCATGGGGCCCCAGACCGACGGCAACGAAACCGGCACCAGCCTGTGGGTGGGGGCGCTGCGCCGACTGCGGCGTGACCCCGCCGCGATCGTGGGTGCCGTCATCGTGGTCGCCTTCATCGCCGTCGCGGTCCTGGCGCCGGTCCTGGCTCCCTATCGCCCCGGCTCCGTCGAATGGGCGAGCCAGATCACCCCGACGTCGCTGCCCGAGTTCAGTTCGGAGCACCCGCTGGGGCTCGATCCGTTCGGCTCCGACCTGCTCACCCAGCTCATCTATGGCGCGCGCCAGTCGCTGATCATCGGCATCGTCTCGACACTGCTGGGACTGGCCGGGGGAGCGCTGCTGGGCATCATGGCCGGCGCCTTCGGCGGCTGGGTCGACACCCTGGTCATGCGAATCGTCGACATCCTGTTGTCGATCCCCGCGCTGCTTCTCGCGGTGAGCGTGGCTGCGATCATGGGGCGGCGACCCGAAGCCCTGATGGTCGCGATCGCGGCGGCCCAGGTCCCGGTTTTCGCACGGCTCCTGCGCGGCTCGATGCTCAAGCAGCGCAAGCAGGACTATGTGCTGGCGGCGAATTCCCTCGGCCTGCGGCGCCGGACCGTCGTGATGAGTCACGTCCTGCCCAACTCGGTCGGGCCCGTGATCGTGCAGGCCACTCTGATCCTGGCCACGGCGATCATCGAGGTCGCCGCGTTGTCCTACCTCGGCATGGGCGCACCCGACCCGACCGTCGCCGAGTGGGGTCGTATGCTGGTGAAAGCCCAGGAACGTCTGGAGTCCTATCCCCACCTGACCCTGCTGCCCGGCATCTGCATCGCCGTGACCG
>CAZEVN010000192.1:0-3217 GCA_964515145.1 uncultured Enemella sp.
GACACCGTCAGTGCCTATGACGTCGGCTGGGTCAACGTCATGCTGGACGGAGCAGAGGCAATCGACACCGCGATCGCATCAGCCCATCGACTGCGCGCCTGCGATGCACGGCTCGTTCTGCCCGGCCACGGGCCGATGGTGGACCGGCCCGACCTCGCGATCGACAAGGCCATCCAGCGCCTCGAACGACAGCGCGACCATGTTGACCTTGCCGTTGACTACGGCGCCAAGCGCATCCTGGGCTTCGCTCTGATGATCCGCGACGGGATGCCCCTCGCCGACCTGGACGACTATCTCCACCGGCGGGCCTGGGTGCGGGACGCGGCGAAGATCGTGGACGCAAGCGTCGAGGAGTTCATCAGGAACCTCGTCGATTCGATGCTGACCAGCGGTGCGATCGTGTTAGACCACGGGATTGTCCGCGCTGCGGCCGAGCACGAACGGGCAGATCTCGCAGTCTTCGACCTGCCCTACCCGAAGGACTGGACATCATCCCCGCAACCCGGCGATCCCTAGTCCCGCGGCTCAGGAGCCCTTCGCGATCAGCCACTCCATGGGCCGGTCCTCTCGGTGGCGGAAGGCACTTGACGGACCACTTCCCTCGCTGTGCGCCACCTCCAAGGCAATCGAACGGAATCGCCGGCGTGCCCATCACCGGCGCGGCGCCCAGGCAAGCTGAACGTGCCCGTCCGGCGCTGACACCCATTTGGACCTGGGGGTGCGGGCCACGGCACGGCCGACGACTGAGGGCCACGCAGGGTCGGTCGTGGCCCGGTTGAGTGCGCCGGCACCTCAGCGCGTCGCAGACCCTTCGACGGGTGGCGACAGATCGACCTCACCGCGTTCGAGCTTGCCGCGGCCCTTGGCCGACAATCGGCCTTCGAGACCAGCCTCGATCAGCGCTCTGACCCACGACCCACATCGCCGCTGGATCATCACGGCCGCCGCGTCGTCGTCCGTCCTCACTGCCTCATAGCTCTGCACGGTCAGCGGCCCCGTCGTGACGGCGGCCACGCGCTGGAGCGCTGCGAGGCATTCGGCCTCTGACGAAACTTTGCGCGGCTCCTCCCCCGGCACAATGTCCAGGACTTTGTCACCCCACGACCAACTGCCATCACGATCTGCGGCATACCGCAGCAGCTGACGGACCCTGACCTTCATCTCGTTCCAGGTGCCGAGCCGATTCCTAAGCGTGGCCAGAGATGCGAAGTCGTTCGATCGGGCGTACTCGTCGTAAGCCTGCACTGCGTAGGAGTTCCGTTCCTCCCTGTAGTAGCGATAGATCGTTGCCCACAATGTCTCGTCCGACACCTGCGGCCGCAGACCCCCGCGGTCACGCACGTGTTCTCCCAGCCCAGCCAGGACCAGTGCCGTATTCCAGCCGCCGAGGCGGTTGGCGATGGTCTGCTTCCCGGGGATGCCACGCTCCGCGGCCCAAGCCGTGTAGTCATCCCCCGTCAGCGATGTGGCCTCGGCTCCCCATTCGGCGAGCGCAGCCAGCAGGTCCTCGTCACTGACGCGCTTGCCGCCCTTGGTGCCGACGCTGCCCTGGACCTCATGCACCGCCAATCGATGCTCCAACCCCCTGCGCACGGTCTCTTCATCGGTCTCCCACATCTCGGCCAGCTCCGAGATCTCCAACTCGGGAAAAGTGAGTGAGGTGCCAAAAACTCTGCGGGCAATGTGTCGTTCATGCCGCTCGGCCTGCTCTTTCTGGAGCCGCCGCAGCTCGGACATCTTGATTCCCTGCTTGGCTGCGATCTGGCGAACTCGTTCACGGCTGAGACCGAACCGGTCCCCCACCCCCTGCAGTGTCACCCCTGCCAGGAGACCCGAGATCATGATGTCGTCCCGTCTGGACCTGAGCCAGTGTCCATGGAGAGCGTCGAACACATTAATCCTATAAAACACACACGTTCAGTTGGTTCTAAACGTCGATCTGCGGGCCTGTCAGCGCCGCGGCAGAGAGGCACCCGCGGGCGCCCTGCGCGGAGCTCATAGAGGCCTTGTAGCGTCTGCTGAGGGGCGCGCCGCTGCGCCGCATCGTCGGCCCGGGTCAGACATCCGGGCCGGTGATGCTAGGCAGCATGTCGCCGGGGATGCGTGCAGCGTGGCGCCGACGATGCCGGAGAGGGTCTCACGCGACGGCGTTCCTTGCTTGGCGGGCGTTCCTGCTCATCGCGGGCGGCCTCGCGGGCACCCTGGGCGGTGTTGTGGGCGTCTGGGAGGGGCTCCAGGGCGTCGAGTTGGCGACCGTTATGCGTCGTCCATGCCGTCATTAGACGGTGACGACTGTGGAAACGCGACACCCCAATAGTCGGTCACTATGGGGCTATCTCGGTAATACGCCGACCATCGCCCGGAAGTCCTACATCGACCCGCGCGTCATCGACGCCTATGAGTCGGGCACGACCATCCACTAGGCGGCCGCGAAGACCTATCGGACCTCCCAGTCGCGGCAGAAGGCCCTCGAGGAGGCCGTTCTCGACCTGCTCAGCTGATCAGAGTTCGGGCTTCAGCACGACCTTGATGCAGCCGTCGGATTTCGCCTGAAACATCTTGTACGCCTCAGCGGCGTCGTCGAGGCCGACGCGGTGGGTCGCCAGTGACTCGAGACCGAGCACATCGCCGTCGGCCTGCGCGAGCGTGAGGAGCTCATCGGTCCACCGACGCACATGACACTGCCCCATGCGCATCGTGATGCCCTTGTCGAACATGGTCATCATCGGCATCGGGTCGATCATCCCGCCATACACGCCCGACAGCGAGACGGTTCCGCCGCGCCGAACGGCGTCGATCGCCGTGTGCAGCGCCGCCAACCGATCGATGGCGGCATGCCGGATCGCTGCCCTGCCCGCCGGCTTGGGCAGGCGCGCCGCACCGGCGATCACCTTCTCGGCAACCGGATTGCCGTGCGCCTCCATGCCGACCGCATCAAGCACCGCATCGGGGCCGCGGCCGTCGGTCATGTCGCGCAGCATGACGGCGACATCCTTCACGGTGCGGGCATCGAGCGCCTCGGCGCCCCACGCCCGCGCCAGATCCAATCGCTCGTCGACCAGATCCACCGCGATCACGCGTTCGACCCCGCGCTGTTTCGCCGCCCGCACTGCGAGCTGTCCGACCGGGCCGAGACCGAGAATGGCGAGGGTGTCTCCGGCACCGACTCCGGCGTACTCCACGCCCTGCCAGGCCGTCGGAAGGATGTCGCTGAGAT
>CAZEVN010000193.1:0-3169 GCA_964515145.1 uncultured Enemella sp.
CCACCCGGCCCCTCGGGCGGCTGCTCATCGGTATGACCCACCACGAGCCGGGTCGGCGTCATGACCAGGATGGTCAGGTGTCGCCGGATCTCGTCACGGTTGAACGTGGGCTCGTGATGGACGACGAAATCGACAACCTCCTCGGCTCCCACAGCGAGAAGCACCGCATCCTCGACGAGCGCAGGGAAATAGCCACAGGACTGCAGGTCGGCCCGCAGGGCAGTCCGCTGGGCGGCATCCGAGCCGGGGGCCGTCCGGCCCTTGATGAAATCCATTGCGCCATTCTCACACGGTTTTCGCCGGGCACGACCGCCCGGAACGCCCGCCTGTGGAAAACCCTGCGACGGCTCAGCCGAGCGTACGGAACAGCTGGTCGCGCTCGGCCGCAGTCGGCACCACCCGGCCCAGCGCGGAGACGACATTGACCCCCTGCGGCGACACGATGCAGCGCTCCAGCGTGAGCTCGGCGAGCTGCGGCAGGTCGTCCGCCAACTGGGCGACCCGCTGGAGCAGGTCCTCGACACTCGCGATGTCGAGCGCTCCATATTCGCGCTCCCCGAACAGGGTCGGCGCCACCCGCATGCCGCGCACCATCTGGCTCGCGTCGTTGGAGGTGAGCGGCGGGACGCGATAGACCACATCCCCCATGACATCACTGTCGAAGCCGGCCACGCCGATCGAGACCAGGGGGCCGAAGGACGGATCCTCCTGGGTCTTGATCTCGAGAGAGACACCGGCCGGCACCATCTGCTGGACGACCGGCTCGGCATAGCGCTGGGCCGACGCCCGGTCGGAGAGGCCGAGATCCACGACGAGAGCCCCCAGGTCATCCCAGGCCTGGGCCATTTGGGCCCGATTGTCGAGATGGCGGAACACGCTCGCAGCCGGGTCGGCGCCATAGCGCAGTGCCCTGGCACCGGCTTTGAGGACGACATCCCAGCCGAGTTCCTCGGCCCGGGCGTACGCCTCCGACAGGCTGTTGACGCGATGGCGCGGGACGACCTTGATGCCGTACGCATCGAGCAGGTCCACCACCTCGGTATCCGTGAGCGTCCGCCCCTCGGGCGCCTCGCGCAGGACGTCCCGAACGAGCGCCCGGGCCCGCTTGTGGTCGGGACCGATGTCGGAGGTGCTGCCGTGGTCGGTCTGACGCCACCGCGCGTACGCCGTGACGGTCGCCAGCGCCTCGATCGCATCCGCATAACTCGAGAACGTGGGCAGCCGTCCCTGCCCGTCCGAGACACCCACCGGCGGCTGGAGGTTGACGAAGTCGGCGAAAACACCGAGCAGGGTCTTCTGTGACGTAGCTGCCAGCTCGCTCAGCAGGGCGTGCGTCAGGCCGGCCATCTGGTTGTAGATATCGACGACGGCGACCACCACGACATCGCACGTGTCATCCGCGAGGGCGGCCGCGGTCGCTTCGGCGAACTTCTCTGCATCGGGCAGTCCGTGCAGGATCACGGGCGGATCGCAGATGAGGCCGTGCCGATGACCCACACGTTCGATGTGGCCCATGATCGCCGGCGAGTTCGTGACCACGCGCACCCGGTCCCCGGTCGGTAAGGGCTGGCGGACCAGGATCTGGGCCACGTCATACATCGCGTCGCGGCGGGTGCAGACGATGACGCCGGACTGGCGGAAGATCGAGTCGATGGCCTCGGCCGGTGCCTCCCTCAGATGCCGGGCGACGCCCAGGCGCGATTCGCGCTCGGTGCGGCCGGGCGAGAACAGGATGACGGGCTTGACCATGGCGAGACGCCGCACGATGCGGGTGAACTTGCGCGGGTTGCCGATGCGGTCGAGTGACATGAGGCAGACCTGGGTCGCCGGGTCGTCCATCCAGTACTGCATCACGTCGTTGGCCGTCACATCGGCGACGAGCCCGGAGGAGATGAAGGTGGCGACCCCGAGATGGCGATCCAACGCCCCGGCGAGCAGCATGATCCCGAGCGCGGAGGACTGGCAGAAGATGCTCGCCGTGCCATGGCGGGGCATGGGCGCGGGCGAGGCGTTCATCGAGATGCCCGGATCGGTGTTGACCACGCCCAGGGCGTCCGGACCGACCAGACGTACGCCATGGGCGCGGGCCCGATCGACGATGGCGCTGTTCTCCTCGCCGCCGAAGTCACCGCCCTGGATCGCATAGATCCCGAAACACTTGCCGGACACGGCGTCGATCACGCGGGCCACGTCCTCATAGGGCAGGACGGTGGCGACGATGTCGAGATCGCCGGGCAAGGCCGCCAGATCGGCGACCAGCGGGAGGTCACCGAGGTCGACGCCGGCGGTGTCCCCGTTGGGGCAGACCCCGATCAGTTCACCGGTGAATCCCGAACCCCGCAGGGCCTCGAGCCCGCGAACCATGGCTGCGGGCGGGCCCACCATCGCGATCTTCTCGGGATGGAGCAGTCGACGGACCGACTGGGCCTCGGCGCGATGCTCCCGCCGGAGCATGACCTCCCACGACGAGTCGGTCGGCAGGATCGGGAATTCGACAATGATCATCCCGTCCTCGTATTCGCGGGAGACCTTGTAGCCCGCATCCGCGAAAACACTCACCATGCGCCGGTTCTGGGGGAGGACCTCGGCGACGAAATTCTGGATGCCGCGTTCGCGGGCCGCCTCGGCCAGGTGTTCGAGCAACAACTGCCCGACGCCCTTGCCCTGCTGGGAGTCCTCGACCAGGAAGGCGACCTCGGCCTCGGCATCCTCGATGCGGTCATAGCGGCCGACGGCGACCATGTTGGGGCCGACGGTCAGGATGAGCGCGAGCCTGTCGTTGTAGTCGACGTGGGTGAAGCGGTGGACGTCGGCATCGGACAGCACCGGATAGGGGGCGAAGAAGCGGAGGTATTTCGACTCGGGCGACACCCGCGCATAGAACTCGACGAGCTTCTGATCGTCATCGGGCCGGATCGGACGAAGATGGGCGCTGCTGCCGTCGGCCAGGAGGACGTCGGCTTCCCACTCCCTCGGATAGGGCGGGGGGTCGGAAGGAGGGGCAAGGCCAGCGGCTGCGGTGTCGCTCACGGGCCCAGACTACGGTGCGATGCCCACGCGCGGGTGTCGAGTCGGGCCGGGGAACCATCCCAACGGTTCACGCGTTAGTGTCGGCCGCATGGCGCGACCGTTCATTGCAGCCCGCATCGAGGACCGGATCAACCGACAG
>CAZEVN010000194.1:0-3068 GCA_964515145.1 uncultured Enemella sp.
GCGACCAGCTCCAGCGCACTGAGCCGCTCGCCGAGCAGGATCAGGGCGGCGAGCGCCGCAGCTGCCGGCTCCAGGCTCATGAGGATGCCGAAGACCCGGGGCGGGATGCGACGCAGCGCCACGAGTTCGAGGCTGTAGGGAATCACCGACGACAACAAGCCGACCGCCGCCCCGATCAGCAGGATCTCGGGCCGCCACATGTCGGTGGGATCTCCGGCGGCCAGCGCCGGGCTCATCACCAGCAGGGCGATCGCGCTGGAGACACCGAGCCCGCTCAGCCCCGACCAGCGACCCCCGACCATTCTTCCGGTCAGGATGTATGCCCCCCAGCCGGCTCCGGCCAACAACGCGAAGGCGACCCCGAGAGGATCGAGCGCTGCCGGGCCGAAGCCGAGGAGCGCCACGCCGAGCCCCGCCAGGACCACCCAGACCAGATCGCGGAGGGCCCGGCTTGCGAACGCCGCGACCGCCAGTGGCCCGATGAACTCGATCGTGACCGCCAGCCCGAGCGGGATGCGGGCGAAGCTCTGATAGATCGCCCAGTTCATGCAGGCCAACGACAGCCCATAGCCGACGGCGCCCAGCCAGTCACGACGGGTACGCCCGCGCAGCCTCGGCCGGGCGATAGCGAGGAGCACGATCGTCGACGTGGCGAGCCGCAACCAGACCATTTGCGTCGGCGTGACCTGGTCGAACAGGCCTTTGGCGATGGCCGCACCGATCTGGACCGACAGGATCGAGCCCAGCACCCACCAGACCGGCGAGAGTGCCGGCCCACGCCCGGCGCTCACGGCCTCCGCACCCCCGTGCGCGTGCGAAGGCGCAGGGCTTCCTCGGCGCCGAGACCCAGCACGAGCGCGATCGCACCCGCGATCGTGGCCTCGCGCCAGATCCACCAGTAGTTGGCGATGCGCGCCTCCACCGGCGGTCGGGACGAATAGCGCACCACCAACTCGTCGCCACGGCGTGGGGCTTCACCAGAGACGGTCTCGTCGAAGCGGCGGACCTGGCCATTGCGGTCGGCGTACTCAATCACGAGCGCATGCCGATCGGGCTGCGGCTGCCCGCCCTCATCCTGGCCCGGCTGGACCGCGACCACTTCGCCAACGGCCTCGATGGTGGTGACCTGGAAAACCAGGTTGGCCACCGAAAAGCCGAGCGCGGCCAGCAGCGCGGCCAGGGCCAGGGCGGCCGCACCCAGCCCGACCACCCGACGGGGGCCACGGACCTCGGACAGCTGCACGTCGTCACCCTACCGGGGAGCCGGGATCCCACTCTCGTGAACGACCGTGCCGGCCGCCCCACGAGGGGACGGCCGGCACGATGGTTCGGTGGAACCGGGTTGGATCAGGCCTTTTCGGCGTCGGCGTCGCCACCACCGCTGAGTTCGACCGGCGGGGAGTCCGGCAGGCCGGACGTCTTGGAACCGGTGAAGGTGAACGGATGCTCCGCGGAGTCGTCACCGCTGTTGACATCGACCAGAACGATCTCGCCGGCCTTGAGCTCACCGAACAGGATCTTCTCGGCCAGGATGTCCTCGATATCTCGCTGGAGCGCACGACGCAGCGGACGCGCACCGAGCACGGGGTCATAGCCGCGCTTGGCGATGAGCTCCTTGGCGGCCTGGGTCAGCTCGATGCCCATATCGCGGTCGGCGAGTCGGGTCTCGATCTGGGCCACCATCAGGTCGACGACCTTCTCGATGTCGGACTGGGTCAGCTGGTGGAAGACCACAATCTCGTCGATGCGGTTGAGGAACTCGGGCCGGAAGTGCTGCTTGAGCTCGTCGGCAACCTTGGCCTTCATCTTCTCGTAGCTCGACTCGGTGTCACCCGCCTGGGCGAATCCGAGATTGACCGAGCGGTTGATATCGCGCGTGCCGAGGTTGGTCGTCATCACGATGACCGTGTTCTTGAAGTCGACCACGCGACCCTGGGCATCGGTCAGACGACCCTCGTCGAGGATCTGGAGCAGCGAGTTGAAGATGTCCGGGTGGGCCTTCTCGATCTCGTCGAACAGGACCACCGAGAACGGCTTGCGCCGCACCTTCTCGGTCAGCTGGCCGCCCTCTTCATAGCCGACATAGCCGGGAGGCGAGCCGAACATCCGGGAGGCGGTGTGCTTCTCGGAATATTCGGACATGTCGAGCGAGATGAGCGCATCCTCGTCACCGAACAGGAACTCGGTGAGCGCCTTGGTCAGCTCGGTCTTGC
Source organism: uncultured Enemella sp. (assembly GCA_964515145.1). Classification (GTDB taxonomy): domain Bacteria; phylum Actinomycetota; class Actinomycetes; order Propionibacteriales; family Propionibacteriaceae; genus Enemella. The sequence continues at coordinate 2,214 of CAZEVN010000194.1, forward strand.
CGACGCCGGAGGGGCCGGCGAAGATGAACGAGCCGCTGGGACGCTTCGGATCCTTCAGACCCGCGCGCGTACGCCGGATCGAGCGCGACAGCGCCTTCACCGCATCGTGCTGACCGATATAGCGCTTGCCGATCTCCTCCTCCATCTTCAGCAGACGCGAGGACTCCTCCTCGGTCAGCTTGAAGACCGGGATGCCGGTCGCAGAGCTGAGCACCTCGGCGATGGTCTCTTCGTCGACCTCGGCGATGGTGTCGTTGTCGCCCATCTTCCAGGCGTCCTCACGCTCGGAGCGCTGGGCGAGCAGCTTCTTCTCGTCGTCGCGCAGTCGCGCGGCGCGCTCGAAGTCCTGCGCGTCGATCGCGGCTTCCTTCTCGAGGCGAACACCGGCGATCTTCTCGTCGAACTCGCGAAGATCCGGCGGAGCGGTCATCCGGCGGATGCGCAGGCGCGCGCCCGCCTCGTCGATGAGGTCGATCGCCTTGTCGGGCAGGAAACGGTCCTGGATATAGCGGTCGGCCATCTGGGCCGCCGCCGTCAGGGCCTCGTCGGTGATCGTGATGCGGTGGTGTGCCTCATAGCGGTCACGCAGGCCCCGGAGGATGTCGATCGTGTGGGCGATCGACGGCTCGGCGACCTGGATCGGCTGGAAGCGGCGCTCGAGCGCGGCGTCCTTCTCGATGTGCTTGCGATATTCGTCCAGCGTCGTCGCACCGATCGTCTGGAGCTCACCGCGCGCCAGCATCGGCTTCAGGATCGAGGCCGCGTCGATGGCACCCTCGGCTGCGCCGGCGCCGACCAGCGTGTGGATCTCGTCGATGAACAGCACGATGTCGCCGCGGGTCTTGATCTCCTTGA
>CAZEVN010000195.1:0-3061 GCA_964515145.1 uncultured Enemella sp.
TCTCCAGGGCGTACCCCTCCGCGATGCCGTAGGGCTGCAGACCGACATCCTCGGGTTTGTTGTGGAGGAACAGGGTGACGAACACCGCGCCGACCGCGGCCAGGACCGCCACGATGAGCGCCGCAGCCCGCCAGCCGGCGGTCTCGGAGGTGCGGGCGATCAGCGGCAGAAATACCAGCTGACCGGTGGCGTTGGCGGCGGAGAAGATGCCGGTCACGAGACCGCGATGGGTGTGGAACCATCGGTTGGCCACGATGGCGCCGAACACGAGGGCCATCGCACCGGTGCCGATGCCGATGCACAGGCCCCAGAGCAACCAGAGCTGCCAGCTCGCAGTCATGACGGTCGTCGCAGCGCTGGCTACGCCGATGACGACGAGGGCGAGCGCGACGACCCGGCGTACGCCCCAGCGCTCCATCAGGGCGGCCGCGAACGGGGCGATCAGTCCATAGAGGAGCAGGTTGAGTGAGACAGCCCCCGCGGTGGTCGCGCGGCTCCAACCGAATTCGTCCTCGATCGGCTGGATCAGGACGCCGGTGGAGGAGCGGAAAGCCGCCGCGGCGACCAGCGCACCGAGCGTCACTGCAGCGACGATCCAGGCACGATGTCGAAGGCCGGTCGGCTGGCCGGAAGGCGCAGGCATCTGGGGCACGTCGATCTTCCTCTCGCGCCGACGGTGGTTGACGGGACCGACCCTAACCTCGGTGAGTTTCATCATGCAACTATCTGCACGTGGTCCCCCTCTGATCCGCTTGCCCCGTCTGCCAAACTGGAGCGTGGTCCGCTGGTCGCGGACCCGTGCCGCCTGCCGCGTCGGGCGAGCGCGTGGAACGCACTCGCGGAGGAACCATGACCGTCGACCTGCCTGTCCCTGCCGTCCCGGAGGCCCCGGAGGTGTTGGCGCCGCGTCGCCGCAGCCGCCAGATCAAGGTCGGCAAGGTCCTGGTCGGAGGCGACGCCCCCGTGTCTGTGCAGTCGATGACCACCACGCAGACCACCAACATCAACGCCACTCTTCAGCAGATCGCCCAGCTCACCGCCGCCGGGTGCGACATCGTGCGGGTGGCGTGTCCCAGCCAGGATGATGCGGACGCGCTGCCCGAGATCGCGCGCCATTCCCAGATCCCGGTGATCGCCGACATCCACTTTCAGCCGAAATATGTCTTCGCTGCGATCGATGCCGGCTGCGCGGCCGTGCGGGTCAACCCCGGCAACATCAAGGCCTTCGACGACAAGGTCGGTGAGATCGCCAGAGCGGCCAAGGATGCCGGCTGCAGCATTCGCATCGGGGTCAACGCCGGTTCGCTCGACAAGCGACTCCTCGAGAAATATGGCAAGGCCACCCCTGAGGCGCTCGTCGAATCCGCGGTCTGGGAGGCCTCGCTGTTCGAGGAGCATGACTTCCATGACTTCAAGATCTCGGTCAAGCACAACGACCCGGTGGTCATGGTCAAGGCCTATGAGATGCTCGCCGAGCGCGGTGACTGGCCGCTGCACCTCGGCGTGACCGAGGCGGGCCCCGCGTTCCAGGGCACGATCAAGTCGGCGGTCGCATTCGGCGCGTTGCTGAGCAAGGGCATCGGCGACACCATTCGCGTGTCCCTGTCGGCGGACCCCGTCGAGGAGGTCAAGGTCGGCTCCAAGATCCTCGAATCCCTCAACCTGCGTCCCCGCAAGCTCGAAATCGTGTCCTGCCCGTCGTGCGGGCGCGCCCAGGTCGACGTCTATACGCTCGCCGAGCGCGTCACCGCCGGTCTTGAGGGCCTGACCGTGCCGCTGCGCGTCGCCGTCATGGGCTGCGTCGTCAACGGGCCCGGTGAGGCGCGCGAAGCCGATCTCGGCGTGGCGTCCGGCAACGGCAAGGGCCAGATCTTCGTCAAGGGCGAGGTCATCAAGACGGTGAAGGAAGCCGACATCGTCGAAACCCTCATCGAAGAAGCGCTGCGACTGGCCGAGGACATGCCCGAATCGGGTACGCCCCAGGTGGACGTCACTGCCTGACATCCGGTGGTGCCCATGACACGACGAGGGGGCCGGACCGGCGTCCGGACACTCGACACAAGAGATCTCGACGCAGCGTGGGAATTGCTGCGGCGGGACCCGGTGTCGCATGTCTTCGTCGCCGCGCGGGTGAGCGCCTTTGGGTTGGAGTCCTGGCGCCTCGGGTGTCCCATCCATGGTTTTTTCCGAGCCGGGGAACTTGTTTCGCTGTGTCACCAGGGCGCCAATCTTGTGCCGGTCGAGGCCGACGACGAAGCGATCGAGGGCTTTGTGCGGGCGCTCACCGGGATCAGGCGCTGCAGCTCGATCGTCGGTCCCTCCGATCAGGCCCTGGCCCTGTGGAACCGGCTCTCCGAGCGGTGGGGGCGGCCCTGGTCGCAGATCCGTGAACTGCGGGCCAGCCAGCCGATGATGGCACTGAGTTCTGAGCCGGTCGTGGATTCCGACAGTCGGCTGCAGCGGATCGGACCGCAGCACATGGACGCCTATTTCGATGCGGCCGTCCGGATGTATACGGAAGAGGTAGGGGTTTCGCCCATCGTCGGCGGAGACTCAGGGCCCTACCGCAACTATGTGCGCCAGGTCATCGACGCCGGTCGTGCCTTCGGGATCCTCGATCAGGGCCGGGTGATCTATAAATCGGATATCGGATCGGCCGCTCAGGATGTTGGTCAGATCCAGGGCGTGTGGCTCGATCCGGGCTATCGCGGCCATGGCCTCGCCACCCGCGCCATGGCTGGCGTTGCGCGTCTGGCGCGCGAGGAGTTCGACACGCTGTCGCTCTATGTCAACTCGTTCAACGCTCCTGCCCGCGCTACCTACCGAAAGGTTGGTTTCCGTGAGGTCGGGGAGTTCGCAACGGTGCTGTTCTGATCGTTTCTGCGGGAAACTTACACTCGCGTAATATTGCTCTGACTAGGGGTTATGTCCACTTTTCCGATCTCGTGCCGTTGGGCAATACGGTTTTAGCTAACTCTGCTAACCCTGCCGTACCTTTGTATCAACGCCGGTCGACTGGCCGGAGTTAATAGGGAGGACTAATGACCACCACCATGCACGA
>CAZEVN010000196.1:0-3038 GCA_964515145.1 uncultured Enemella sp.
AGGCCGGCACCGACGCCTCCCGTGCCTTCTACCAGACCGCCCTGCGCCGGGCGGCACCGGCGCTGGGAGCGAAATACCGGACGTACGCCGACTGGGGCCAGGACAAGGTGATGCCCGATCGTGATGCGTTCGACACGGCGTACGCCGACCTCGCCGCACAGCGCTTCATCGTCGGCTCACCGGCGGATTGCGTCGCCGCGTTGCGGCCCTGGCTGGAGCTCGGGGTCACCGATCTCGTCCTCAGGACGCACTGGGCGGGAATGCCGGCCGAGCACGCCGTCGAATCGATCCGACTGATCTCGTCGGAGGTCTTGCCAGCTCTCCGTTGAGGCCACGTATTGTCGACATATGACTCATGATGACAAGCGGGTTGCTTTCCTGGTCGCGACAGAGGGCATTGAGGAGATCGAACTCACCTCGCCCTGGAAGGCGGTGCAGGAGGCCGGTTTCACCCCGGAGCTGCTGAGCACCGACTCGGGTGAGGTGCAAGCCTTCAATCATCTCGACAGGGCGGGGGCCTACAAGGTCGACCGCGAGGTTTCGGGGGCATCTCCGGACGACTATACGGCCCTGGTCCTCCCGGGCGGCGTGGCCAATCCGGACGCGCTGCGCACCGACAAGGCCGCCGTGGCTTTCGTGGCGGGCATGATGGCGGTCGGCAAGCCGGTGGCGGCGATCTGTCACGGTCCCTGGGTTTTGGCCGAGGCGGACGTGTTGAAGGGCCGCACCGTGACCTCCTATCCGAGTATCCGGACCGATCTGCGCAACGCGGGCGCCGAGGTGGTGGATGAGCGAGTCGTGGTGGACGGCAACCTCATCACCTCGCGCAACCCCGATGACCTCGAGGCCTTCAACGGCGCGGTGATCGAGGCGCTCAACCACGGCTCGGCCGGCGCCACCGCGGAGCACTGAGCTCAACCGATGCCCCAGCCAGGGTGGAGCGCCAAGCGTGAGCGCCAATACGAGCACATCAAGGAGAGCCAACTCGAGCGTGGCGTCGATGACGACACCGCCGAGGAGGTCGCCGCGCGCACGGTGAACAAGGAACGGGCCCGGGCCGGTGAGGCGAAAGAGTCGAGCCGGCTGTCCCGGGAAGACATCTCCTCGGGCCGCCGCGGCGGTCTGCGCTCCCACTCGGGGGCGAAGGGGCGCACGAAGGCCCAGCTCTATGAAGAAGCCAAGCGCAAGAACGTCAAGGGCCGCTCCTCGATGACCAAGCAGGAGCTGCTCGATGCGCTCGACAATGGTTGAAGCCCTGCGCTCCGCCCTGCACCGGTTCCGGGCGACCGGTGCCGACGTCCCCTTCGGCGATCCCCTCCCCTGGCACGGGGTCTCGATGGAGGGCTATTTCTGGCGGCTGACCGATCCGAGCACCGGGCGGGTGGTCATCGCCCTGGTGGGCATCAACACCCCGCAGAACGGGCCGGGTTGGGCCACTGTCGGCATCGCCGCCGAGCCGGAAGGCCTCCTGGAGACGGCTGTGGTGCCGGACGCATCGGCTGATGGGCAGCGATTCGGCGTACGCGCGGGCGACAGCGTGGTGGCGACCGATCGGGTCGTGCGGATCGAGGTCGGGACCTCATCGGTGGCATTCACGATCATGTCTCCACGCCCGTGGCCGCACCGTCTGTTTGGCGGTTCGAGCGTTTTTCAGATGGTGCCGGGACTCAATCAGTATTGGCATCCGTGGCTCCTCGGCGGCCATGCGAACGGTCATATCGTTCTCGACGGTGAGCGGATCGACGTCACCGGCTGGCAGATCTATGGCGAGAAGAACTGGGGCCGCGGCGGATTCCCCGAAGCGTGGTGGTGGGGGCAGGCCCAGGGCTTCTCCAAACCGGACGCGTGCGTGGCCTTCGCGGGCGGGCGCATCACGGCCGGCCCCGATATCGGCGGCAAGCCCTGGTCCACCGAGGTGACCGCCGTGGTGGTCGCGATCCCGGATGGCCCGGTGATCAGGCTCGGCGATCCGCTCATCTCGCCCGTGCGAACCACGGCCCGGCCGGGATCATGGACGATCCGTGGCCGCTCCTTGTCGTGGCAGGTGGAGATCGATGCGGAAGCCGACCCCGACCAGTCGTTCGTTCTGCCGGTGCCGCTGGTCGAGGAGCACCGCAACACCCCCGGCGACCTTGAGCATCTCGTCGGCGATCTGCGCGTCCGCGTGACCCGCTTCGGGCGCGAGGTCTGGAGCGGCCACACGTCCCTCGCAGCTCTCGAGATCGGTGGCCGCGACCTGGCCGAGGCCGAGCTGGCCCGGCGCGGTGGCGATCCGCGCCCACGCCGCGGACCGCGGTCCCCATCCCAACCTCCACAGACCCCCAAGGAAAGGCAGGACAGCCATGACCGACCACCAGGAAGTGGACCGGGCAGCAGCTGAGCTCACCAATGACAAGGGCGGCTTCCCCGAACAGGAGCAGCCCCCGCCCGGGCTGACGGACGAGATGACCCCGGTTCCCGACCACGGGGAGGAGTCGTGGATCGGCAACGATCGGCTCCAGGGCCTCCGGGCGCTCATCACCGGAGGCGACTCGGGCATCGGACGAGCCGTCGCGATTGCGTACGCCCGCGAGGGCTGCGACGTGGCCATCAACTATCTCGAGGCGGAGCAGGTCGACGCCGAGGAAACCAAGCGCTGGGTCGAGCAGGCCGGGCGGACCTGTGTGCTTGTCCCCGGTGACATCACCGAGGAAGAGACCGCCCGGGCTGTCGTCCGCGATGCCGCCGACCAACTCGGCGGACTCGACATTCTGGTCAACAACGCCGGTTTCCAGTGGGCCCGTCGCGAGGGTGGGCTCGAAGGCCTCCGGACCCCCGAGATGGACCAGGTGTTCAAGACCAATCTCTATGCGCTGTTCTGGATGACACAGGAGGCGCTGCCCCATCTCGGCAAGGGCGCCAGCGTCATCAACGTGAGCTCCATCCAGGCCTACGACCCCTCGGTCTCGCTCATCGATTACGCAGCCACGAAGGCGGCGATCAACAACTTCACGGTCAACCTTGCAGCCGAACTCGGCCCGGGGGCGACGCAGTTCACG
>CAZEVN010000197.1:0-3032 GCA_964515145.1 uncultured Enemella sp.
CCTTCGGTGCGGGGGCGATCCCGGCAGGATCTGCGGCGCGATCCTCGACCGCGGGTTCCGACAGGGGCAAACCTTCGACAGAAGCGTTTGCGCCGTCGATTCTGTCGTCTCGGTCGAACGAGTCCTGGTTCACAGGCCCGACGTCCTCGTCTCACCGAGCTCGGTCAGCCGATCCCGCAGGCGGGCCGCCTCCTCGGGCAGCAGACCCGGAATCGTCGCATCCGTCGACGCAGAAGCGGTCACCAACTTGATCGTCGCCAGCTTGAAGGCGCGATCGAGCGGTCCGGCCTCGACCTCGACCACCTGCATCCGCCCATACGGCACCGCCGTGAGGCGCTTGAACCAGAGGCCGCGCGTCACATAGAGATCGTCGGCCAGCTCGGCGTACCCCCATGACGCCACCAGCGGGCCCATCCGCCACCAGCGCCACCCGATCCACAGTACGCCGACCACCGCGATCGCGATCGCGACCCAGAGCTCGACGAACAACCAGGCGACGACGGCGAGGCCGGCGACCCACCAGGGCCACGTGAGGAGTACGCCCAGTCGGCGCAGCGTGCGATAGCGCGGCGACAGCCGGTGCCACTCGGCGGTGGGTGGGGCGAACAGGAGATCCGGCACCCGTCAGTTCCTCTTGTTCTTCGACGGTTTGGGGCCCTTGATGTCGCAGCCGCCGAACAGCGCCACACCTTTGACGATGACCTTGGGTCCGCCGGGCGCGGGGCGCGTGTGTTTCACATCCGAGCCGCCGAAGATGCCGACGACATGGTCCTCCACCTCGACGCCCTCGGGGAGCTTGATGGTGCAGCCACCGAACATCCAGAAGCCGGTGATCTCGATGACGTCGTTCTCGAAGACGGCCTCGGTGAAGTCGAGCTCGTTGCCGCCGAAGAGAGCGAATGTGTTGATGTGTTTCCGCGCCCGCCACACCCCGCGTCGGGTGGAGCCGCCGAAAATGGCGATGAGGTTTTCACTGTCGCCCGTGCTGCGGCGATCGATCGTGGGGAGGTTGACCCGCTCGCCCGCCGTCGGATGCTTCTCGATGGGGCGGATCGGGTTGTGCAGCGGCACGAGATCCCGGGTCAGGGGGATGAGGTCATCGAACGTGCGTGCGTCGGACGCGAGCGTCATGCGCTCGGCATGCTCGTCGGCGGTGAGCCGTCCCTCGGCGTACGCCGTCGACAGGACGGTCAGCACCTGATCTCGGTCGGTATCACTCGCCCTGATGTCGCCGCCATATTTGGGCCCGACGTCGTTGGGTTCGGGGGTGCTCATAGGTCAACCCTAGTTCGGGCCCGGTTGTCGACGGCGCCTGACCGGGGTTCGACAGGGGCGATTCAGGGTGGATTCCGAGCGATCGGTTCGACGAAAGCCGTTCGGGCTTGCCACCACACGGCACGCCTTCTGGGCCGATCCGGGCCGATGGGGCTAGTTTGGGGTCTTCGACAGCTTCGGCCGTCGAGCTGCGGGCGTAGTTCAGTGGCAGAACGCCACCCTTCCTGGGTGGAAACGTCGGTTCGATTCCTACCGCCCGCTCCAATTGGCTGGACATGTGTCCCAGCAGTCGGCGGTGGAATGCATCAATGATGCTGGCGAATCGCCTTGGTCACCCTTCGGAAGCGCTTCTCATCCAGGCGTACGCCCGGCCCGCGCACGCTGTCGGGATCGATCCGCACGATGCGGTTGACCCGCGCCTCGCTCACCCGGCCCTTCGGATCCCAGGCGCCGGGACCGATCTCCACCCAGTAGCGGCCTTCCTCGGCCTCCTGCTTCTGGTCGAGGTCGTGGTCCTTGGACGTGAGCGGCGAACCCAGCAGCCAGTCGTCGTCGCGGCCGATGATCAGAACCGGCCGCACCTTGCCCTCGCGGTGGTCCTCCTCATAGGGCACCCACGCCCAGACGATCTCTCCGGGATCCGGCAGGTGGCCGGGGTGCGGGGCGTACTCGATCCTGGGCATGCGCTTGAAATCACCCGGATAGGGCCGGTGCTCGGTCATGGGCTCACTGTAGGCAGGCGTGCCGAGGGGCGTCGGGTGGCCCCGGGCCCGTCGACGGGGTATGCTGACTGGGCAACTTTGCGAATGTAGTTCAATGGCAGAACATCAGCTTCCCAAGCTGAGAATGCGGGTTCGATTCCCGTCATTCGCTCCACTCATCCGGCCTTGTCAGAGGCCGATTCACCTTCAGCCCCTCCCTGGGGCTGACCCTGCTGCGTACGATCTGCGTACGATTCGAGTTGCCTGAGGGCATCCGCTAGGTCGGTCCGCGCCAGTCGGGCGTAGATGTTCGTTGTCGCCAAGCTCGCATGCCCGGCCATGTCCCGCACCGTCGTCAGCGGCAGACCCGCCCGGATCCACCCCACGGTCGCGGTCGCCCGCAGGTCATGGAAATGAGTACCGGCCAGGCCCAGCTCCACCATCAACTTCGGCCACCCGACCCGCTGGATGAAGTTCGAGTGATACAGCCGCCCGCCGGCCTCGCCGAGAAACACCGGCACCTCACGTCGACGACCGGCAAGACGACGCGTCAGCACCTCTCGAGCCTCCCCGACGATCAGCACCTGACGACTCCGGCCCCACTTCGGCGGCCCGAGCTTGCCGGCCGAGTACGCCTGCCGCACCGTCACCACGCTCTGCCCGAGATCCACATCCCCAGCGCGTAACGCCGTCAGCTCGCCAGCGCGCAGGCCGAGGCTGGCAGCCAGGCGTACATAGTCGCCATAGAGGCCGTTCACCGCAGCGCATCGCGCCACCACGGCATCGACCTCCGCCACCGTCAGCGTCGGAACCGTGCGGGCCGGGTCAGGTCGTGGCCGCTCGGCCGCCTGCACAGGATTGACCGACAGTGCCTCCGACTTGATCGCGTGCCGATAGAACCGCGACAGACAGTTGAGCGTCCCCACGACCACCGACGACGAGACACCCGACCGCGACCACTCGGCCGCCGCCGTCTCGACGTGGCCGGTGTGGATCTTTGCCGGCTCTTCACAATCTGAGGGGGTAACCAGCGGTCGTGGATTGGCGGGTCGGAGC
>CAZEVN010000198.1:0-3018 GCA_964515145.1 uncultured Enemella sp.
ACCTATAAACCAATAAGTGACCCAGATCACTTACACAGAAAACTTGACAAGCTCTCTGTCGAAGGCGCTGGTTTCACGGCCAGTGGCAACCGGCTGCTGGCCACGCTGACCCCGGCGGACTTCGGGCTCTCCGACCCGGCCTTTGCAGCTGATGCCGAGGTCAGGCTGTCAGCAACGAACACCCAGGGTCAGGCGCCCGTTACGGTCGCTCCGATCACCTGGTTCGAGACACCGGATGCAGGGCTGCCGCCCACGCCGGAACCCGAACCCGGCGAGGACACCCACCCGGGCACCGATACCAACCCGGGGAGCGAGACCAACCCGGGGAGCGAGACCAACCCGGGGAGCGAGACCAACCCGGGCAGCGACACCAACCCGGGCAGCGACACCAACCCGGGGAGCGACACCAACCCGGGCAATGACACCGACCCCGGAACCCCCGAGGACAGCCCGGAGCGTCCGGGAACAGATCCCGCGGTCCTGAGCGGCCCACCCATTGGCGGCAGCTCCACCCGCCGATCGAATACCCCGCGCCGACGCACCTGACTCAGGACCGATGAAGGAACCCCCACAGCCGATGAGCTACCCCGAACCGCATTACCCGACCGACCCCGCCCCTCGTGGCCAGGGTCATGGTCCGGTGACGCCGGGGGCAGCGGCCGAAGGATCCGCGGAGTCTGCAGCGGAATCCTGGTGGGACACGGCAGCTTCCGACCCGTTCCACGACCCAGGTCCTCAACCTGATCCGGGAAGCGGACGGAGGTGGCAGGGCCAGCCCCCGCCACCGCACCTTCCGCCTCCGCTCGATCCGCGGGGTGCCGAGGCTGCTTTCTGGCCGGGAAACCATCCCGAGGCGATCGCGCCGAACCCGTTCCTGCGACCCGGCCCCCCACTCCCGGACCACGGTTTCCACTCGGGACCATTTCCTCACGAGCCTCAGGGTCAGGATCCATTCCGGAGCCCGGCCCCTGAGCCGATGAGGCAATCCGCGCCTCCGCCACAACCGGTGCCGGTTGAGGCCCTGCCTGTCAGGAACAGCCCGGCAGCGGTCGTGCCGCCGAGCAGACCTTTTCCGGTGCGCATCCTGGCCGCAGTGCTGATCGGCCTGATCGCTCTGACCGGCGTCATCCTGTTCAGCCTGAACCAGACGCGTACGCCAGCTGCTGCGCCCACTCCGGTCGTGACCCAGCTGTCCCGCACCGCACCCAGCGGTTGGTCCACTACCTACGCCTGGTCGACGACCCTCCCGGAAATCACGGGCCAAGTGGCGGTGGGGCAGAATGCGGTCGCCTTCATCGACGGCAACGGCGCGCTCGACGTGCGCCATGCTGACACGGGCCAACCGATCTTCACCTCCGCCCCCAACACGGTGTCGAGTTCGGCGCGTCCGTTCATCGCGGTCACTCAGGGTGTCCCCGTTGCGGGGATCGTCGATGGCGTGAACCTGATGCTGTGGTCGCTCGATGCGAGCAGCAGCGAGGCCCAACAGATCACCCTCGCGCTGAACGCCCGCGTGTTCCAGCAGGGCGGTGGTCTCATGGTGTCCACGGGCAAGGAACGCTGGGTCGTCACCTCGAAGTTCACCCTCGACCCGGTCCCGCTGCCAGAAGATCATGTGGCACTGGCGGTGACGCCGGAAGGCTTCCTGCTCTCGGCTCCGCCGAGCGGTTCGTGGTCGATCAACCACCCTGGTTCGGACATTCCGACAGAGGTCGTGCGGCCGGAGCGCTCTCCGGACGGCACGGTGGGCGAGATGCAGGTGGCCTGGGCCGCGCGCGGTGTGATCTGTGCCTGGGGCAACACCAACGACCCCGAGCAGCGGACGGTCGGCCTCTATGACGCCACTACCGGCGAGCTGCTCGCCAGCCACACGCTGAGCAAGAGCGTGGTGCAGAACGGCCTTCCACTCACTGTGTCGCCGGGCCGTGAGTACGCCTCGGCCGGCCCGATGCTGGCCCGGTTGTCCGATGGCCAGGTGAGCGTCGCGGACGGCTGGTCCACGATCATGGCCGGACAGAACACCCTCTATGGGACCGTCGACGGGGTCAAGATGGCCTGGGACGGCTCGAACGCTGTGCCGCTCGATCCTCGCGCGGTCGTGCCGTGGGGCACTTCCGAGCGGGGGTACGCGATCGTGCTCGAGCAGATCGGCGGCAGCCAGGTTCGCATGGGCGGCTTGCGGCCTGCCTGATGCGGCTGCTGCTCATCCGCAGCCGGAACAAAACTGTCGGACCCGCCTGCAAGAATTCTTGCACTTGCTGATCCTCAGAATCGCCAAGTTGCTCAGCCGGTGGATCGTGCCACCGGCTGCCAGCAGACTCAGACGCGAGAAATGAGGTCTCTCCTTCGCTCGTCTCGATCGAAGCGGAAGTTTCCGGTTTGTTCGTTGGGGGTCTGGAAAACGTGATGTGGGTCACATAGAATAGAGCACATGATCGATTTGTATCAGGATGAAACTGGCGTTTCTTCCGATGTCCCCGAGCCGCCACCCTGGCTGCTCGAACAGTGGCGCGAACACGATGCCTGGTTCGACGCCCAGGGCAATCCCGAGCCGCGGGACTCGGCCGAAGAGGAAGAAGATGCTGGCCAATGGGAGCCGGGCGAACTCGGCTGGGAGCCCTGCGAACTCGATGACTCCGAGATCGTGGCGTGGATGCACCGGCTCGCGTCGGCGCGCCTGCCCGGTACTGAAGGAGCGTTGATCGATCTGATCCGCCGGCTCGAAGATCTCAAGTCCTGCGCCTCGGCGGTCCAGGCCCGGGCTGCGGTCGCGTTCGATGCCACCCGCTGCCAGGCCGAAGCCGACCGCGGGATCCCGGTTTCGGGCCGCGGGATCGGCGTCGGTGCCGAGGTCGCCCTCGCCCGGCGGGAATCACCCTTTCGAGGCGGCCGTCATCTCGGCCTGGCGAAAGCTCTGGTCAAGGAGTTGCCGCACACCCTGAATGCGCTGGAGAACGGTGATCTGAACGAATGGCGGGCCACCATCATCGCCAGGGAAACCGCCTGCCTCGGCCTGGA
>CAZEVN010000199.1:0-2998 GCA_964515145.1 uncultured Enemella sp.
TGGAACAGCATCCGCGACCAGATGCGCTCGGTCGAACTCGACCCCGAGATCGCGCTGCAGACTCTTGAGATCGAGCTGCCCGAGGAGGAGGAAGACCTCATCGCGCGGGCGGTGCTCGACTGGGCCCAGACGACGTTGGCGGGGCCCTATTCACGGCCCGACGAGCGGCGGACCCGGTTGTGCCGGATCGCCGACACAGCCGGGGAGATCCTGGCCCGCTCCCAGCCGGGCACCGACCTCCAGTTGTCCGCCTGGCGAGCCCTCATGGGGTGCACCGACGACACGGACGCGCTCGCGAACTGGCTGGCCGGCAACGCGCTGCCCGATGGCCGGGAACTGGACGCCGAACTCCGCTGGCGCACTGTCACCCGACTCGCCACCCTCACCGGCGATCGAGAGGTCATCGAGGAGGCCTTCGATCGGGATCGCTCGGCCGCGGGACGCGTGCACCGAGCCCGGGCCATGGCCGGGCTGCCCGATCCCGAGGCCAAGCAGGAGGCCTTCGCCGCACTGATGGAACCCGGTGAGCTGAGCGCCTATGAGCTCTATGCGACCGCGGAAGGGTTCTTCCTGCCCCATCAGGGCGATCTCACCGAGGCCTTCGTCCAGCGCTTCTTCGCCGAGATCGATGCCACCGCAGCCTTCCGCAGCGGCTGGGCTCTCGGCCAGATCGTCCTGCGGGCGTTCCCGGCCTGTTCCAACAGCCGGGCCACGCTCGAGCTTGCCGAAGAGCTCCTGGCTGCAGACCGACTGTCTCCCGGCGTCCGCGGGCCGCTCACCGAGGCGACCGACCTTCTGCGGCGGGCGGTCGAATCGGTGGAGAAATATGGCGGCGGAAGGACTGCCGCATGACGTGGGACAACAACCAGCCCCACCATTGGGGTGGCATCCCCCAGGACAGGCCCCCCTCATGGACGGGAAAGGGAGCCAGCATCCACCCGCCCCGGATACCGGACAATCAGTGGCCCCCACCCGTCTCGAAACGTCGACCCGGCCTCGCGCCCACGATCATGATCACTGGCTTCTTCGGACTATTCGGGCTCATTCCCGCCGTCCGGGATGCCCGTCGGTCCCGGGCGCTGGGATTCTCCGGCAAGGACTATTGGCTCGCTTTCGGCCTGAGCATGGTGCCGGCGTTGGCGCTGCACTCGGTGATCACGGCCCTGGTCATCGCCCTGGCACTGCCGGGAGCGACGCCGATCCGCGCGCCCGGCCAGGGCACCGGTGAGGGCACGAGCCAGACCCAGGAGCAGGGCCAGACCCAGGGACAGGGCCAGACCCAGGGCCGCCTGGGCGGCGACGCGACAGTCATCGGCTGCCCGCCCGCTGAGGCGCTCCTCCCCGGCGAGACGGCGGAAAGCTGTGGGGACCAGATCCTTGCGGCGACCACGGCGCGGCTGTTTCGCTATCTGCCCGGGACCGGCGAGCCCGTCCCCGATATCGCCGAATCGGTGACCACCACCGACAACGTGAATTTCACGGTGAAGTTGCGTCGCGGCTATCTGTTTTCCGACGGCACCGAGGTGCTGGCCCACAACTTCGTTGATGCGTGGAAGGCAATGATCCGCAAGCAGGAGATGAACTTCTATCTGCTGGAGTTCGTCGAAGGGTTCGACCAGAGCTTGGTGCCCGGCCTGGCCGTTGTCGATCCCTATACGTTCACCATTCGCGCCACTCGGCCCGTGCCCGACCTGCCTGCGCTCCTTGGCGTTGTCGCACTTGCGCCCCTGCCGGGTGCCTACTTCGCGAACGAGAATGCCTTCGCCGCGCAGCCGATCGGGGCGGGTCCGTTCCACATCACCAACATGAGTTCCACAGAAGTGGTGCTCAGCAAGTCGGCCAACTATTCGGGTGAGACGCCGGCTCACCTCGACCGCCTCACGATCCGGCTGGTCGCGGACTGGGAGGCCGGCTATCAGGATGTGCGCAACGGCGTCAGCGATGTCGCGGCCCTGCCGCCCTCTCAACTGGGGTCCGGCCGGGCAGGGGCCGACAACGCCGGGCGTATCGCGTACCCGCCGAGCGGCAGAACCCATGCCCTCGTCGTTTCCCCTGCCGATCCGCAGTTGGCCAATAACCCGAAGCTGCGCCAGGCACTGTCGATGGCGATCGATCGCGACAGCGTGATCCGCTCTGCGGTCATCTCCGGGGTCCCCGCCTCGGAGTGGGTTCCCACGGGAATCCCGGGTGGTGGGAGCAAGGCGTGCGGGGAGACCTGCACGTTCGATCGAGAGAAGGCGCGCCGGTTGTACGCCGAGTCCGGCGGTTATCAGGGCACGCTGAACGTGACCGTGAACGGCGACGGAAACCACAAACCCTGGGCCGAGGCGGTGTGTCGGTCGATCCAGGCGGTGACCGGTGCCAGCTGCGAGGTCCACGTCGAGCCCGATTTTCGGACGTTCATGGACAAGGCGACCAAGGGCGAACTGCAAGGGCTCTTCCGCACCGGCTGGCAGATGGATGCGCCGTCGGCGAACAACTTCCTCACCTCCATCTATCGTTCGGGGGAGAGCAGCAACTGGTCCCGGTATGCGAACCCCGACTTCGACGCCAAGGTCGCAGCCGCGAGCGTTGCGACCAGCCCCGCGGACTCGCTGCGCCTGTTCGCGGAGGCCGAGCAGTTCCTGGCCCGCGATTTGCCCTCCCTGCCCACGTGGCACTACACGTCGCCTACCGTCTGGTCGGTTCGGGTGACCGAGGTGTCGTTCGACCCGTGGGGACGTGTCGACTATGCCCGGCTGCAGCGGGCCTGACCCGGGGGCGTACCATCCCTGGTTACCCGCAGGTCACAATCGCGTTTCGCTTTCGTCAGGTTGTTGTCAAGCGAGTTTTCGGGGCCTAGAAAAGGGCTCAATATCCCGCACCCAACGAAGGGTGCAGTCAACGAGGAGGACATCCATGCGAGGACGCTCTCGCCTGGCCGTCGCCGCCGCGTCTGCCAGCGTGTGTCGGCGGCCACGGCAGACTGCCCGGAGACGGTCAGGTAAGTGCCCGTTGG
>CAZEVN010000200.1:0-2974 GCA_964515145.1 uncultured Enemella sp.
GACAACCAGCGGATCAGGTGAGCTCACTTCCTCGGGGCCGAAGGCGATCCGCGCCACGCGTGGATCGATGACCATGCCGCCCTGGGCGACGGCGCGGATGGCCTCGGCCAGCTGATCGGTCGTCACATCCTTGAGCCCGGCGGCACCGGCCCCCACCGCCCCACGGACGATGTCCTCGTCGTCGAAGGTGGTCAGCACCACGGCGGTCACCGGCGGGTCCAGGGCAGCCAGGGCGCGCACGAGCTCCAGCCCGTCCATGCCCGGCATTCGGGCATCGGTCAGCACCACATCCGGCCGGAAGCGTTCCACCATCGCAAGCGCTTCCCGACCATCGGCCGCCTCGCCGACCACCTCGAGCCCGGGTTCGGTGCCGAGGAGCAATCGCAGGCCCCGCCGCAACAACTGCTGATCGTCCACGACCAGGACAGTGATCACAGTGGGTCTCCCAACTCCACCAGTCGCGGCGCGGGCACGCGGCCGGTCAACACGACGCCCTGGCCCGTGTCCCGCACACTGAACGTGCCACCGAGCTCACGGGCCCGCTCCTCCAGCGAGCGCAGGCCGAACCCGCCCGACTCCTCGCCGTTCGTGGTGGTGCCACCACCGTTGTCGGCAAGTTCGAGTTCGACATCTTCCTCCAGCCAGCGCAGGGTGATGTCCACCCGATCGGCCGATGAATGCCGCAGCACATTGGTCAGGCCCTCCTGGACCAGCCGATAGGCGAACAGGGAGGTCTCCCGGCCCATCGGCTGCTCCTCCCCCGTCGGACTGACCGACACGGTCAGGCCGGTGCCGCGGAAACTGTCGGCGATCGCGCCTCCAGAGCCGCGATGCCCGAGAGGTTGGGCTCCCGCGGCGGGTTCAGTGCCCGAACCCAGCGACGCATGTACGCCAGCGCATCCCTGGCCTCCTCCCGTGCCCCGGCCACCTCGGTCCAGGCCGACCCGGGATCGGAGTCGCGCACCCGCTGGGCGTACTCAAGATTCATCGCGATCAGGGTCAACCGATGGCCGAGGCCGTCGTGCAGGTCCCGCGCCGAACGGGAGCGCTCATCGGCCAGCATCAGCTCCTTCTCGATATCGACGGAGGCGCGCAGTTCGGCCAGCAGCCGCTGATTGGCTTCGCGGTCTCGTCGCAGCTGCAGCAGCATCAGCCCGCCGACCAGACCGAGGGCGACGAGGATGATGTTGCCGACACTCTGACTGACCACGGACACGACGGAGCCCACGAAACGCCAGATCATCACGGCCAGCGCCACCACGACACTGAGCGCCGCCATCAGCCCCCAGCGGATGCCCTGTTCCAACACGATCACGGCCAGCGCGATGAGCAGGAGCAACAGCCCCACCATGCCGCCGTCGATCAGGCCGCTGGCCAGGCTGGCCGCCAAACGAGCCAGAGTCCGGCTACCCAGCGCCGGGCCCGATACATGATCCAGCCGAGCCCGATCGCCAGCGCACTCGCAATCCCGAGAAGGCCATACGGCAGGGACTGGCCAATGATCTGAAGCGCTGACGCGAGGATCATCAACATCTGCACCGCAATGCACCCGTCGATCAGCAGTCCGATCCTGCGTGAGCTCCCCATGGGTCCACTGTAGGGAGTTGCCTGCGCCGGGGGCCCAAGTCATGACCCGGGTCATGGCAGCCCGGGGGGAATCGTGACCGGCGGCACCCCCGAACGAGCCTCACAGCGCGTAGGTCTGGAGGTATGACGACCGGAGCCCCTCTCGACAGCTCGCCCACCGACTCCACACCCGCACCGACCCGGGCTTCCGAACCGGCTGATGACCGAGCTCGATCCCAGTCGCGCTGGCCCTTGATCCTGCGCATCCTCATCACCCCGATCGCCCTGCTGGGGCTCGGCCCGGGTCTGAGCCTTCTCGTCGTCGGCGGCATCTCGTTGATCCTGTTGGCCGCCGGCCGGTTCGAGATCCAGCCCACCGACTGGTCGCGGGCCACCGCGTTGCTGATCGTGACCACCATCGCCAGCCGCCTGGCTCAGGGGTTCTTCCTCCAGGGCATCCCCGAAGAACTGCTCTTCCGCGGCTGGCTCATGCAGACGATGCGCGATCGGCCCGTCGCTGCCCTGGTCGTGTCCACGCTGTTCTTCGGGGTCCTGCACTGGCTCTCCACGATGACGTCCAACATGCCCACGGGCGACCGGTTGCTCTATCTCATCTGGCCCACCGGCTTCGGGTTCCTCTGCGCCGTGTTGGTCCTGCGGCTGCGCTCGGTCTGGCCGGCCGTCGGCGTCCACGCCGGCTCGCATGTCGCCAGCATGCTGCTGGGCTTCGCCGGCATCAGCCCCGAGAACGCCTGGGGCTGGATCTTCGTCGGGCTCGGTTATTTCGGCGCCGGCGCGATCTTCCTGCGCGGCATCGACTGGTCACGCCCCATCGAACTCAGCCGTTGAGCTTGGCCCGGTGCAGCGAGGCGTACGCCCGTCAGTCGAGGTCGAAAGCCAGGATCCCGTTCGTGGCCGCCCACTCCCGGGCGGCCGCGCGCAGTGCGCCGGTGATCATGTCGACGGCATAGTCGGAACGGGCGAACAGGCGTACCGGCCGCAAGGCCCCGGCCCCAGGTTCGTCCGGCCACGGCAGCGGCCGGATGCGGTGGGCGACCAGTAGCCCGACGTGCTGGCGGTCGGCTTCGGCCCACCAGGTGGGGTACGCCTCCCGTTGCGCGAGCCACGCGTCGGCGTACCTGTCGAGGAATCCAACGGGCGGCACGAGGCCCGCCTCACGGGCCGCCTGGATCGTCAGCGCGGCCACGAGCAGGCCGTCGGCCGCGCCGGCGCGGCGGATGAGTACGCCCTCCATAAGGCGCAGCCTTCCACAATGGGCCGACTAGGGAAAACAGGCACCTCATCAGGCCTCACAACGAATGCGTCTCGTTTGTCCGAATGGTCTTTCCACGTCCGTGGTACCTCATTGTCAAGTCCCCGCGTAGGGGGGCCTGTACCTCACATGGTT
>CAZEVN010000201.1:0-2945 GCA_964515145.1 uncultured Enemella sp.
AGCTTGGTAGCGCACTTGACTGGGGGTCAAGGGGTCGCAGGTTCAAATCCTGTCAGCCCGACCGGAAATCCTGTTTGACTAGGGAAAACGCGGTTGTTGAACGGTAACTGGGGGTCGAAATTGGCCAAAGGGACCGCAAAGGGGACCGCAAGAATTTGAAAAGGGTCTCGACGCTGTGGCGTCGGGGCCTTTTTGCTGGTTCGGCTATGGGGCGTCAGGTGTCGGGCGGCCCCGGCACTGTCGTGGTCTGCGGGTGGTGCGGCGTAGTTCCGCCCACCCGAAGCCGGTGCTGTCCCGGCTACAAGACAACAGCAGATCATGAAAGACCACTCCGAACTCAGCCAGGCGGCCAGGCTAGCAACTCAACCAGGACTGGTGTCAGCGAGTCGTCGGACCGTCTCCTGCCTGCCCCCACCTCTGCGACCACGGCTCGGGTCGGATGAATCCGATCGCGGCCTCGTGGATGCAGTAGTCGAGGACCTCGGTCGTGAGCTCGTCGGGCGCACACAGCAGGGTGCTCCTGAACCACGCCCGGTCATCGGCCGGGGCCGGCGGCGCGGCCGGCGGGCCAGTGGACCGCCAGTGGTCATGCTCAGGATCGTCGAGACGCCGGAACAGCTCATCGACCACGTAGGGCCACCGGGGTGTGCCCCACCAGTTGGGAACCATAAGCGTCCCCCGCACGGCGAGCCACCTCACCACTACGGGCACTCCGTGCTGTTCGGCCATGTCGAGGAGTGCGCCGAGTTGGAGTTCGGCCTGGTCCACGAACTCCGGGCATTCGCTGCCGCCGAGCTCGCGCAGCGTGATCCCGTGCGGGAGACGCCGCTCGGGGTCGAAGGCGGTTTCGAGGGCATCGTCGAACGCGTCGACGAGCTGGTCCACGCCGATCAGGTCGGGGGCCAGCGGCCCGAGCTCGGCCCAGCTCTCGCCGATGGCGAACCAGAGACTTTGGTGGAAGATGCGGGTGGTCGCGACGTTGGCACGCATCATCTCGCCATCGGTGATCCGGGAATCCGTGCCGGCGTGCCAGTCCTCCAGCAGCGAGTTGCGCCATGACAGGTGCGTGAGCGCCGCGGGGATATAGCGGAGCAGGGTCCCGGTGTCGTCCGGGTGCACCGACTGCGCCAACAGCTGATCGCCGAGAACCCCTTCGACCGCTCCAGACTCAAAGAGGTCCATCTTCCCCACTCCGTCGGACGTCTCGGCTTCCGGGACCTGGCATCTGAAATGCACGTTTCACAGGGACAGAGGATGCGCCACCAGCCACACCAGGTGGCCGGCGTTCGACCGGGGGTGTGCGCGGCGAACCTCCACGAACCGTCGGGCCACCTCCTCGCAGCCCTCGTCGATCTCCTGCGGGGTCAGGTCGGGGGGGTACGCGACCTCCCTGACATAGCGGTCGTCGGCAACGCGGTTGGCGAACAGGCAGGCGAGCACCGGAGCCCCGCGTTCCTTCTCGTACCGGGCCATGCATTCGGCGGCGAACACCGGGATGCCCATCGACTGATATCCGCGACAGGTAGGGCTCCGCGTGCATGCCCGTCAGGCTAGCCGGGGCAGCTGGCCAGTGGTGATGCCCGGTCCTTGAGAACAGGTGGCTGACCCGGCGAAGAAGCAGGGCTGCCGCGTCTGCCGCCTTCGTCGCGAGGGTGATCCCGCGACCGTCCCGCTGAACTACAGGGTTCGATTCCGGACGGTCCTTGGCTCGCAGGCCCGAAGGTGTGTCAGTCGTCCCGGTCTCGACACCGATACGCTGATCGGCTGGGCTCTGGAGGACGGTCCCGACCGGGTTCAACTCCGGTCAACGCCAAGGCCAGGGCGCGGACCAATGGCGGGGGACCCGACGCCGGGGACACCCGGGAGATCGTCATCGACAAGGACGGTCTGCCGGTCAAGAGTCACGAGGCCGTCTGTACCGAGGAGGAGTGGGAGGGGCTGCGCCTGCTGTTGAAGCCCCAGCCCTTGAAGCGGACCAGGGCACGGGCCGGGGGACTGCCGCTGGTCGGGCTGGTCTACTGCGGGGTGTGTGGCACCAAGATGACCAGCAACCGGTCGCTGGGGGAGTCGGGGGCGTACCTGTGCGGTGGCCGCATGAAAGGCGCCGACTGTCCGGGGATCGCCATCAACGCCGGTGCGGTGGAGCAGTTCATCCGCGAGGTCGTGGCCGGGTCGCTCGACAACCCCGAGATCAGGGAGTTTCAGGCCGAGCGACTCCACCAGGCCTCGGCCGGCAGCATGAGCACCCAGCTGGCTGATCTGCATGCCCAGGCCGACACCCTGGAGGAGTCCATCGGCATCCTGCAGGCCCAGGTGAAGAGCGCCCCGGCCGTCGCCATGTCGGCGCTGCTGGCCCGCATCGGCGAGGAGGTCGCGCTCAAGAACCAGCTCGACCTGCGGATCGCGGAGAAGACCGAGGGCCGGCCCCGCGACATCCCCGACATCAGCGGTGCCGAATTCCTCGAACGCGACCCGGCCACGCAGAAGTCGATCACGCGGACCTTCATCCGCAAGATCGTCATCGACGCCGATGACGCCCGCCGTGGGGCGGTGAAGGGCATGTTCGGTTCCCAGGGCACCAACCTCGGCCGGATCGGCTTCTGGTTCTTGGGGGACGGAGACGAGGAGGAGCCGCGCCGCGGCAGTGGGTACTCGTTGCTGCCCACCAATGGCGCGTACCCGTGCCCCCTGTGCGAGGAACCCCGGACCTTCCGGTACAAGAACAATCTGCGGCACCACCTGAACTATGCCAACCCGAAGCCGGTGCCCTGCCCGGAGTGCGCGGAGCTGTTCCCCCTGCCCGGGCTGCCCAGCCACCGCCGGAACAAGCACGGCGTCCAAGGCGTGTGCAAGCAGGGGGCCTGAGTTCGTCGGGTACATCTAGACGGGGCTAAGCCTCGATCCGTGGAGCCGCTTGGGGTTGAGTGGCCGGCTACGGCGGGTTG
>CAZEVN010000202.1:0-2890 GCA_964515145.1 uncultured Enemella sp.
GTCACCGGGCAGGCCTTACGACCGCCCCTGGGCAGTTCCTATTGGCCCTTGACAGCCCACCTTGCGGCTGACCCTCACGGTGAGTTGCTTGATGTCCGGATTGGTGCAGGCGTTGACGGACACGGGGAACAGGTACGCCACCCAGGTGTTGGGCGCGATCACCTTGACATAGCTGGCCCGAGTCGGCCGGCAGCCGGGCAGTTGCTCGGCATGAACGATGCGAACCTCCGCCGCGGCCCGCTGTCCGGGCGCGAGGCTGAATCGCTGGGGTTCATAGATTCGATCCCACGCACCCGACCGTCCCACCTGGAGCCCGCTCGGTCCCAGCGCGAAGTCGACGCCCGGGAAGCCGGAGATCTCGCAATGGCTGGATGAGGTGTTCGTCATCCAGAGAAGGTAGGCGGAATATCCCGCTCCGCTCGCCGAGGGATCATCGACGAAAGACATCTCCAGTTCGGAAGGCTGGCAGTCGTTCCGGGTCGGTGGCGGAGGAGGCACGGTCGGCTGAATCGTGACCTCGGCCCCGCCGCGGGGGAAGTTCTGCGTGGGCTCGGCCTGGTAGGAGGGACGTGCCTGTTGGGTCGGGACCGGCTCGGTCGCCGCCGGGATTGCCTGCGAAGAAGCCGGGCTGTGGGTGGTGGTTGGCGCGCTCTGCGCAGACGGGATTGTCGTCGTCGGCGCGGAAGTCACGCTGCGGTCGTCCCACGTGCTGTTCCCTGCGGTTTCGTCGTTCTGCCATGGCAGGCGGATCCCTGGAAAATCCGGCGCGTCGGGAAGCTGTGGCAGCGGAACCGCCGCACAACCAGTCATTGCCACGGCAGCCCCAGCCGCCACCAGGACCCGCAATCGCACAGCCATGATTCCCCCGATTTCCCGTGTTGATCGTACCGCGATCATCGACACCGAAAGCGGGTCCCAGAACGATGTCCGAGAACTGTCAAGAAGGCTTGCGATGAGGGCTGCCTCCGGGCGTTCAGGGCTCAGGCCTCGACGTATCGTCTGCCCTCGAAGGCGCGTCCCAGGGTGACCTCGTCCGCGTACTCAAGATCGCCGCCGACAGGAAGGCCGCTGGCCAGTCGGGAGACCTTGACGCCCATGGGGACCAGCAACCGCGACAGGTAGGTAGCGGTGGCTTCGCCCTCGAGGTTGGGGTCGGTGGCGAGGATGACTTCCTGCACGGTGCCGTCAGCCAGCCTCTGGCAAAGCTCGCGGACTGTGAGATCGCCCGGGCCAACTCCGTCGATGGGGCTGATGGCACCGCCGAGGACGTGATAGGTCCCGCGGAACTCACGAGTCCGCTCGATCGCCACCACATCCTTTGGCTCCTCGACCACACAGATGGCGGTCGGGTCGCGACGGGCGTCGCGACACACGCGGCAGCGAGCCTCCTCGGCGATGTTGAAGCAGACCTCACAGAACTTGACGGTCTGCTTCACCAGCTGCAGGGCATCGACCAGCCGCTGCACATCTGCCGCATCGGCAGACAGGATGTGAAAAGCGATGCGCTGGGCACTCTTGGGGCCGATGCCCGGAAGCTGGCCCAGCTCATCGATCAGATCCTGGACGGGACCTTCGTACAACTCCGAACTCCGTGTCTGTCAGAAGCCCAGCCCGGGCATGCCGCCACCGCCGGGACCATCTCCCAGACCCAGCTGGCCCGCCATGCCGCCGAACTTCGCCTCGGCCATCGCCGACATCTTGTGTTGGGCATCGCGCACCGCCGCCACGATGAGGTCGGCGAGGGTCTCGGTGTCTTCGGGGTCACAGGCCTCGGGCTTGATCTGGAGCCCCTTCAGCTCACCGGTGCCAGCCACGGTCGCGGTGACGAGGTCACCGCCGGCCGAACCGGTGAACTCGGAGTTGGCCAGCTCCTCCTGGGCCTGCTGCATCTGAGCCTGCATCTGGGCCGCCTGCTGAAGCAGCGCGTTCATATCCATGCCGTCGGGGATCATCGGGTCTCCTGGTGTGATGTCGATCGCGGGCAGGCCCAGCCTATGTGGCCGGTCCCTCTTCTTCTGCAATCAGCTCGGCGCCGAGGTGTTTTGTGAGCAGCGCCGCGGAATCGAGCTCGACTTCGCCGTCGACGATGTCGTCATAGGGGTCGTAGGGCGGCTCGTCCTCATCCGGCGGCTCATCCGCTGACCCGCCCTGGCGGGTCGGCATGATCCGGTCGCGGGCGAGCGCCGCGGCCGAGGGCTCCGCGACCTGCGCCGGACCCCCTCCTCCGGGAGCCCGTTGCGCCTGGGCCTCGACCGGCATCGCCGGACCCTGAGCTCCGGGAGGCGGCATCTGGCGGGGCGGCGGTGCCTGACGTGGCGGAGGCTGCACCGGCTCCGGCGCTGGTTCAGCCGGCTGCGGTTCGGGCGCAGTTGACTGCGGCTCAGGCGCGGGGGCTGCTGGCTCGGGCGCGGGGGCTGCTGGCTCGGGCGCGGGGGCTGCTGGCTCGGGCGCTGACAACGGGGACTCCGGTGGTGGTGGCGGAGCCTGCTCATGTGAACCCGGCGACTGCGCCGCAGGCGTACGCCCGGCGGGTGCGGGCGGCGCGGCACCATCGACCATCGTCTGGATCCGGAGATCGACCCTCAGCACCTCGATGAGCGCATCACGGAGCACATCCTCGTTGCCGCCCCTGCTGAGGGAATCCCGCGCGCCGGCGTTCTTCATCGCAAGTGTCAGCACCCCGTCGTGAATATCGGCGACCTGGGCGTTCTGGGAGATCAGGATCCACGTGAAGCGTCGACGACGCTTGACCTCCTCAAGCACATCCGGCCACATGCGGCGCACATCGGCCACCCGGAGACCCTGACCGGCGGCAGGGGTGGCCCCGGACGGAGACGGCGCGCCTCCCTGGCTCGGCTGCGGCGGCCGCTGGAACGAGGCTGCGGGGGGT
>CAZEVN010000203.1:0-2852 GCA_964515145.1 uncultured Enemella sp.
GCGATTGCGTCGGCCGGGCCATGATGACCGCCTGGATCTCCTCGTCGTCGTAGCCCTCGATCAGCAGGTCGGAGCAGCAGAGCACCCGGTACCGCCCCTCCTTCGCCGAGGCCAGGATCTCCTTCTTCTGCGCCTCGGGCAGCGGGTTGTCCGCCGAGCCGGTCCACACCGCCTCCGAGGCCACGCCGATCTGCCGGAAGGCGTCGCTGATGGCGCGGGCCGTGCGGATGCCGGGGGCGAACAGCAGCGACCGCCGGATGCCCAGCCGGTCGAGGTGCATCCGCACGATGTTCGCCAGCTCCTCGACCTGCGGGCCGATCCGGTCCTCGAGGTCGTGGCGGTTGAAGTCCTGCACCGCCCCCTTCGAGATGCGGATGCCCTTGAGGTCGAACGCCAGCTCGCAGGGCACCGCGATCACGTCCGCCAGGTGGCCGTTGCGGATCGCGACCGGTAACGTGTACTTGAACGCCAGCGCCTCGTGGATCCTCCGGTCCGGCGGCAGGCCCTCCAGTTCGTAGGGCAGCCGGTGGCCCCCGTCCCCGAACCACCCGCCCGGCCCGTACAGCGGCTTGCCGTCCAGCCGGTAGGGCGTGGCCGACAGCCCGATCACGAACCTCGCACCCGCGAAGTGGTTCATCACCTTCAGGAAGGTCGGCGACGCGCTGAGATGACAGTTGTGGACTAGCAGGCCGTGGACGAAGTAGTTGTTGTTGCCCTCAACCTCGATGTTGTGGACTCGACCGTCTGGACACACCCGGTCAAATTCCGCATCACGTCCTTGTTTGAGAACCTCAACACGCACCACCCGAGGGAACGAAGCAAGGCGTCCTTCTTCCGATCCCGCTGGCGGCCGAGTTCGTTGTTGTGCGATCCCCCGTCCACCTCGATCGCCACCTTGATCGTCGGGCTGGCGATGTCCACCTTGTAGCAAGGCGGGTAGCCGCTCCCCCTCGGCATCCCGGTCCTGACCGCATGCTCCATCGGCCAGCCGAGGGCTTCCGCCAGCAGTCGTTGCGGCTCCGACGGACCCTTGCCGTTCCCGCCGTGGACCCTCGGCCGCCAGTCCGTCTTGCTCAGCGATTCGTGAGCCTTGGCCTTCGCCACCGGGTCGTGCATCGGGTTCCGTTCCTTCATCCGACGGCTCGATTCCTCTGGGTCGTAGCTCTGCCGGGCGATGGCCGCGACTTTCGCCCGGAACGCCTTGCGGCATGCGGCCGAGCACAACGGCTTGGTGCCCCGGTAGACCACCGCCGTCCTCTGATACCCGGAGATCGTCATCGCCTTGCCGCACTCGTGGCAGGTCGTCTCCAGCACCAGCCTCCGCTTGTCCCGCCGGGCCTGCTTGCACTCCGGAGAGCACACCGACGCCACGGTCATGTTCCGGTGCGGCCGGGTGTACTCCTTGCCGCACTCCACGCAGTTGACGATCAACGGTTGCGCAACACGAGGCATCTTGATCTCCGAACTGGTAATGGTCGCCAACCATGCGGAACAGATGATGCCCGCCGTGCAGCGACATCGCCGGCCGGTACTCGGGGGCATCCGTCCGTTCCGGGTCCCAAGAGTAGACCGGGTGGTTCGCCGTGCAGACGATCGTGCTGCCATCCGACAACGTGATCTTGGCGAGCACCGGGCATGGCCGACTGGACGTGGCGACGACCCGCTTCCACTCGACCTCATTGCTCCAATGGTTATACGAGCGGACCATCTGTCCGGTTCGGAGAGATTCGATCTTCTTCCCATCAACGAGCGTCCCCGTCGGGAAGCATTCATCTATGATTATATCAGTGAAACGATCGGGGTGCCAGTTGGCGAGCCGGGGGCCCTGCATCGTGTCCTTGGACCCGACCACCACCTCCACCCCGCCGAAGATGCTCATGGCCTCGCGGGCGGACCGCTGGGCCTGCTCGACGGCGTAGGTGATGCCCCGGCCGGTGAACTGCCGGCAGGCCTGGTCGATGAGGATGTCGCGGTGGGCGAGGAACAGGGTGCGGGCGGCCCGCTCGCGGGCGGCGACGATCCACTTGGCGGCCACGACCGTGTTGTGGGTGACGATGAACCGCTCGGTGACGTACAGGTGGTCGGGGGCATCGACGGCGATGCACTGACACGGCTTCTCGCCCGCCGGCTCGATCGAGACGATGGCCCGACGGGGCTGGTACTTCGTGCGGGGGATGAACGCATCCCGCTTTCGGGCAAGCCGGAACGGGTTGATGTCGCCCGGCATGCTGACGCTGACGATGTACGCGAGCCGGCCCACCCTCCGCTCGCCGCGATAGGTGTACTTCGGGATCTTGGTCTTGGTCCGCACGATCCCGCCCAGCGACTCGACCAGGAACGTCACGTCGCGGGCCAGGTGCGGCGATGTCGTGCAGAATTCGACATGACCGTTGGCGGTGTAGCCGTCGGTGTCGAGCAACCCGGCGAGCACGGCTAACCGCGTCTCCACGTCGGCGACGAGGTACTGCGGCGGGACGAACTTCTCGTAGGACGCCTTCCCGAACAGGCCCAATCCATCCAGCGCATCCAGCACGGGGTTGGGCCGACCGCGAGCCGTCGTGATCGAGAAGTCGATCCCGGGCTTGACCTCCCGCAGGACGGCGGTCCCCCCGATCGTCGAACGGACGTGCTCCTGGATCTCGGGCTCGGGGTTCGACAGCCCGACGTGACGGATCAACGAGCCGTCACCGATCAGCACGCCGAGCATGTAGGGCTCGACGGGCAAGGGCTCGCGCCGCGCGAGCCGCACCGGCCGGACCAGCGGGATCGTCCACCGGGGGCGGTCGTCGCGGGACATCAGCCCGGCCGCGAGCAATTCGTCCACGCTCCGCACGGACCACTGCCGCTCGATC
>CAZEVN010000204.1:0-2846 GCA_964515145.1 uncultured Enemella sp.
TCGCCAACACGGTCTGCCCCTCGAACTCGAAGTCCTCGATCTTCTCGAGGAACCCATTGTCGGCCAGCTTCCGGGCGTCACGCTCCGCTGCGGTCATGCGGGAGAACACCTCCGGCACGAGCAGGCTGAAGTCGTGGTCGATCCGCACCTTTGGCCCGATCCAGCCGGCTGCCGTGATCCAGCCGTCATAGCCCGTGAGGATGAACGACAGCAGCGCCGCGTTCAGGTCGACCGCCGTGGGCAGGGCATTGAACGGGTTCTTGGTCAGCGCACCCTCGGAGCCCGCGCCCGTCGTCGACGGTGACTTGCCGGTCATCGACGAGATGAACTCGATGAACAGCTCCGGCAGGTCCATCCAGTGGAGCGGGTTGAACCCACACAACGGTGGTACGCCCGGCTCGGGCGGATTGTTGCGCCGGCCCGCGGCGACGATATCGACCGACTTGGGGAACAACTCCGCGGTGGGGATGCGGTTGCGCAGCTTCAGCATGAGGTCCGCGAGCTGGCTCGGCAATGGGTCGGCCAGGTCGGGACGCGTCTGCAGATAGCGCGGATTCTTCGACCGCTTGCCGTCGACGAGGCGCGGCTCGGACGAGCAGACGAACCACGATGGGGTGGTGCCGTTGTCGGCGGCGCGATCGATGAGGTTCTGCATGGGTTCGGTGAACGCGCTGAATCCCACGGCATCGTCACGGAGCGCACGAGCAGCCTCGGCGTCGAGCGGCTCGAAGTTGGACAGGAAGGTCCCGGGCGAGGCGATATCGGCCTCGGCCTGCTCGTCGTAGCCACGGATAATCGCGTCATCGGGGCGCTGGAAGAGGAGGTTCTCGCAGTTCTCCGAGTGCTTGCGAGACAGGGCGGGTGTGCCGTTGTCGCCGGCGCCCGGCACCACGACGGAGGCGGTGATGTCGTCCTCGGTCTGGATCTTCACGGCGGGGCTGTAGTCGGGGCGCAGGGAGAACAGCCGCCACGAGCCATCGGGATGGAACCCGACGCGCAGCATGTGCACGGTCACGCGCTCATCGTCGAGCCGCAGCACGTTGCCCTTGCGGCCGTTGATCAGGCGTACCGAGAAATGGCTGCGCCAGTCATCGCCCCACTCGGGACGATAGGAGCGCTTGACCACATAGACGAGCTCCTTGACGTGGATCGGGATCTGGTTCAGCCACGCGTTGTAGAAGTCGTTGTAGTCGGGCGACGGCGTCAGCAGCTTCACCACACTGCCCATGGAGCGACGATCACTCAGGATCGGCCGGTGGTCGACCCCATTGCGCTCCTGGTCGGCGAAGCGGCCCGAGAAGTCACGCGCGAGGATGTCGGCCACGGCCTGCAGGTCGGCGTCGAAGTCGGACGCATAGGCATTGCCGGTGAGGATGGCGTCCGAAATGGCCTTCGAGATCTCCGACTTGCCACCGCCCGAAACGGTGCTGGGCTTGTGGCAGTTGGTCG
This sequence comes from uncultured Enemella sp., assembly GCA_964515145.1. GTDB lineage: Bacteria > Actinomycetota > Actinomycetes > Propionibacteriales > Propionibacteriaceae > Enemella. Next base: position 1,450 of record CAZEVN010000204.1, read on the forward strand.
CGGCGGCCGAGGTGCCGATGAGGGTCCACTGGTCCTCGCTCGACTGGATCCGGGCCATGTGGACCATGAATCCGTGCGGGCCGATGTAGCGACGGTCCGCCCGCAGCGGGATGGAGTGCTCCGTCCCGTCTGTGGTCCACCACCACACCCGGCCCTCGGCGAGGCTGTAGCGCGCATGCTCGGGCACCAGGACGATCCGCTCATCGGTGCGGTCGAGGGCGTGGCCCTCGGGCTGCAGCTCGAAGCGATGCGGGTCGCGGGCCAGCACGTCGGCAAGGCGATAGTCCTCGCGGGCGTACTTGTCATAGAACTCCCGGCCCTCGTCATAGGACGGGAAGATCAGCGCGCCGCCGGAGTGTTCCTCCTCGGCCAGTCCGCCGAGGTTGGCGGCATAGCTGATCTGGGTCTTCACTTCCTTCTTGCAATAGCCGAAGTAGTTGTCGGCGATCACGGTCACGATCACACCCCGGGCATCGCGCGCGCAGATCTTGAACGCCTTGCCGTCGTTGTAGAGCTCGTTCTCGTCTTCCCAGCACATGCCGTCGCGGCGCTGCCTGTCGGTGGCGTCGTCGATGTGGGGGAGGCCGACGTCGACCTTGCGGACCTTCACGAGGTGGGGCGCGAGGATGACGCAGCCCGTGTGGCCGGTCCAGCCGCGGGGGTTGAGCGCGGCGTCATTCTCGGGCAGATAGGGATCGCCCGCATTGCCGAAGATGCCCTCCACGAAGTCGAGGTTGGAGACCAGGCCGCCGGGCGCGATGAAGCGGATCTCCATCCGCCGCTCGTTGGTGTGGCCCGCGACTCCGGGAACCACCAGCGGCCGGAGCAGGAGCGACACGAAGCAGGCGGCCGGCTCGGGCTGGTTCGCGCTGAACGGCAGGATCATCGACTCCTGCGGCGGCTCGAGCGCCAGGTCCAGCAGCCGGGCGAAGGCCTCGACCGGGACCGCCTTCTTGTCATCGGCGATCGGCAGGCCGCCCTCGGCCACGTGGAACACCCCCGCGGTCGTGCGGCGATCGTTGGCCGGATTGTGGAGCACGCCATTCACCAGGCGATAGCTCGAGATCAGGTCGGAGCGGAACACGTCGCCGTCGACGGGGAGCGACAATTCGCGCGCGACTCCGGGGGCATCGAGGATCAGCGTGCGCCGCGGCAGCTTCGGCTGGACCGAGGCGTCGGCGAGATAGTCGTCGAGAAACGCTTCGATGCGCTCATCGGCAGGGGACAGGCGATAGGACAGACGCCGGCTCAGTTCTTCGCTGCGGGCCAGCAAGGGGCTCACCAGCTCGGCGGTCGCGGTCTCGACAGCCCCGGCCTGGGGCAGTCCGAGCAGGGCCAGACGGAGGTTGATGGCGTCCACGAGTGCGGTGGGGGGAGTCATGGGGCCCATTATCCAA
>CAZEVN010000205.1:0-2794 GCA_964515145.1 uncultured Enemella sp.
GGGTGCGCCGACGAGGTAGAGCAGGAATCCGTAGAGGTCGTCGATGACCGTGGCGACTGCGCCGCCGTGGGCGATGCCGGGAGCGCCGACGTGCCGGTTGTCGAAGGTGTGCTCGGCCACGACGCCGTCCCCATAGCGGCGAACCTGGAGGTGATGGCCGTGCGGGTTGTCGGGTCCGCAGCCCAGGCACTGCTCGTGGTGGGGCGGCAGGTCGACTCCTTCCGCGTGCGGCCGGAACTTCTCAGCCCAGGTGGCAAGCATCGATTTCAGGTCAGTCATGGGATGGACGGCCTCTCAGGAGTTGGGCCCAGGCTGCGAGGACCTGTTCTTGGCGGTGGCCTGGGTGGGAGGTGAGCAGGCCGCTGACCCCCCTGCCGAGCAGGAGGTCGAGGGTGAGCCGGATCGTGACCGGGTCGTCGGTGACGTAGGTGCGACAGATCTGCGCAAGCTCCTCGTTGACGCGCTCCTCGGCTGGGATCAACTGGGCTCGCAGATCGGGATGTGAGCGGGCGGCCACCCACAGTTCCAGGGTGGCGGCGTACAGCGGACCCGAAAGAGCCTCTGCCAACAGCCCAAGCGCAGCCTCCTGCGGCTCGATCCGACTCCGAGAAACCTTCGCCCCTTGAGGCGTGGCCGGGGACAGGTCGGCCAACGCCTCGCGTACTCGCCGCAAGCGCTTCTGCGCCAGATACTCGACCGCCGCGACCACCAACTGGTCTCGGGTCCCGAAGTGATGCAGCTGTGCGCCCCGTGACAGACCGGCCTTCGCGGCCACGGCGGCACTCGTGGTACCGGTGTAGCCCAGGTCGACCAGGCACGCCACGGTGGCCTCCAACAGCACGTGACGGGTGGCTGCGGAGCGTTCCTCCTGCCGCCTTGCCTGCACTGACACAGCCACACCTTACATGCAGGCACGAATGTATGTAACTTTGGGTGCGTCGAGTTCCTCGCATCCGAGGGCGGGCCATCCTGAACGAAGCCGGGACCCGACGTCTGTCGGTTAAGGGGTTCGGCGATGCTCGACGACGACGACCGCTACACCTCCGCCACGCTCGCGGAAGGGTCTCAGGTCAGTCCGGCCGTGATAGCCGCCGAATGGCCGAGGCAGCGACGTTTCCTGCCCAGCGAATTGGAGGGAATACGGGAGCGCTGGTCCGATTGCCGGCGGGGGGTCCTGGGCGTTCCCCAGAAGTCCGGCTCTGGATGCTTCGGTTCGCTCAGTTGCGGACCTCGATGTTTTGTCGGTCGGTTGCTTCGGCCTGCTGGTTGAGCATGGTCAGCAGCTTGTCGCCCTCGATGTCGAGGTCGGGCAGCACGCGGTCGAGCCAGCGGGGCAGCCACCATGCTCGCTCGTCGAAGACGGCCATCAGGGCCGGGACGAGCGTCAGCCGGACGATGAAGGCGTCGATGAGGATACCGGCGGCGAGAGCGAAGCCGATCTGCTTGATCATGATGTCGTGGCTGAAGATGAAGCCGGAGAACACCGCGACCATGATGATCGCGGCCGCGACCACGACGCGGCTGGCCTGGTCGAACCCGCGCACGACGCTCTGGCGGGCCGGCTGGCCGTGGATGTGTGCCTCCCGCATCGAGGAGACCAGGAAGACCTCGTAGTCCATGGCGAGCCCGTAGAGGATGCCGGTCACGATGATCGGCATGAAGCTCATCAGCGGGCCGCCGGTGTCGAACCCGAAGAGGCCACTGAGCCAGCCCCACTGGAAGACGGCGGTGGTGGCACCGAAGGTGGCCAGGATGCTGAGCAGGAAGCCGGCGGTGGCCTTGAGTGGGACGACGACCGAGCGGAAGACAAGCATCAGGATCAGGACGGAGAGCACGATGATGATGCCGAGGTAGAGCGGTAGGACGTCGGCGAGCTTGTCGGACATGTCGATGCCTATGGCGGTGAACCCGGTGACGCCGAGTTGCACCTGGTTGTCCTGGGCGATCGCGTTGTCGGGCTCGCGCACCGACTTCACGAGGTCGCTGGTGGCCTCGTCGCTGGGGCCGGAGGTGGGGATGACGCTGAACACGGCCAGGTCGCCGGCCTCGTTGACGCCAACGGGGGCGGCTAGCACGATGTCGTCTCGGTCCTGGAACTCCCCGAGGAGTTTCGCGGTCAGCTCGGGTGTGACGCGGCCTGCGGTGCCGGTGGGCTCTGCGGTGACTAGGAGGGGGCCGTTGAATCCCTCGCCGAAGCCCTGGGAGACCGCCTCGTAGCTCTGCCGGGCGGCGGTGTCCTGGTTCGCGGTCTCGCCGGTTGGGATACCCAGGTTCATACTGGCCGCCGGGATCGCCATCACGCCCAGGATCGCGACCACGCCCGCGATGACGGGCCACCGGAACCTGATCACACCCTTGACCCAGTGGTCGGCGACGCTGTGCGACTCCGCCTCCACCCTTGCGCGGCGTCGGGATCGGGCCTTGTCGGAGCAGATCCGCTCCCCGACCAGACCCAGCAGTGCGGGCAGCAGGGTCAGGGCGATGAGCACGGCCAGGGCCACCGTGGACGCCGCGACCAGGGCCATCGTGGACAGCATCGCGATACCGATGACGGTCAGCGCGCTCAGCGCGATGAGGACGGTCAGTCCGGCGAAGAAGACCGCGCTACCCGCGGTGCCGACCGCTCTGCCGGCCGCCTCCCGCGCGGTCAGGCCTTGGTCGAGGATCAGCCGTCGCTGCCGGTTGACCACGAACAGCGCATAGTCGATGCCGACGGCGAGGCCGACCATGAGACCGAGCACGGGGGTGGCGGAGTTCATCTCGACGGCCGTCGAGATGAACTCCGCCACCCCCG
>CAZEVN010000206.1:0-2771 GCA_964515145.1 uncultured Enemella sp.
ATCAACTGCAACCTGCAGCAGCTCGACGGTCCCGTCCGCGGCAACGGCAAGATCATCCAGGAGCTGGAGGCCTACTTCCGCGGTGCCGGCTGGAACGTCATCAAGGTCGTCTGGGGTCGCGAGTGGGATCCGCTCCTCGCGCAGGACACCGACGGCGCCCTGGTCCACCAGATGAACATCACCCCCGACGGCCAGTCGCAGACGAATGCGACGGAGAGTGGGGCATACATCCGGGAGAGCTTCTTCGGCGATCCGCGCCTGCAGAAGATGGTGGCCCACCTGTCCGATCGCGAGATCAAGAAGCTTTCGCGCGGCGGTCATGACTATCGAAAGGTGTACGCGGCGTTCCAGGCGGCGTACAACCATCACGGTCAGCCCACCGTGATCCTGGCCCAGACCGTGAAGGGCTGGACCATCGAGGCCCTGGAGGCCAAGAACGCGACCCACCAGATGAAGAAGCTGACGGTCGCCGACCTGAAGGCCTTCCGCGACCGGATCAAGATCCCGATTCCCGATGCGGATCTGGAGAATCCCTACAACCCGCCCTATTACCACCCAGGTGAGGACTCCGAGGTCATCCGTTACATGATCCACCGGCGCCGCTCGCTCGGTGGTTTCGCCCCGCGCCGCATCGTCAAGCCGCGGGAGCTGCCGCTGCCGCCCGATGATCTCTACAAGCCGCTGCTGCAGACTCCGGACGAGGGCCAGCGGGCGCCGCGGGTGGCGACGACCCAAGCGTTCGTACGCCTGTTGCGCGACCTCATGCGCGACAAGAACTGGGGCAAGCGGGTCGTGCCGATCGCCCCGGACGAATACCGCACGTTCGGCATGGACTCCATGTTCCCGACGGCCAAGATCTACAACCCCAACGGCCAGCTCTATGAGTCGGTGGACCGCAAGTTGCTGCTGTCCTACAAGGAGGCCAAGGACGGCCAGATGCTCCACGAGGGCATCTCCGAGGCCGGCGGGTTGTGCTCGTTCACGGCAGCGGGTTCGTCCTATGCGACCCATGGCGAGCCGATGATCCCGGTGTTCCTGTTCTATTCGATGTTCGGGTTCCAGCGTGTGGGCGACTTCATCTGGGCGGCTGCCGACCAGATGGCCCGCGGGTTCCTGATCGGCGCGACGGCCGGCCGGACCACCCTGACCGGTGAGGGCCTGCAGCACGCCGATGGCCACTCTCCCCTGCTGGCCGCCAGCAACCCGGCGGTCGTCCACTATGACCCGGCGTTCGGCTTCGAGATCGCCCACATCGTCAAGGACGGCCTCCGCCGGATGTATGGCTATGGCACCGACCCCGACCATCCCCATGGTGAGGACGTCATCTATTACCTCACCGTCTACAACGAGCCGGTCGAACAGCCCGGTCCGCCCAAGGACCTCAAGGTCGACCACCTGCTCAAGGGGATGTATCTCTATGCCCCCGCCGCCGGGAAGCAGGGCTTCGCCAAGGCCCAGATCCTGGCATCGGGCGTTGCGATGCCGTGGGCGCTGAAGGCCCAGAAGATGCTGCTCGAGGAGTGGTCGGTCGACGCCTCGGTGTGGTCGGTCACGTCGTGGAACGAGTTGGCCCGCGAGGCGATGGGCGTCGAGTCGCGCAACTTCCGTCACCCGAACGAGCCCAACAAGGTGCCCTATGTCACGCAGGCCCTCGACGGTGCCCAGGGTCCCGTCATCGCGGTGAGCGACTATCAGCGTGCCGTGCAGGATCAGATCCGGCCCTACGTGCATCACGTCTGGCGTTCACTCGGCACCGACGGGTTCGGGTTCTCCGATACCCGGGCCGGTGCGCGGAGGTTCTTCCAGGTCGACGCCGAGTCCATCGTGGTGTCGACGCTCGACGCCCTCGCGCGGGATGGGAAATATCGCGCCGAGGCGCCCGCTGAGGCATACCGGCGGTATCAGCTCGACGATCCGTCCGCTGTAGCGCATGTCCGCCAGGAGGGTGCCGGCGCCTGATCCATTCGGATCCGGGACTCATCGCCCGGTGTCTCCTACCCCGGTAGGAGGCGCCGGGCCATGTCGTTCCCTAGGGTCGGGACCATGAGCACCTCCGCGCCCGATGGCACTCTCGATCGCCTGCTGGCGTGGCTGCGGCCGCGGGTGCTGTTGGTCGATCTGCTGTGGGCCGTGTTGTGGGGTGGGCTGTCGTTCCTGTTCCAGCCACCCTTCGACATGGCGGGCGGTGGCGAGGCCTGGTGGTTGGCGCTCACGGCCGCGGTGACCGTGGCGCTCGTGTTTCGGCGTACGCGGCCGCGCGTGGTGATTGCCGTGCTGGCCGTCGTCCTGGTCCTGCATGTCCTCACGCTCGACGTATTCACCCTGACGTCGTTGGTCGGGGCGGGCGCTGCGGCGTACACGGCCCACGCCCAGCTCCCCACGACCGCTCGACGGGTGGCAACGGGGACCCTCGCGCTCGGGACGCTGTGGGCCGCGCTCGACTATTCCTCAGACGTCCTCGCACTCGCCTGGTGGCAGCGCTGGCCGGTGGTGCTCGCGCACTGGGTGATCGTCGCGTTCTTCTGCCTGCTCGGCGCGCTCGCGCGCAAACGACGCGAGGAGGTCGAGCGGGCGGTCGAGCGGGCGGAGTTGATGGCGGAGCGGCAGGCGCAGGAGGTACGCCTCGCGGCGCTCGGGGAACGGACGCACATCGCCCGCGAGATGCACGACATCATCGCCCACTCCCTCGGGGTGATCATCGCGCAGGCAGACGGAGTGAGTATTTGAACCCTTGGAGGCCACCGAATCGTGCGGTTGAGGACCGGTGATAT
>CAZEVN010000207.1:0-2719 GCA_964515145.1 uncultured Enemella sp.
ATCCAACTCTCAGCGAAGGCGCGATTGAAGCGAACTGCATCCGAGCCGAGCAGCAACAACAGCACGCCGCGTGGCCTCGAGGCCTCAATCCTCCGAATGGCCGCCCGGAAGTTCTGCGTGCCCAAGGGGGCAAAGAACTCGTCAGCGATCCTGAAACCGACCTCGTTCGCATATCGACGGACGGCGCGCGCTGTTTCACGGGGCCACACATAGTCGCTGCCGACGACAACCCACTCGCGAACACCGAGCTCGTCAGCCATCCATCTCAGCGCCGGCAACAACTGTCCATCCGGAGTCTCTCCCGTCAGGAACAGGCCCGGCGTACGCTCCCCGCCTTCATAGACGGCGGTATACATATAGGGCACGCGCCCGCGGAGTTCACGAGCGAGCGCCTTACGAACCGCTGAGGTGTGCCAACCGGCAACAACATCCACCACGCCGAGGTCCACGAGCTTGGCGACATCTCGCGCCACGATCGCGGGCGACCGGCCACCATCAACCGTGTGCAGCCGAAGCTCACGCCCCAAGATTCCGCCAGCCCGGTTGATTTCATCGACCGCAAATTGACCACTTGCCTCACAGGCAGGCCCATAGATACCCGATGGGCCCGACCCGGGCACTACAAAAGCGATATCAACGCCGTCGGTAGTCATTGCACCCCCTCGCGCGGCTACTGAGCCCCAGCCGACACGCGACATCATCGTCGCCAGGAGTCGCCACTGTATCCGCCTATTCGGAAAAAAAGTGGTAATCGAAAATATTTCACAAGAGAAATATTCTCATCGGCAGCAGCTGGGACTACTTTCCATCGCGCCCGCCACTCTCCGCAAGATGGGCCAAGAGGTCCAGAAGAACGTCGCCGTCAGGGCCCAGGACGCCGAGCGCCTCCGCCTCGACAGCCGCGACATCCGGCAGAACTTCCGCATGGAAAGCCTTGCCTTTGTCCGAGATGAAAACCCGAACACGCCTCCGATCATGGTCATCCACAAGTCGATAGGCGAGGGCTGCATCGACCAGCTTGTCAACCAGCCGCGTCAGGGTCGGACCAGGAACCACGACCGCCTCTGCGATCTGCGACATCGCATACCCTCGCCCGTCGGCGAGAAGGTCAAGAACCCGCCACTGATCAACCGTCAGGCCCCTGCCAACCAGGCCCAACTTCTCGATCCTTCGTGACAACTGGGCCTCCACCTGCCCGAGCACCCTGCCCAGCGGTGACCGACGGACCTGCGCCCGGCTTCCGGCACTGCTCACCATGACCCTCTCTTGAAATATTGCCAAAATAAACTATTTACGTCGATCATATCGCGGGACCAGTCAAGCACCCACATGGCGAGACGCACTTCTAGACGTTGGCTCCCGACAAGTCCGCCCGCGCGTATGTTGCGGCTGGCAACGGCACAATGTGCCTGTGAATCGACCGACGACCGCCGACATCGCCGCAGCAGCCACCCGCCTCAAGGGTGTGCTGACCGAGACCCCCCTCCAGCTCAATGCCCGGCTCAATGAGCGCAGCGGTGCGGAGGTCTATCTGAAGCGGGAGGACCTGTCCCCGGTGCGGTCCTACAAGCTGCGCGGCGCCTACAACCTGATCAGCCAACTCGGCGAGGCCGAGCGGGGCGCGGGCGTCATCTGCGCGTCGGCCGGCAACCACGGCCAGGGGGTGGCGTATTCCTGCGCCCGCCTCGGCATCCAGGGCCGCATCTTCGTCCCATCGACCACACCCCGCCAGAAGCGCGACCGGATGCGCCAGCTGGGCGGTGAATATGTGCAGTTGGTCGTCACCGGCGACACTTACGACGAGGCGGCCCAGGCCGCCTATGAAGAGGCCTGGGAGACGGGTGCCGCAATGGTCCCGGCGTTCGACGATCCCCGCACGATCGCAGGCCAGGGGACGCTGGCGCCCGAGATCGTACGCCAACTTGGCGGCGCCCCCGATGTCCTCATCGTGCCGGTCGGCGGCGGTGGCATGTTGGCCGGCTGCCTGACCTGGATGGCGACGCACCACCCGGACACGAAGGTCATCGCGGCCGAACCGGCCGGGGCCGCCAACCTGCTCGCCTCGCTCCGGGCCGGTCGCCCGGTTCCGCTGGAGACGATCGACACGTTCGTCGACGGCGCGGCCGTACGCCAAGCCGGCGATCTCACCCACGCCATCGCGGCGCAGCACAACGTCGAGGTCGTCACCGTGCCCGAGGGTCAGATCTGCAGCGAGATGCTGGAGCTGTATCAGACCGACGGCGTGATCGCGGAGCCCGCGGGTGCGCTCGCCCCCGCGACCCTGGGCGTCCAGGTGCACCTCGAACCCGGCGCGAAGGTCGTGGCGATCCTGTCGGGCGGCAACAACGACGTCTCGCGCTACAACGAGATCGTCGAGCGCTCACTCGTGCATGAAGGACGCAAGCACTACTTCCTCGTCAACTTCCCCCAGGAGCCCGGTGCGCTGCGGCGCTTTCTCGACGAAGTCCTCGGACCGGAGGACGACATCACCCTGTTCGAATATGTGAAACGATCCAATCGCGAGCTAGGGCCCGCGCTGGTAGGCGTGGAGCTCGGACATCCGGATGATCTCGCGGGGCTGCTCCAGCGTATGGACCGCTCCCCCATGACCGTCGATCCCGTCCTGCCCGACAGCCCGTTCTATCGATTCCTGGTTTAGGCCCGAAAGGACTCCGCATGCGCATCGCGCTGGCCCAGATCCTGTCTCTTATACACATCT
>CAZEVN010000208.1:0-2719 GCA_964515145.1 uncultured Enemella sp.
ACCGATCCCCCGCCAGTTGTTCACGGCCTCGTCGATGACATCACTGATGCGGTCGGTCACGTCCCCGGGAGCACCCTGGATGAGCCCCGTCACGCTCGACTTCAGTCCATCGAGCAGGTCGGGGCGGAACTCGGTCAGCGTCATGCCCGCGATTGCGAACGCGAACATGAGAATCGGGACCATCGCAAGGACGGAGAAGTAGGTCACCGCCCCGGCGAACTGCATGCCCAGCCGATTGGTGAATCGCGCATTCATCCGCAGGATGTGTGCCACCGTCGGGTGGGCAAGGATCTTCTGGACGTCCATTCCTCTGGCCTCCGTCCGCCGAGTACGCAGGGTTCCGCACGTGCGGGCCCACGCTATCGACCAATCGTCAGCGGACGGAGACCGGGTCTGGTGAGCTAGTCGGCGTACGCCTCGATCGGCGGGCAGGAGCAGACAAGATTGCGGTCACCGTACGCCTGGTCGATGCGCGCGCTGGCCGGCCAGTATTTGTCCTGTCCGCTGCCGGCGATGGGACCCGTGTGTCGTCCCGCCGGATAGGCCGCGAGGGTCCGGCTGTAGGGATGACCCCATTCGTCGGCCGTGACGCGGGCGAGCGTGTGCGGGGCATTGCGCAACGGGTTGTCGTCGGCCGGCCACTCCCCTGCCGCGACCTGGCTGATCTCCTGGCGGATCGCGATCATCGCATCGCAGAACCGGTCGATCTCCTGGAGGCTCTCCGATTCGGTCGGCTCCACCATGAGCGTGCCCGACACGGGGAAAGACATCGTCGGTGCGTGGAAGCCGTAGTCGATGAGCCGCTTGGCCACATCATCGACAGTGATCCCGGTGTCCTTGGTGATCCCACGCAGGTCGAGGATGCACTCGTGAGCGACGAGGTCGTTCGCGCCCGTATAGAGCACCGGATAGTGCTCCCCCAGTCGCTTGGCGATGTAATTCGCGGCGAGCACGGCGCTGAGCGTGGCCTGGGTCAGACCCCAGGCACCCATCATCGCGATATAGGTCCAGCTGATCGACATGATGCCCGCCGAACCGAACGGCGCGGCCGACACGGGGCCGACACCCGACTCGGGACCGGCTTCCTCCCAGAGCGGATGGTTCGGCAGATAGGGAGCGAGGTGTTCGCCCACCGCCACCGGACCGACGCCGGGGCCGCCGCCGCCGTGGGGGATGCAGAACGTCTTGTGCAGGTTCAGGTGTGACACGTCACCCCCGAACTTGCCGGGCTGGGCCAGTCCGAGGAGGGCGTTGAAGTTGGCGCCGTCGATATAGACCTGGCCACCCGCCGCATGGATCTTGTCGCACACCTCGACGATGCGCTCCTCATAGACACCGTGGGTCGAGGGGTAGGTCACCATGATCGCGGCCAGCTCCTCGCGATGCTTCTCGATCTTCGCATCGAGGTCATCCATGTCGACCGTGCCGTCGGGCGCGGTCTTGACCACGACAACCTTCATGCCGGCCATGTGCGCCGAAGCCGCGTTGGTGCCGTGGGCCGAGGCGGGGATCAGACAGATCGAGCGCTGGTCGTCGCCGTTGGCCTTGTGATATGCGCTGATCGCCAACAACCCGGCGAACTCGCCCTGCGAACCGGCGTTGGGCTGGATGGAGCAGCGGGCATAGCCGGTGACACTGTCAAGCCATTCCTCGAGGGACGAGATGAGAGCGATATAGCCCTCGGCGTCCGATGGCGGTGCGAAGGGATGCAGGTTGGCGAAGCCCGGATAGGTCATGGCCTCCATCTCGGCGACCGCGTTGAGCTTCATCGTGCAGGAGCCGAGCGGGATCATGCCGCGATCGAGGGCGAAGTCACGGTCGGAGAGCGTGCGCAGATAGCGCAGCATCTGGGTCTCGGAGTGATAGGTGTTGAACACCGGGTGGGTCATGAACTCCGTGGTCCGCGACTGGCCCGCGAGGTCACCGTGGGTGTCGGCGCCCAGCGTCGTGCCGAAGGCGGCGCAGACCGCCGTGAGGTCTTCCTCGCGTGCGTCCTCACCGACGCTGACGCCGACGGTGTCGTTGTCGACGAGTCGCAGGTGTACGCCCTGGGCTCGGGCCTGCTCGACGATTCCCGCCGCCTTGCCGGGTGCGGACACCTGAACCGTGTCGAAGAACGAATCGTGCACCAACTCGAGTCCGGCAGCCTTCGCCGAGGCTGCGATACGGCGGGCATTCTCGTGAACGGTGTTGGCGATCCCGGTCAGTCCGATCGGCCCGTGATACACGCCATACATCGCCGCGCAGACGGCGAGCAGCACCTGCGCGGTGCAGATATTCGAGGTCGCCTTCTCCCGACGGATGTGCTGTTCGCGGGTCTGGAGCGCCAGCCGGTACGCCGCAGCGCCGTCGGCATCCTTCGACACACCGACCAGACGGCCGGGCAGGGCCCGCTCCAAGCCCTTCCGGACGGAGATGAAACCGGCGTGGGGGCCACCGAAAAACAGGGGTACGCCGAATCGCTGGCTCGATCCCACCGCCACGTCCGCACCCCACTCGGCCACAGCCTCCGTAACGGTCAGGGCGAGCAGGTCACAGGCCGCGATGACGAGGGCGTTGTTGTCGTGGGCCTTGTCGGCGATCTCGCGGAGTTCGGAGACGGGTGCCACACGGCCACTGGCCCCGGGCGTCTGCACGACCACGGCGAAAGCCTCATTGGTCTGCAGCGCCTCGACGAGCGACCCCTCGGCCACCACGATGTCGATGCCCATGGCCCGAC
>CAZEVN010000209.1:0-2706 GCA_964515145.1 uncultured Enemella sp.
GTCCGGGCAGGTGGGCCAGCCAATCGTGGGCGATGTCGGGTGCCCACGGCGGAATGCCATAGGTCAGCATCATCAGATAGCCCATGAGCCAGAAGAACAGGACCAGCACAACCCAGAACAGTACGCGGCGGGGCCGGTTCCAGCTCTGATAGCGCTCGAACTGCCGCTTGAACCACAACATGACGTTCTGGGCCCAGCCGAATTCGCTCGCCCAGACCGCGAGGCCGAGGAGGAACAGGGGGATGCCTCCGGGCCCGGGCAGTGGCCCGAGCAGAATGGCCGCGATCATCAGGAAGAGCCCGGCGATGCCGACGCCGATGCGATAGAAGAACAGCTTGCGGGGATTGCGTCGGATCTTCGCCCGCCAGGCGAACCGATCCTCGTCGGCCTCGATCAGGTGGGGGTGTGGCAGGTGCAGGTGGCGTCCGGTGTCGCCATCGTCCTCGGGCTGTCGCTCGCGCAGATCGGCGGCGGCCTCCGCGGGGGAGGACGAACGGACATGCGGCTCGTCCCCGGGCTGCCGCTCTGCACGCATGGAGCAAGCCTATGCCGCGCGGGCCGGCATACCCAGTCCCGGGGAAACCCGACCCCGTTCACTCCCACGCATCGGAATCGGAACCGCGGCCGGCAGTGGCAGGATTGCGCGAGTGACGACCATCCTCTCGATTCAATCCACGGTGGCCTATGGCCACGCCGGCAACTCCGCTGCGGTGTTTCCGATGCAACGCCTGGGCGTGGACGTGTGGCCCGTGATCACGGTGCATTTCTCCAACAACACGTCATATGGCAGCTGGCGTGGCCCGCTGCTGAGTGCCGCGGATATCCACGATGTCGTCACCGGTATCGATGAGCGGGAAGTTCTCCCCACGGCCGATGCGGTGTTGTCGGGTTATCAGGGTGCGGTGGATGTCGGTGCCGAGATCCTGAACGCCGTGGCGCTGGTCAAGCAGCGCAATCCGAAGGCGATCTATTGCGCCGACCCGGTGATGGGTGACGTGGGCCGCGGATTCTTCGTTCGCCCGGGAGTCCCGGAGTTCCTGCGTGATGAGGTCATTCCCGCGGCCGATGTCGTCACGCCCAATCACTGGGAGCTCAACTTCCTGACCGATACCGAGTCGGGGACCGTCGCGGAGGTTCTGGCTGCGGTCGACAGTCTGCGAGCCCGCGGCCCGCGGACCGTCCTGGTGACCTCTGTCGTCCATGACGCCCAGCAGCCCGGCACGCTCGACATGATCGCGGTCGACGATTCGGGAGCGTGGCTCGTGACGACCCCTCTGCTCGATCGACACTTCACGGGATCCGGCGACCTCACCAGCGCCATGTTCCTGACCGCCCTGCTCGATGGTCTCGGCACAGCGGGCGCACTCGAGCGCACGGCGGCGATCGTCTATGGCCTGCTCAAGTTCACCACCGACGCCGGCGCCCGGGAGCTCCGCCTCGTCGCAGCCCAGGACGAGATCGCCCACCCGACTCACTCGTTCGAGGCGGTACGCCTGCGCTGAGCGTCAGGTCACAGCGTCTGGCCGTCCTGGAACACCTCGATGTTGGCGCCGACGGCGTTGAGTCGGTTGGCGAGATCCTCATAGCCACGGTTGATGACATAGACGTCGCGGAGGATGGAGGTGCCGCGGGCGGCGAGCATGGAGATCAGGATGCACACGGCCGGGCGGAGCGCGGGCGGGCAGATGATCTCCTGGTCACGCCAGCGGGTCGGACCGCGCACGATGACCCGGTGGGGGTCGAGCAACTGGATGTTGGCACCCAGCCGGCTGAGGTTCGTCATGTGGATGGCCCGGTTGTCATAGACCCAGTCGTTGATGAGGGTTTCGCCCTCGGCGGCCGCGGCAATGACGCCGAAGAACGGCAGGTTGTCGATGTTGAGGCCCGGGAAAGGCATCGGGTGGATCTTGTCGATGGGTGCCTTGAGCCGGGACGGATACACCGTGAGATCGACCAGGCGGGTGCGCTCGTTCTCCGCGAAGTATTCGTCGGAGATGTCGAACTTGAGGCCCATCTCCGAGAGGATCGCGAGCTCGATCTCGAGGAATTCGATCGGGACGCGACGGATGGTCAGCTCTGATTCGGTGACGATCGCCGCGGTGAGGAGGCTCATGGCCTCGATGGGGTCTTCGGACGGCGCATATTCGACGTCCTTGTGCACCTCGCCCACGCCGGTGATCTTCAGGGTGGTGGTGCCGATGCCCTCGATGCCGACGCCGAGTTTCTGCAGGAAGAAACAGAGGTCCTGGACCATGTAGTTGGAGCTCGCGTTGCGCAGGGTGGTGACACCCGGCGTCATCGCAGCGGCGAGCAGGGCGTTCTCGGTCACCGTGTCACCGCGCTCGGTCAGGACGATGGTGCGGTCGGGCGACACCTTCTCGCTCCTGGCCTGGTACGCCCCCTCGGTCGCCTGGACATCCAGGCCGAAGTGGCGCAGCACCTGCAGATGGGGCTCGATCGTGCGCTGGCCGAGGTCGCAACCACCGGCGTACGGCAGACGGAAATCGGAATAGAAATGCAGCAGGGGGCCCATGAACATGATGATCGAGCGGGTGCGCTTGGCAGCCTCGACGTCCATCTGGTCGAGCTTGAGCTCATCGGGTCGGTTGAGGGTGAGATCGGCCTTGTCCTCCGACCATGTCGCCTCGACACCGATGCTGGTCAGCACCTCGAGGATGCGGTTGACCTCTTCGATGCGGGCGATGC
>CAZEVN010000210.1:0-2652 GCA_964515145.1 uncultured Enemella sp.
GGGTGGCGTCCACGTCGATGATCAGCGGACGCTTCGCGTCGATCCCGTGATCGGGGGCTTGGTCACCGGCACGGGCCCAGACACTGGCTCGTGCGGCCGCGCGCGCCGCATGGATTGCGGTCAGGACCTCGGGGTCGGCGGCCAGCCGGGTGATCATCCGCGACACCGTCGGGTCGGAGGCCACCGGGCCGTAGATCCCTGGTTCGCTGCGCAGCAGAGCGATGTCGGCCAGGCAGTCTCCACCCAGCGCGAGCATCACCGCGAGATCCAGCACGATCTTGGCCGGGGAATGCCGCGCCATGGGTTGGTGCCACGGCGTCAGCGCCGCGGTCAGCGCGGTGTCCAGGCCGGAGGCGGTGATGGTCTTGGTCAGCAACACTCCGCCGGCTTGCCCGACCGCCCGGCAGGGGCCGGATGCCACACGTACAGACGGGTAAATAGCGGCGGTAGACTTCACCTGGAAGGTGCTCCTCGGCGCGGATAGGAATGTGATCTAGACACTCCCATTCTCCCAAGTCAGGAGCACTTTCTTCGTCTCGACCCACCCCTCAGGACACCGCCAGATGTAGGGTCGGGGACTGGCGCGGTGCGGTGTGCCCGTCCGTTTCCAGTCCCCGCCCGTCGAACCGTGCATGCGGTTCTCCCGCACACGGCTCACCGACGTCGTTCACCGCCGGCATTCGGTGTCACCCGCCAGCCCCGAAAGGGCCTGGGCGCTTTCACGGTTCCATGGAGACCGACCAGCCCGAGCTGGTTTGTGGAGGCATGATCCAACACGTACCAGCCAAAGCTACGGCTGCGGCGGTGCCGCTTGGCGATGAAGATTGCCAACCGCATTCGGATGTAGCGACTGATCTTGTCGAACTGGTCCGCCGAATTGCCGTATCGGAAGTACCCGGCCCAGCCGCGTACGAACCTGTTGACATCGGCCACGATCCACTCGACAGGCAGCAACAGCCGACGCCGGGCCGTGAGTTCACGGACCCGGTCCCGGGCGTGCTGCATCGCCTTCCGCGCAGGCCATCGGGAAAGGAAGGTGACGCCCTTGGAGCTGACCCGGCCCTGACTGCGCACCAGCCGGTGATGAAAGCCGAGAAAGTCGAACCCTTCCCCGCCCACCTGCAGGTGCACCATCCTGGTCTTGGCCGCCTTCAACTCCAACCCCAGGTCAGCCAGCAGAGACCGCAACCGCGCAAGCGCGGCCTCGGCCTGCTGACGCGACCGGCACATCACCACCAGGTCATCGGCGTACCTGACCAGCACGCCGTGCTGACGCTCATCCCATGCCCGGTCCACCCGGTGCAGGTAGAGGTTGGCCAGCAGCGGCGAAACCACCCCGCCCTGCGGGGTGCCCGTCACCGGCTTGCGGACCCGGCCCTCCTCCATGACTCCCGCAGCCAGCATCGACCGCAACAGCTTCAAGATGGCCCGGTCACAGACCCGTTCCTCGACCGCCTTCATCAACACCTCGTGCGGTATCGCCTCAAAACACTGGGCGATATCGGTTTCGACCACCCATCGGGCACCCGTCCAGGACTGATCAATCAGCACTTGAAGGGCATCATGAGCCGCCCTCTTCGGGCGGAACCCGAACGAGCACGGCAACATATCGGCCTCGAAGACCGGCTCGAGCACGATCTTCACCGCGGCCTGCACTACCCGGTCACGAACCGACGGAATCGACAACGGACGCCGCTCTCCCGACCCCGGCTTCGGAATAAACACCCGCCGAGCCGGAACAGGACGATACGTGCCCTCCCGTAGTTCTTGGGCGATCTCATCGAGTAGCCGGGCAACCCCGTACTCCTCCACCATCGCGCACGTGATCTTGTCGACCCCAGCAGCGCCGTTGTTACGGCGCACATCGACCCACGCCCGCCACAGGACATCTCTGCGGTAGACCTTGTCCCGTAACGAATGGAACCGTCGCCCGGGATCAGCCTTGGCCGCCCGGTACAGCGCATGCTGCAAGGCACGGACAGGATCCGCAGGAACACCCACGACGGCGGAACTAGCACTGATGGCACTCACCGAGCCCCTCCTTGTCAAGATACGCACCGACGAAGCAGCGGCCCTTCCCTCACCGGCGGTTGTGCTGTCCGCCCGGCTCAACCAGTACTACGACCGCCTCCGACGCCCACCCGGCACGCCCTCACTTCCCGGGGTCACCGGTTATAGAGCACGACACTTCCGACAACACAACGCAGGTTGCCGGGCCGGGGAGGGCCTCCCCAGTTCCCGCCGCCACCTTCTGAACGTTCCGCGCCCCATACGCCGAGGAGTCCTTCACGATGCGCTCCAAGATCCCACACCGCTTCCATGGCCTTCACCCTGATTTCGGGGGCTCGGCACTCCCTCACACCAATAACGGCGCCGCAGGCTTCGCGTAATGCTACGGACCGCTCAGTCGCTCCCCCTGACGGGCTCTTGACGCTGGGCTTCGACGCCGGGCGTTTCCCCCCGACGCCGCCAGCCTGCTACCGGGCCCCCTGGCGGCTACCCGGACCGGACTCACACCGGCAGGCGACGACGAGCTGACAACAACAGATCACCTCACAAGATGACCTCCCATCTGCTGGGCGCACGAAATCCCGAGGCTAGCGAGGGATGAGGCTCCCGATGTGCACGTCCGGCCGGCTCGGGCGGAAGTGG
>CAZEVN010000211.1:0-2644 GCA_964515145.1 uncultured Enemella sp.
GAAGCACGAACAAGGCCCGGACCTGTTGGTCCGGGCCTTGTTTCGTTGGTCCCTGTCCGCATCGAGCTCAGATGAAGATCGTCTGTGCTCCGGCACTGATCTCGATGAAGTCCGAGGCGCTGATGACGCCTTCGACGGCGGGGTGCATGTCGGCTTCGAGGAGCTTCATCATGTCGAAGGTGAGGCGGCAGGCATACATATGAACGCCGGCGGCGGCCATCAGGTCAAGGAACTCGGGGACGTCCGGGATCTCAAGATCGGCCATTTGCTTCTTCATCATCTTCGTGGCGATGGCGGTCATGCCGGGCAGCCGGCCCATCGCCTGGGGCATGGAGACGTGCTCGAGGCCGGGGCGGAGGTTGCCGAGCTCGGGCATGTGCATCGCGGTGTTGCCGAGCATCGTGAACTTCAGCTTGTTGTTGGTCTTGCGGTTGATGATGTCGAGGCCCCAGAAAGTGAAGAAGATGTGGGTCTCGACGCCTTCACCGGCAGCGGCATTGCCGAGGATGAGCCCCGGATAGGCCATGTCGAGATTGCCCTTCGAACAGATCAGGGCAAGCTTTCGGGGCCCGGCGGGAGCAGCGGCAACGGCGTTCGGGTCGGCCGATGCAGTCGGCGTGCTCGCGGTAGCCGCGGCTCCGCCGAAGTCGGGGAGGATGAAGCCTTCGGGCTTGGTACGCACAGTGGTTCTCCTGTTGGGTTCGGCCGTGGGCTCAGACGCAGCCGACGGGCTTCTTCAGCCCGGCGAGATAGGACAGCTTTTTCGCGGGCTTGCCGGGGAACAGCGCGAAGAGTTCCTTCACGTCGAACTTGCCGACTGCCTGCATGCGGCGCAGCGTCGGGGTGACACCGGTCTCGGCCTGATCGGCGCGCATGAACCGGAGGGGAGCCAGGTGCGCCTCGGTCAACTCGTCAATGCCGAGCAGGGGAGCGAGCGTCGCCGCCAGCTCCTCGTCCCACTCATCGCGATTGACGAAGAAGCCTTCCTTGTCGACCTCGAAGCTGCGGCCGTCGATGGTGTTGATGGGCATGGTTTCTCCGGTCTCAGCTGGTGATGGCGGGCAACTTCTTGCCCTTCATGGACATGACGGTGTGCACGGGCAGGTGGCGTCCGGGGAGCAGCATCTTCCAATAGATCTGCTCGAACGCGAGCTTGCCGAGGTGGTTGAGTCGCGACTCGCCGAGGAGCTTCATCGGGCCGACGGGGGCATACGGGAAAACGCCCGTCAGCGGCTCGGTGTCGTAGTTGAAGTCGAGGAGCAGCGCCTTGCCCCGGCCGGTCTCGACGAAGCAGTTGGCGTGGCCGTCGAACAGGCTCGTCAGCGGCTCGCCGCGCACGGCCGACGGGAAATTTTCCACGAAGTGGTCGACCTCGAAGTGGGCTACCGCGCCGGCCTTGGAGGTCGGCACGTTGGCCGCATCGCCGAGCACGAAGATGCGCTCGTCGACCTCGGCCCGCAGGGTCTGCTTGTCGACCGGAATGAAGCCCATGTCATCGCCCAGGCCGGAGTCGATCACGAACTGGGCGCCCATGTTGAGCGGCACCGTGACGAGAAGGTCGAAGTCGAGTTCGCGGCCGTCGTACGCCACCAGTCGCCGGGTCTCCGCGTCCACGCGGTCGACAGCAAAATCGGCGGCCAGGCGTACGCTGCGGTTGTCCAGCAGGTCCGCCAGCGCGGCCGAGGCGACCGGCTTGGTGAACGCGCCGTCGAGCGGGGTGACATAGGTGATGTCGACCTTGTGACGGATCCGGCGCTTGCGGAAGAAGTCATCGGCCAGGAACGCGAACTCCAGGGGTGCGACCGGGCACTTGATCGGCATCTCGCTGATGTGCACCAGGATCCGCCCGCCCTCGAACGACGCGAGTTTGCCGCGGAGGGCGGTCGCCCCCTCCAGTGTGTAGAAGTCGAACGCCGACGCCCTCGTCGGGTCCGCCATGCCGGCGTACCAGATCGACGGATCGGTCAGGCCGGGCGTCTCCTCGGGGCGCGGCCGGGTGCCGCTGGCGATGACAAGCCAGTCGTACGCCAACGCGCGACCATCCGACAGCGCCACGCTCCTCGCCGTGGGATCAACCCTCGTCACCTCACCCTCGACGAAGACGACGCCATCACGCAGCTGCGCCCGGCGCGACTTCTCGATGCGCTCGGGAGTCGAGTCACCGAAGGGCAGGAAGAGGTAGCCGGGCTGGTAGTGGTGCTTGTCATCCGCGTCCACCACGGTCACGGTCCACGAGGAATCCAGCTGGCTGCGCAGGCGGTTGGCAACCATCGTTCCCGCCGTGCCCGCGCCCAGGATCAGGAGATCGGTCATGACTCCAAAATACCCCGAAGGGTATATTGGACAGAAGCTACTGGTGAGTGGGATTGCTCACGCAAGGCAAGCCTTGGCTGGGTCGTCGATCAGATCTTGCGGATCCGGACCCACTTGACCTCGTGGTTCTCGCCCTTGCGCAGGATGGCAGTGGCGCGACCCCGGGTGGGCCGGATGTTCATGGCGAGGTTGGGGCCGTTGATGGTGTCCCAGATCTCCTCCGCGCGGTGGAGGGCCTCGCGGTCGGTCATGGCGACGTATTTCCAGAAATAGGATCGTGGGTCGCGGAAGGCGGTCTGGCGCAGGGCCATGAACCGCTTGAGATACCAGC
>CAZEVN010000212.1:0-2616 GCA_964515145.1 uncultured Enemella sp.
GGCGGGGGTTGCGGGCTGGTCGGGTCGAACGGCTGGCCGTCGTCCGGGACGGCCGGGATCCCGTCCGGGACGGCGTCCCACAGGCCGGCCTTGATCCGGTCACGCAGGGCCGCCGGGGGCTTGGGGGCTTTTCCCCGCTGCCCCCCGGCAAGCCAAGCGCCCAGCGCATCGATAAATTCGACCGTGACCCGCATCAGCCGGTCACGGTCGTCGGCCGCCTTCTGCAGGCAGCGGATCTGCTCGAACTTCTCCGAGTCGGCCTTTTCGAGTTTCTCCACCCGGTTCGCCAGCACCTCATACGGTGACGACTCGGCCTCGACCTGCTTGACAGCCCGGTTCCCGCGCCAGGTGAAGATCCCGCCAGCGACGATCCCGGCGAACCCGAGGATCCCGACGATGATCGAGGCATCCATCAGGCCGCCTCCCGTCTCGTCAGCTCGATCCGGGCGTCCGGCCCCTCCCGCCAGCGCGACATCAGCAGCACCAGTCCGACGATCACCAGCCACCGCAGCGACAGCGCCCACGCATCCGGAGCCCCACCGGGCTCGCCGGGCACCACATGCGCCTGCCACGACCAGGCGTGGAGGCTGGACCGCACGAGGTCGCGGACCATCTGGGTGAGGGTGGCTTCCGGGAGGGGGATGGTCAGGGATTCGCGGTGCATGCGGACCTCCTGTCAGGGGTGGGGGACCCGAGGGTCTTGGTGGGACGCGGGAGCGTCATGCGAGGGCTAGGCGGTCGAGTTGTCGGTCACGAGGCCGAGCAGCGCTAGCGCGGTGATGAGGCTTGCCAGGGCGGCATTCCCCCCGCGCGAACCAGTCACAGAGGGTTTCGCCGTAGGCGTCGCGCCATAGAAACCCAGGGGCTTGTCTTCGTGCCGGAGACCTCCCGTGGCACGGATCAGCGTGAGGATCGCGCCGAGCGAGGCACCACTGTCGGATCGTGGCTCGATGATCAGGTTCGAGCCGCTGTTGCCACCTGACTCGCTGGCCCCGTCCGCACGGATCTGCCAGCGTGCAGACGAGTCGGTCTCGAGCTGAATCGCCCGCGATGAGCCCGCGGCAGCAGAAATCCTGAGCGTGACACCGGGAATGCCGGAGGACCCCAGGCGGATGCCCGGCACGAACGTTTTGAGCCCGCCGCGAAGCACCTCGCCACTCTCGGCCTGCTGCAGGCGGTTTCCGGCGACTACATTCCCCAGCACAGCCGTGGATGCGTTCACGCCGATATGCACGCCGACGTTCAGGACGGGGGTGGGGCGGTCGTCCACGACCAGGTTGCCGGTGAACGCCGAGTTGGTCACGGTCGAGACGTAGGCGTCATCGATGGCGACCCCGAAGTTTTCTCGCACCATCGCGGTCGTGATGACCGTCGTGCCGTCCGCTCTGTGCAGCGATCCCGGGCGGGTGATTGTGTTTCCAGTGACGTTGACATTGCGGGCCCCACGGACCAAGACGCCGCCGCGAGCTGCGTCCACGACGGTGTTACCGGTGACGGTGATGTTCTCCGCCGGGTCGGTGACAGCCGCCGGGTCCGCTGGAAACCCAGCTATGAATACGCCCACGCCGTAGTTGTCGCTCGGCTCGTCGGCCGGCCCGCGGCTGATCTCGGAGAAATGATTGCCGGTGATCGTGCCGTCACGGGCCCCCAGGTCGCAGGTGACGCCACCGTGGCCCAACCGCGAGCCCATGTTGCCGGAGACCGTAAAGTTCTGGGCACCCTTTTCGCCGGCGAACCCGGCCAGCCAGATCGCCCAGTATGCGCAGTCCTCGAAGTTGTTTCCAACGCACACGACTCGCTGATTGCCGCGCGACAGCGAGACGCCGTTGTCGCAGGAGCGAGTGACGCGGTTGTTGAGGAAGACTGCGGCCTCGCAGTTGGTGAAGCCAATGTCGAAGCAATTGTCAAAGCAGGAGTTCTCGATGCGAGCCTCTCCGCGGATGCCGGTCAGGAACACTGGCAGGTTCGCGGTGCCGTACGCGTAGCAGCCCGTGACCGTGATGTCACGGATGATTCTGGTCCCGGTTTCGAGATCGCCCTCCAGCCAAATTGCGCGCCGGATGCTGCCCGTGCCGAACGTTCTTGAGCGGCGCGGGCCGTTCACGTCATCGACAGCGGACCCCATCCATCCGAGCCCGCGGAATGTCACGCCAGACACATCACCGGAGGACGTAAAAGCCGACGTCAGCTCAGCCACGCCCGATTGGAAGACGGATTGATGCGGGCCCTCCCCGGTCAGTGTCACATCGACCAGTCCGGACATGTCGATCGGCGCGCTGAGCGTGTAGACCCCGCGGGGGAAGTGGAGACGTGCCCCAACCCCAGCGGCAGCCAGTGCGGCCTGAATCGCGGCCGTGTCATCAGCAGCCCCATCGCCCACCGCCCCGAAGTCGCGCACGTTGAGCGGCAGATCAGCCTTCCGGGGGCGAGCGTTCAGCTTGCCCTCAATCGCCGTGGCGAATCCCTCGATGGTCACGCGACCCCCTCAATAATGTCGATAGCGGCCTGCCATTCGGTCGACGGCAGGGTGATCGTGCCCGCGCCGTCATAGGTGCCGCCAGCAGCGGCCACCATCGCGCCCACAATGTCCTGCGTGCCCTCAACCTCCGGCGGGAA
>CAZEVN010000213.1:0-2584 GCA_964515145.1 uncultured Enemella sp.
GTCAGATACCCATTCATCAACTGAGGGTCTCTCATGTCACGCACTTCGAGCTGCCGAAATCGGTGCCAACTCATCGCACAAAGCCTCGTCATGTTCGGACTCACGATTGTCTTGCCGCTCGTGGTCGCGGGTTGGGCGACCGCTGAGCCCAACCTACCAACATGCAATGGAACGACTATCCGAGACACAGGCGTTCCTTGCGGATCGGCCCTTGCGTGCAATCCTGCGACCTCTCTTCAAGAGTTAGGCCTCAAACAAGCGTAATGTGAGCCTTCATCCCTGGCCTTTTCCTGCCTCGGATGGTCACGTACCCTCTCCGGGCCGGGCCATCGCCACCCGGCTTCAACCCCTACGTCCTCGGTCACTCATGACGCCACCGCCTCACATTGGTATGGGGCCAACACGGACCGGAGCATCCGGACCCCGGCTTCAGGGTGGCGCCCGGTCAACACAACCGGCGACCGTGCAATCGCTCCACCAACCGGAGGAAGACACCCTGCCAGGGGTTCCACGACAGAAGCCGATACACGACCCGGCGGGATGTCCTCACGACCTGGCACGGCACCTGGATCATCGCCACGCAGAACGTGTCGAACTCCATCCGCAGCAGCGAACGCTTCTCGGCCCGGTACTTCTCCGCCCACCGACCCTGCTCGGGTAGCACCAGGGCGCTCCACGCCTTGAGGCTCCACGCCAGCGAGGCCATCACCATGTAGGCCCAGTTGCTCACCAGGTCGTTCACCGGCATCGCCAACGCCTTGACGCCGCCCTTCAGCTGAGCGATCAGGTTCTCCTGGTCGCATCGGTCGTTGGCCAGGAACACGATCTCGGAGGCCGGGGTCGTGCGGTCGTTGGTGATGTAGAAGAAGTACCGATCGGGCTCGAACAGCCACAACTGGCCCCTCTCCACCACCAACTTCTTGCGGAGCACGACCACCCGGTAGGTCTTCTCGCAGGCGACCGGGCGGTAGTCGAACTCGGCCACCTCCTCGCCGATCAGCTTCAGCGTGTCGAACTGCCGCTCGGAGACGATCCGCTCCTTGTGCCGCTCCCTGGCCCGGCGAGGTGCCGTCTTGATCGTGTGTCGGGCCGGGCGCTCCAGTTCGCTGTATTTCAGGTCGGGGAGCCGCTCGGCCAACCCCTTGAGGTTGGCCATGGCGGCGATCCCGAAGAGGAACCGGATGCCGTCGGCGTCCCAGCGGTCGAGGTGCCTGGTCTGGGTGAAGTCGGTGTCGCCCCGGAACGTGATCTTGCGGAACCCCGCTCGTCGGCACAGGGCGGCGGCCCTGTCGAAGTAGACGTCGGCGTGCTCGTGCGAGGGCCGGTTGCCGCTGCGGTTGACCAGGAACAGGGGCTCGGAGGTGTTGGCCAGCGAGACGACCAGCGGGTGGTAGCCCCACACCCCCTTGTACGAGATATCCGCCCCTTGTTTGCACCAGCCGTCGGTCGGGGCGATCGTGCCGTCGGCGTCGAGGAACGCCTCGTCGAGGAAGGCGTCCGGCTGCTGTCCCCAGGCCCGCAGCCGGGCCTCGTTGAAGACGTCCATCAACCGCTCGACATCGCCCTCGGTGAACCGGCGGCAGAAGTCCCCGGCGGTGGTCGGGTCGGGGATGCGTTGTGCCCCGAGGGCGTCGAGGTAGACCTCGTCATTACGACGCACTTCGAGATGTTCGAGGCGGCTCCCGCCGGCCAGGAGGTTGTAGGCGATATTCAGGACGTGGTCGCTCTCGTGATACGGCAGGTGCCGCTTCAGCAGATGGAGGCCCCGGTCGATGCCGTCGATCAGCCCGAGCCTGCGGGCCAGGAGGTGCATCGCCCCGATCCCGCCGGGGGCGATGCCCCGGACCTTCTCGGCGATCTCGTAGCGGATGTTGGAGGCGGCCATCATCGGCGTGTGGCGTTCCACACCGGGCTGGTTCTCGATGCGGCGGAGGATTCGCCGCTTGCGACGGGCGAGTTGGCGGTGGACACTGGCGTTCACTCGAAAACCTCCTGGCGGGCGAACGGTTGAGGGGGTGAAGTACCTCGATTGTTCGCCAAAACCAGGAGGTTTTCGAGCTTCCCGCCTCCATCAACCTCGAATTACGCTTGGTTGAGGACTAGACGGAACAGGATGACCCCGAGGGCATAGACGTCCACCCCTGGCTCGTCGCGGCCGGGGCCCAGCGCGAGCCGCTCGGGGGCCATGTATGGGGGCGTGCCCAGCAGGAGCCCCGTCTCGGTCAGCGTCGCCGACGAGCCACTGGCCGCCGTCGCGACCAGCTTCGCCAACCCGAAGTCGGTCACCCGCGGCGCCCCGTCGTTCCCCACCAGCACGTTCGACGGCTTCAAATCCCGATGCACGATGCCCTGCCGGTGCGCGTGCGCCACCGCCTCGGCCACGGCATGCACGAGCCGAACCCGATCCTCGCGGGTCGTCGCGCGGTCCCGACAGTGTTCGTCCAGCCGCGCCCCTTCGACATACTCCATCACGAGATACGGCGCGCCGACGGCGTCGGTGCCGCCGTCCAGCAGCCTCACGATCCCCGGATGGATCAGCGTGGCGAGGATCTGCCGCTCCGCGTCGAACCGCGACCGCAGGTGC
>CAZEVN010000214.1:0-2563 GCA_964515145.1 uncultured Enemella sp.
GTTGGGCACGAGCACGACGCGACAGCCCCGCAATTGGGCTTCCTCGGCAGCATGCTCGAGGGCAGCCCAGCCCTCCCGCTTGTTGGAGAACCCCACCACGATCGTCATTGCTACTCCCCCAGCGAGCCCGGGCCCGCCTCGTTGCTTGGGCGAGTCTGCCACGAACCCGCAGTTCTGCCGGGCCAACACAACACGATGGACCTTACTAGCCTCGCTATCCTCGGCGCCATGTCCGACGCCCACGCGCCCCTGCCCGACAAGCGACCCACCCTGCGTACGCATCACGGCGACACGTTCACCGACAACTGGGAATGGTTGCGCGACGGCAAGGACCCCGAGGTCGTCGCCCACCTCGAGGCCGAGAACGCCTGGACGGCGGCGCAGACGGCCCACCTGAAGCCGCTCGAGGACGAGCTGTTCGAGGACGTCAAGGCCCGCACCCAGGAGACCGATCTGTCGGTCCCGCGCTTCCATCGGCACGGTGACGAGGCGTTCTGGTACTACCGCCGCACCGTCGAAGGCCGGGACTATGCTCTTCACTGTCGCGTACCCGCGACCGACCCCGACCGCATTCCCGATCCGAACGCCGACCTCGCCGGCGAGCAGGTCCTGCTCGACGAGAACGCCGAAGCCGAGGGCCAGCAGTTCTTCAGCCTGGGGGCGTTCGGCGTCTCCCCCGACGGCACGCTGCTCGCCTATTCGATCGACGTGGCCGGCGACGAGCGTTATGAGCTGCGCGTACGCCGGATCGCGACCGGCGAGCAGGTCGGCGTACCCATTCCGCAGGTCGGATCGGGCGTCTGCTGGGCCGGCGATGGCACCGTCGTCTATACCCGCGTCGACGAGGCCTGGCGGCCGTTCCAGGTCTGGCGGCACGCCCTCGGCGACGACCCCGCACATGACCAACTGATCCTCACCGAGGACGACGAGATGTTCTGGCTCGGGGCCGACGAATCGCGCGACCGGGAATGGCTCGTGCTCTCGGCCGGGTCCAAGCTGACCAGCGAGGTCTGGCTGATTCCCGCCGCGGACCCGGGCGCTGCTCCCCGGACCGTGGCAGGACGTACGCCCGGACTCGAATACCTCGTCGAGATGGCGGCCGACGAACTGTTCGTCATCCACAACGCCGACTCCCCCGACTTCGCCGTGGCTCGCGCTCCCCTGGCCGGGGGCACGGGGCCCGTCGCCCCGATGGAGACGTGGCGCCCGTTCGCCGGCCCCACGGCCGATGTGCGCTACACGGACGTGAACGCTTTCGAGACGCATGTCGTCGTCGGTCGCCGTCGGGACGGGCTGACCGGCGTGGAGGTGCACGCCCTGGCCACACCCGAGGCCGGCCCGGTCGATGTGACGTTCGCGGAGCCGGTGCACGCCGTCTATGCCCACGGCGCAGAGGACTACGACACGGATCGGGTACGCCTGTTCTATACGTCACTCGTGACTCCCCCGTCCGTGCTCAGCCTCGATCTCGCGAGCGCCGAGCTCACCACGCTGAAGACCACGCCGGTGCTGGATCACCCGACCAGGGGGGCGTACTCCCCGGACGACTATGTCTCCGAGCGGATCTGGGCGACCGCGGACGACGGGACGCAGGTCCCGATTTCATTGGTACGCCACCGCGACACCCCGATCGACGGCACCGCCCCGGCGCTGCTCTATGGCTATGGCTCCTATGAGATCAGCATCGATCCGACGTTCTCGATGATGCGGCTGTCGCTGCTCGACCGCGGCTTCGTCTATGCGATCGCCCACATCCGGGGCGGCGGCGAGCTGGGCCGGGCTTGGTATGAGAACGGCAAGATGCTCGCCAAGCGCAACACCTTCACCGACTTCATCGCGGCGGCGCGCCATCTGGTCTCGGCCGGCTACACCTCCGCGGATCGGCTGGCGGCCCAGGGCGGGAGCGCCGGTGGGCTGCTCATGGGCGCGATCGCCAACCTCGCCCCCGACGCGTTCCGCGCGATTCACGCCTCGGTGCCGTTCGTCGATGCCCTCACCACCATCCTCGATCCGGAGCTGCCGCTCACCGTGACCGAATGGGAGGAGTGGGGCGACCCGCTGCACAACGCGGACGTGTATGCCTACATGAAGTCCTATTCGCCCTATGAGAACGTGACCGCGCAGGCGTACCCCGCGATCCTCGCCACCACCAGCCTCAACGACACCCGCGTGTTCTTCGTCGAGCCGGCCAAGTGGATCGCGGCCCTGCGTGACACGGCCACCAACGGCCCCGACCGCCCGATCCTGTTCCGGTGCGAGATGGTCGCCGGTCATGGGGGTGTCTCGGGTCGTTACAACGCATGGCGCGAGGCTGCCTTCGAGTACGCCTGGCTGATCGACCAGGTGACCACCTCGCGATGAGCCTTGCCGGTGACACTGCCGGGTGACTCGAATAGGCATCGGACCACGGTCTGACACGACCGTGGTCTGAGTGCGCTCACGGTAGTCATCAGGGTTTCTTCAGGGTCTCCGTGGAATCCTTTCGTGGGTCCGAAGCGTTGGGGTGATTGAAGGCTACGAAAGGACTGCCATGGCAACCATGTCCAGCCACCGCCCCCGCAGC
>CAZEVN010000215.1:0-2546 GCA_964515145.1 uncultured Enemella sp.
GCCGGTCGACTGGCCGGAGTTAATAGGGAGGACTAATGACCACCACCATGCACGATGAACTCACCTTCACTGTGTGCCTCTATCGGGGCACCAATGACGTGGACAGCATGGTTGCGTTCCTGCAGACGATGGGGATGGGACCTGTGCTGTATAACGAGCACGATCCCGATCTCACCTACGTCTATGGCAAGGGCGGCGTGATCGCTCTGTATGAGAACCCGGACCGTGGCCGCCCCGGCCGCGCCGAACTCTCCTTCTGCACCAACGACTATGAGGCCGCTACCGACCTGTTCGAGTCCTATGACCTGAACATCGTGAAGGCCGCTGCCGACGCCGTTCCCGGCGTCACCGTGACCGACACCCACGGCCAGGCCATCTGGGTCGGCCAGGCCGTGCTCGATCGCACCGAAGCCGAAAAGGCTGCCAACCAGGTCGAGATCCTGGCTCTGCGCCACAGCCAGTCGGTTGCCGGCGACAGCGAGTTCTTCGAGGTTCTCGGTTTCGAGAACCAGAAGGACGGCG
The DNA here is from genome assembly GCA_964515145.1 of uncultured Enemella sp. GTDB lineage: Bacteria > Actinomycetota > Actinomycetes > Propionibacteriales > Propionibacteriaceae > Enemella. Next base: position 523 of record CAZEVN010000215.1, read on the forward strand.
AGGTCAACTGGCGCGTGCTCAACTCCGATGACCCCTCGGGCATCATCGGGCTCGCCGAGGGCAACCTGCCCACCTGCGACGACGGCCAGGCCGAAGTCCAGATCGGCTTTGTGACCACTGAAAACCTTGATCAGGTCGCGGCTCGCATGCGCGACGCCGGGTATTTCACCGGCGACGTCATCATGGAGGCCGACACGCCGTTCTTCACCGTGACCGATCCCGATGGTGTTACCGCCGGAGTGTTTGCGAAGCATCGGCCCTGATGTTGGCGTCGCTCCGCGACGCGAACGCTCCGGCGACTCCCCTGAAGAGCATTGCTCTTCGTCGTCGCCCTCAACGGCGCCCGGTTCGTTGATCCCCTGCGGATCGCGGATCGGGCGCCGTTTCGTTCTCCTCCTGCATCGCAACGCCGGGGGAGCCGCCTCCGCCGGGCTGTGGCTGGGTTTCGTGTTTGGTTCGCCATCTCAGCCCAAGGGTCGCTCCCAGGTCTCTGACTGGGTTTGCAGAGTGTGGATGCCGTGGGCGTACACGATCGGAACCGGCCTCGCGGGATAAGGTGAGCCAGTCTGTTTGAACCCCGCAGGAGTGTGCCTTGTCCGAGATCGCCAGGATGTCCCAGCTGTTCGTGCGAACCCTGCGGGAGGACCCGGCGGACGCCGAGGTGCCGTCGCACCGCTGGCTGGTCCGCGCGGGCTATATCCGCCGCGTCGCACCGGGCATCTATTCCTGGCTGCCGCTCGGGCTGGCGGTGCTCCAGAACGTGGAGAAGATCGTCCGCGAGGAGATGAACGCCATCGGCGCCCAGGAAGTGCGCTTCCCGGGCCTGCTGCCGAAGGAGCCCTATGAGGCCACGAACCGGTGGACCGAATACGGCGACAACCTCTTCCGGCTGCACGATCGCAAGGACGGCGACTATCTCCTCGGCCCGACCCACGAAGAGATGTTCACGCTCCTGGTGAAGGACCTCTACAGCTCCTACAAGGACCTGCCGCTGAGCCTCTATCAGGTCCAGACCAAATATCGCGATGAGGCCCGCCCGCGGGCCGGCCTGCTGCGCGGCCGCGAGTTCGTGATGAAGGACTCCTATTCCTTCGATGTCGACGACGCGGGCCTGCAGGCGTCCTATGACGCGCACCGCCAGGCGTACATCAAGATCTTCGATCGTCTCGGTTTCGACTATGTGATCGTCCAGGCGACCTCCGGCGCGATGGGTGGCTCGGCCTCCGAGGAATTCCTGGCGGTCGCCGAGAACGGCGAGGACACGTTCGTACGCTCCCCGGCCGGCTACGCCGCCAATGTCGAGGCGGTACGCCGGGAGCCCGGTCCGGCGCTCGACGCGTCCGGTGTTGGTCCCAAGCGCGTGGTGGACACCCCCGATTCGGGCACGATCGCTGAGCTCGTGGACCTGCTCAATGAGCGCTACCCCCGCGATGATCGCGCGTGGACCGCGGCCGACACGCTCAAGAACGTCCTGTTTGCGCTCGTGCATCCGGATGGACGTCGGGAGGCCCTCGCCGTGGGCGTACCCGGAGACCGGGACGTGGATATGAAGCGGCTGGAAGCACTGGTGGCGCCCGCGGAGCCCGAGCCGTTCGGCGATGAGGACTTCGAACGCTTTCCCGCGCTGACGAAGGGCTATATCGGGCCGGAGGCACTCGGCCTCGGGGGGGTTGCCGAGGGCGAAGAACCCCCGAGTGATCGGGTCCGCTATCTGGTCGATCCCGCCGTGGTCGACGGGTCGGCCTGGGTGACCGGTGCCAACGAGCCCGAGCGGCACGTGATCGACCTCGTAGCCGGTCGCGACTTCACCCCCGACGCCATGATGGATGTCGTCGAGATCCGCGAAGGCGATCCGTCGCCCGACGGTTCCGGCCCGTTGCAACTGGCCCGTGGCATCGAGATGGGCCATATCTTCCAGCTCGGGCGCAAGTACGCCGAGGCGCTCGGCCTGAAGGTGCTCGACCAGAACGGCAAGCAGGTGACCGTGACCATGGGCTCCTATGGCATCGGTGTCTCGCGCGCGG
>CAZEVN010000216.1:0-2544 GCA_964515145.1 uncultured Enemella sp.
GTTCCGGAGCCGGCCCCGGTGGAGGTTCGCCGGGCGCGCGAGCGGAGCGTACTCAATCCCTATTCCGTCATGGCCGAGTTCGGCGAATCAGGCCTCGAGCAGCAGCTCGCCCGGCTCGAGCTGGACGAGTTGAAGGCGATCGTGTCCGAATACGGCATGAACCACGACCGGCGTGCCCTCACCTGGAAATCCCCACGGCGGCTCATCGACCGCATCCTCGCCGAGACCAGCGCGGGCATCCACCAGGGCAATGCCTTCCGGACGGCCCGGACCCTGCGGCACTGAGCCACTCGGTCAGCGCAACATCGGGTTGTAGCGCAGGCAGTTGGGGCGACACTCACACTCGGTGGCGATGCGGAGATTGCCGGCGATGCGGCCCTCGGCCCGGAGGCGGAAGAGCTCCGGCACGACCCGATCGCGCAGGGTCCAGGGGTCGATGGTGTTCAGATAGATCTTCGTCCCACCCTCGAATCCCGCCAGCGTCGACACCCGCCACTTGAGCATCACGCGCCAGGGCATGGGCACATCGACATCGGGGGCCTTGTGGTGCCACTCCTCGTTGCTCGGCACATCGGGCCCGGTCGCTGCTTGGCACGCATGAATGAGATCGGACATCGCCCGCATTTCGGCCTCGGTGTGGAGCCAGGGTTCGGGCGTACGCGCCTTGGAATAGATCTCCAGCGTCGGATAGCGATGCCCGAACCCGGCGAATGCGACCGCGTGATCATTCTCCGCGATCACGAGATTCTGATAGGACGCATAGTTCACCGCGCCCTCGTTGAACAGGTTGGGGTTGGCGCGGACGCGGGAGAGTTCGAGCTCGGTTTGTACGCCCCGCTCGTCGATCGCCGCGAGCTGCTTGTGGAGATGATCGAACGAGGCCCCAGCAGGCTTGAGCCAGTTCTGGAAAACGGCGACATAACGGGCATACCGATTCATGGAATAGAGCGTCCGCATCGCCTCGACCGTGAACTCCGTATAACGGAAATGCTCCTCCGGCGTCAGCGTTCCCGACGACGCGAGCTGATCGTCTGTCGTCGCGCCGTCGACGAAATGCCGGCGACCGACGACGACATCGTGCGTACTCCCGAAGAAACCCCACGCCCCCGCCAGCTGCGTTTCGCGGTCCATTGCGGCCCACGCCTCCGCGGTCACGCCGCCAGCCCGGGCCTTCTGCTCACACACCTTCAGCACATGCGCGAGACCGGCCTCACTGGTCAGATAGTTCTGCCTCCGCTGCTCGATATGGGGCGGCAGCTCATAGCCATAGTTCTCGTGCCAATAGTCATAGGACAGGATCGCGAAGAGATTGGGGATCCGGCGGAACTCGGCGACGGTGTCGAAGAGTTCCTCCGCCGTGAGCCGCAGGAGCGTACGCCAGCCATTCGCGTCCCGCACCACCCGCGCCTTCTCCGGCGGAGTCTCCAGGTAGCGATCCGAACAGAACGCGCAATGTTTCGTGTGGTCCTCGGCCGTGATCGGCTTCGGGTCCGGGCTCACGATGCCCAGGGGGCGGTTGCCCCGGCCCGGGACCGTCCAGATCTGGGACCCCGTGAAGGGGTTCACCTGCTTGACGGTGCCATCCCGCATCCGGGAGAGGTACGCCGCCTCGGGAAGATGAGCGCTCAACACGCCACGAGCCTAGAACGAGAACGGCCCGCTTGTCGCAGTACGAGAAGCCCGGACAGAGCCGCTGGTTAGGGTGGAGGTGTGCGCACACCCACGTCGACATACCGCTTGCAGATCCGTCCCTCGCTGACCCTTGCCGATGCGGCCGACCTGACCGATTATCTGGTCGATCTCGGCGTCGACGCGGTCTATCTGTCCCCCGTCCTGACCGCCACGACCGGTTCCGACCATGGCTATGACACCGTCGATCCGACCACCATCGACCCCGCGCGCGGCGGCGAGGAGGGTTGGCGTCAGCTCGTCGATGCGGCCCACGCCAAGGGCCTCAAGGTCGTCCTCGACATCGTGCCCAACCATCTCGGTGTCTCGGTCGCGGCGGAGAACCCGGCCTGGTGGGATGTGCTGAAGAACGGCCGCGACTCGGCGTACGCCCCCTGGTTCGATATCAACTGGGACGCCGGCCCCCTCCACCTGCCCGTCCTCGGCGACGATGGGCTGGAGGCGCTGGAGCTGGTCGACTCCGAGCTGCGCTATCACGAGCACCGGTTCCCGATCGCGGAGGGCACGTATGCTCCCGGGGATTCCGTCGCGGACGTCCACGCCCGCCAGCACTATCGCCTGGCGCACTGGGAGACGGGCAACACGGACCTGAACTATCGCCGGTTCTTCGCGGTGACGACCCTGGCGGGCGTACGCCAGGAGGACCCCACCGTCTTCGAGGAGACCCACGCGCGGATTCTGCGCATGATCCGCGAGGGCGACCTCGACGGGCTGCGGGTGGATCACCCGGACGGGCTCGTCGACCCCGAGGACTATTTCGACGCGCTGGCCGCGGCCGGCACAGGGCTGTGGATCACCGCGGAGAAGATCCTCGAGCACGGGGAGAAGCTGCCGGACAGCTGGCTGATCCACGGC
>CAZEVN010000217.1:0-2543 GCA_964515145.1 uncultured Enemella sp.
GTACCTGAACCTCGGCGACCACCTCCCCGAGTGCGTGGAGTGTCAGGCCATCAGCGGCCTGCTCACTGGACTCGTTCGCATGGCCCGAGAGCGTCCGGCGCAGGCCGAGCTCGTGGAGGCTCTGGTGGCGGAGGCCGCCGATGCCGGAGCTCGGCTGGTGGTCTTCCCCGAAGCGACCATGCGAGCGTTCGGCCACAACCTGGATTCGATCGCCGAGGCGAGCGATGGGCCCTTCGCACGGGCCGTCGCCGAGCTGGCCCGGACCCACGACCTCACGATCGCCGTCGGCATGTTCACGCCCGCCCAAGCGTCCGACAGCGAACGCCCCAAGGTCCGCAACACCCTGCTCGTGGCCCAGCCCGATGGAGTCCGCCACTACGACAAGATCCATCTCTACGATGCGTTCGGGTTCGCCGAATCCGACACCGTCGAGGCGGGATCCGACGAGCTGCGCGTGACCATCGACGGCGCGACCGTGGGCCTGACCACCTGTTATGACATCCGTTTTCCGCAGCTGTTCATCAACCACGCCCGGACCGGGGCTCAGGTGATCGTGGTCGCCGCGTCCTGGGGCGCGGGACAGGAGAAGATCGAGCAGTGGCAGCTGCTGGCCCGGGCCCGCGCGCTCGACTCGACGTCCTGGATCGTCGCCTGCGGTCAGGCGGACCCCGCGGCTGCGGGCGTACCCGCCAAGGCCGGCGCACCCACCGGGGTCGGACACTCACTCGTGGTCTCCCCGACGGGCCGCGTGACCGCGTCGGCGGGCGCCGCCCCCGAACTCCTCGTCACCGACCTCGATCTCGACCTGGTCGCGCAGACCCGGCGTACCCTCCCCGTCCTCGTCAACGCCAGGCTGAGCTGACGTGCGCAGCTGGCTGATCCTGGGGATGGGCATTGCGGTGTACGCCGCCGCCATCACCCACCGCACCTCCCTCGGCGTCGCGGCCCCGCAGGCGGCCGACCAGTTCGGCACCACCGCGAGCGTGATCTCCCTGTTCGTGGTGTTGCAGGTCGCGGTCTATGCGTCCATGCAAGTGCCGGCGGGCGTACTCGTCGACCGGTTCGGATCCCGACGCATGCTCACCGCCGGCGCCGCGATCATGGCGCTTGGCCAGCTGCTGCTGGCGATGTCCGACTCGGTCCCGCTTGCAGTGGTCGCCCGCATGACCACCGGCGCAGCCGATGCGGCGTGCTTCATCTCGGCCCTGCGCCTGATCCCGGCCTGGTTCCCGGCCAAGCGCATCCCCCTGCTGACGCAGGTGACCGGCAGCGTCGGACAGTTCGGCCAGGTCATCAGCGCAGTGCCGTTCGTCTGGGTGCTCCACACCTTCGGCTGGTCACGCGCCTTCCTGACCCTCGCGATCGGCGGCCTGATCGTGGCCGTCGTCGCGTTCCTGGTCATTCGCGACAGCCCGAAAGGACAGGTACGCCGCGACACCCACATCGCCGAGCGGTTCTTCTCGCAGCTGGTCGAAGTCGTCCGCGAACCGGGGACCCGGCTTGGCATGTTCGAACACGCCCTGTCGTGCTTCGGCGCCCTGGCGTTCGGGCTGATGTGGGGCTTCCCCTATCTGATCGAGGGTGAGGGACTCTCCCCCGCGGCGGCCGGCGCCCTGTTCACCGTCATGGTGATCGGGTCGATCATCGCCGCGCCCATCATCGGCCAGCTCACCCGACGCCATCCGATGCGCCGCAGCACCCTGGCGATGCTCGCCTCCCTCGCCGGCATCGTGCCGTGGCTCGTGATCTTCGTCTGGCCCGGACCCGCGCCGATGTGGCTGCTGGTCGCCCTCGTCATCGGTCTTTCGATCGCCGGCCCCGGCTCGGGCATCGGCCTCGATCACGGCCGCACGTTCAACCCGCCCCACCGCATGGGCACCGCCAGCGGTCTTGTCGTCATGGCCGGATTCACGTTCGTGCTCATCGCCGTGCTGTTCATCGGCATCGCCCTCGACCTCGCCACCGGCGGCCAGACCCCGACGCTCGGCGACTATCGCCTCGCCATGGCCGCCCAGATCCCACTCTGGATCTTCTGCTGGATCATGTTGCTCGTCTCGCGCCAGCAGACCCGCCGGGCCCACTCCATGACCATCCCGTCCTGGGGTGAGGTCTGGCGTCGCGAGCGCGATCGTCGCCGGGGCCTCTGAGGCGGATTGCCTCGGCCCTGTCGATGCCGGGCGTACGCCTATCCCCGCCCGATGAACGGCATCCCGGCCGCCATGACCATGAGCTCCGGCACGGCGATGTCATGCGGCAGGTCCACGACATTGGCGACCAATCGCGCCACGTGATCCGGGTCGAACGTCGGCTCGGCCTTCCGTGACCCATCCGCCTGCAACGCATCGACGAAAGACCCGGTCATGGCCGTCGCCGCATTGCCGATATCGAGCCGGGTGGCCGTGATGTTGTGGGGCCGACCGTCCAACAGGATCGACCTGGTCAGGCCGGCGATGGCGTGCTTGGTCGTGGTGTACGCCAGCGATTTGGGCCGCGGCGAGGGGGGTCGGATCATCAACAATGCGTCGATCTCGGCGCATGTGCCG
>CAZEVN010000218.1:0-2523 GCA_964515145.1 uncultured Enemella sp.
GGGTACGCCCCGGGCCTGGGCTTTCCAGGTCTCTCGGCTGGTGGCGGCGACACTCGGCGTACGCACGCACGACCCGGGACCCGTGCAACTCAACGTCGCGTTCTCCGAACCGCTGGTCCCGACCGAGGACACCTGGCCCGAGGTCACCCCGACGCGGGTCACTCCACCCGTGATGACGCCGAACGTGGTCCGCGTCCCCTCCCGCGGGACGGTCGCGCTCGTCGGCGACTGCCCGCCGGCGGTCGGTGATCGGGCGGCGGGGCTCGCGATGTGGTCGGAGGTCCCGATCCTGAGCGAGCCGTCCGGCAATGCCCGCTTCGGGCCGGCGATCCGGACCTATCGGCTGCTGCTCGACACCGAGCTCGCGGGGGAGATCACGCGCGTGCTGCTCTTCGGGCACCCCACCCTGTCCAGACCGGTTTCCCGGCTGCTGGCCCGTGACGATGTCGAGGTCATCGCGGTCACCGCCGGTGCGCGGTGGGTCGACCCGGGGGCCAACGTCGCGCGGGTCTTCGATGCGGTCGAGATCGTGCCGGATGGCACCGGCTGGGACATGCAATGGATCATGGCGGGCCTGGAACTCGGGGACCGCATCGACGCCGAACTCGGTGACGAGCTCTCCGGCCTGACGGTCGCAGCGGCGGTCTGGCAATCCCTCACCTCCGACGACACGCTCGTCATCGGATCCTCCAACCCCATCCGGGACCTCGACCTCGCGCCGGTCGGCGAGACCGCGCCCCGGGCGTACGCCAATCGCGGGCTCGCGGGCATCGACGGCACTCTCGCCACCGCGCAGGGGATAGCGCTCATTCACGGCGCGACGACGGTGCTGCTGGGAGACCTGACGTTCCTGCACGATGTGGGATCCCTGCTCATCGGGCCGCTCGAGCGAGCGCCCGACCTGCGGGTCGTGGTGGTCAACGACGACGGGGGTTCGATCTTCCACCTGCTGGAGCAGGGGGCGGAGGAATATGCCGAGTCGTTCGAGCGGATCTTCGGCACCCCGACCGGCGTGACCATCGCGCCACTGGCCGAGGCCTATGGCTGGCGCCATCGCGAAGTGACCGACCTGGCGACTCTGCGTACGCTCCTCGCCGAGCCCGTCAGCGGACGCGAGATCGTCGAAATCCGTGTGCCCCGCGACGACCGTCGGGCGCAGGCGGCCCGACTGCTGGCGCTGCGGGCGACCCTGACATAGTGGCCGGAGACGCGAGACAGGAGCTGGGCATGTCGCTGGACAAGGTTGTTCTGGGCCGGATTGATGAGTCGTTCCATCAGGTCGCCGCTGCGGTGGTTGAGGAGGTGCTGATCCGGCTCGGTCACGAGGTCGAGGTGGTCGAGGGCGCCCATCCGGACATGTATCCCCTCCTCGGCTCCGGTGAGCACGACCTCTTCGCCGATGCCTGGCTGCCTCATGGGCACGAGGTCTATTGGGAGATGGTCAAGGACTCCGCGGTCGAGGTCGCGCCGCTCTATGACGATGCGATCTTCTTCTGGGCGGTGCCGGACTATGTCGATGAGGCTGTCCGGTCGCTCGCCGATCTCGCGCGTCCCGAGGTTGCCGAGAAGTTCACCACCCGGGTCGTGCAGGGCACCAAGGGCAGCGCAGGACTGAGCATGCGCTCCGACAGATTGGTGGTCGAATATGGACTCGATGCGCTCGGTTGGGAGCACGTCCACGGGGATATCGATGCGGTCATCAACAACGTCAACGAACGCATGCAGGCCCGCGACTGGTTCGCAACCCCGATGTGGCAGCCGATGTTCCTCAACGAGGTGCATGACCTGCGCCCACTCGCGGATCCGAAGGGGGTGTTCCCGCCGCCGGACAGGGCGTCGCTGCTGGCCCACAAGGACGCCTGGGCGAAGCTGCCGGAGCGGACGCGGGACGTCCTGGGCAGGGTTCGCTACACCGTCGCCGACGTGAACGTCATGGACTGCTCGATGCAGCTCGACGGCCTCGATGCCCTCGCAGCGGCGCGCAAGTGGATGGACTCCCACGCCGCCGAGGTCGAGACTTGGCTCGCCCGAGTCAGGGAATCGTGAACGACACGCTGTGCATGCCGTTGTATCGGGTCTCGGGCGTCCCGGCGGCGAAGGTCATCAGCACCCCAATCGTCCCCGTCGTCGCGCGGTCGTCCACGAGCAGCGTGACCCCGCGTGGGATGCACTCATAGGCGCCGATGCTGCCGCCCGAGCCCAGCCGCGGACCGATGTCCGCCGGTGGCGTGAGCGTCGTGATCGATTGGCCGCCCTCCTCGGCGACCGGGCCGACCACAGTGGCCGTCCCCGAGCCGGAACAGAGCTCATAACGCACGTGCACATAGTCCATGCCCGCATGCGGTGACGTTTCCCGGCGCACCATCAGCGAGTTGATGCCGGGACCTTCGGTCGGCAGGGTGCTCGTCGAGGCTGTGGGGCTCGGCGTGGCGGTCGGGCTGGCGGACGGTGTCGCGCTGGTACGCCGGGTGGGCGTGGCCGTGGGGGTCCTGCTCGGGGTCGGTTCCGTGGTCTCCTGGGGCT